>JBOGJO010000105.1:0-2743 GCA_050747885.1 Thermoanaerobaculia bacterium
CCAGCTGCCCCCCGTATATTTTAAAGACAAGCTCTCCAACGACCGTGTCGTAACCGGTCTCGAATTTTTCGGCAAACTCGTCCACCCGTGCGATCCGGCAAACGCGGAGGATCTCGTCTTCAGAGGACCGCGGGCGCGAGAACGCGACGTTTTCGCGAATCGTCCCGTCGAACAAGAACGATTCCTGGAGCACCACGCCGAGGGCCTCCCGGTACGAATCGAGGCGAACCCGGCCGAGGTCGATTCCGTCGATGAAGATCCGGCCCGCGACCGGCTTGTAGAACGCCGCGATGAGCCCGATGATCGTCGACTTTCCGGACCCGGAAGAGCCCACGAGTGCCGTGACCGTCCCCGGCTCCGCGGAAAAACTCACGTCTTTGAGCACCGGCTTGTCGGTGTCGTACGCGAAATCGACGTGTTCGAACCGGATCGAGCCTCGGATCTCCCCCAGCGTCTCGGTGCGGTCCGGATCGCGGTCCTCGGGCCGCTCGCTCAGGACTTCGCGGGTTCGCTCGAGGCCGGCGAGGGCTTCGGTGATCTGGGTTCCGATGTTGACGATCTGGAAAATCGGTGCGACGAGGTAGCCGAGGAACATCGTGTACGTGAAGAAACCGCCGAGCGTGAGGGTGCCGGCCAGGATCTGCCGCGCTCCCAGGTACATCACGACGGAGCCGACGATTCCCATCAACATCGTCGAGGACAGGCTCATGAGCGAGGTCGCGGTGAGCGTCCGCAGGACGTTGTCGAGAAGGCGCTGGACGCCTGAACGAAAGACTCCCTCCTCCCGCGCCTCCGCGTGGTAGCCCTTCACGACGCGCACCCCACCGAGCGATTCGGTGAGCCGGCCGGTCACTTCCGCGTTGATCTTGCCGCGGTCGCGGAAGATCGGTCGGATCGTCACGAACGCCTTCTTGAGGCCGAGCGAAAAGAAAAGGAGGCAGGCGAAGGCGAACAGGGTCATCGTGGGGCTCAGGCGCACGAGCACGACAAACGCGATCGCCGCCGTCAGGAGTCCTCCCGCGAATTCGACGAGGCCTGTCCCGACGAGGTTTCGAACTCCCTCCACGTCGGTCATGATGCGGGCCACGAGCGTTCCCGTCTTGTTCGAGTCGTAGTACGCGACGGGGAGGCGCCCCACGTGAGCCTGCACTCTCTCGCGAAGCTCGGCGATCAGGCGTTGCGCCTCCTTCGACAGCAGCTGCGTCAGAGAAAACGACGTCGCGCCCTGGATGAGAGTCGCTCCGAAGACCGCGGCCAGGATCGGAACGAGGAGCCGGGTCTGGTGTTTGAGGACGACGTCATCCACGAGGAATTTCGTGGACGCCGGAAGCACGAGCCCGGACACGCGATTGACCGCCATCAGGGCCAGGCCCAACGCGAGAAGGCCTCGCCGCGGCCGAATCAGCTCCCAGAGGTCGGGCCAGACGCTCTTGAGCCTCTCGATTTTCGGTTTCTTTTCAGGGGCTTTTCCCACGCCAGTTGAAGCCGCGGGCACCTAAGTGGCCTCGTTCCGGAAGATACTGGAAGCGAACGATTTCTTTCTCATTTTGCCGCAACGATTCTATCGTTCCGGAGCGTCTTCCGGAACACTTCTTGCACTCACCGAGGAACCGTATGCAGCCCGTATTCGTCCGCTGGAAATGCAGCGGTTGCGGCGAAATGAACATGGTTTCCGTGCCGAGCGGCTATGTCTGGGAAAAAGAGCTGGCTTGTCGGACCTGTCACGAGGTCTTCACGGAAGGCGCTTCCTCCTCGTTTCAGATCCCCATCCACGTGGAATCGCATCCCAAACACCGCCCGATCGCAGCGGCGCGGCACAAACACTGATCCGCGCTGTTCTCACGACGGGCCGGAATCCAGGATCGGACCCCAAAACGCGCGTAAACTATGCGCGCAAATCAGAACAGGAGGAGATTCATGACCCAACGGTCTCGAGTAATCGCCATTCTGCCGGCCGCCATCCTCGGATTCCTTACCCTCGCCGGGACGAGCCCGGGCGCGACTGTCGCCACGGCCGGGGGCCTCGGCTCCGTAGTCGTGTTTTCGGCTACCAGCTCCACATTCATCGATCTCGTACGCTCGGCGACGGCGACGGGAACGTACTCGAGCGCCACGGTCTACTGGGGAGGAGGCTCGAGCTCCTGTACCGGGTCGTTCATGCTGAAGTTCTACCGGAAGGACGGTTCGACGAATCTCAATTTCGTCGCCGAGCGCGGGCCGTTCAGCGCCCCGGCCGGCCTCGTCGACGTCACCCTCTCGCCTCCCGTGTCGCTGAACGCGGGGGATTTCCTCGGAATCACCGAGCTCGGGTCCGACAACTGCGGCGCCGTCCAGATGATCACGGGAGGCGGAAATCAGACGCTCCAGTTCGACGGGGACAGCGGAACAGGCTCGATTTCGATTTGCAACCAGCAGGACTCGCACCTCATTCCGGAGACGATCGGCGTCCTCGTGCGGGGCCAGGGGACCCTGAACCGGGCGGGAATCGTTCTCGGCGCCGGCTCGGTGCAGGGCGCCGCCGGCTCGAACTTCAAGACGTCGATGCAACTCGTCAACCCGGGGAACCAGACGATCTCGTGCGAGCTGGTCTTCCATCCCGCCGGCCGCCCGACCTCCGCGAGCGACCCTTCCAGGGGAGTCGAGATCCCTCCGGCTGCCGACATCGGATTTCCCGACATTGTCGCGGCGATCGGCGGAAGCGGGCTCGGCAGCATCGACGTGCTCGCGAGCTCCAGCTACGCTC
>JBOGJO010000106.1:0-8584 GCA_050747885.1 Thermoanaerobaculia bacterium
GCAGCCCCATCTTGACATTCTGAAGCATATGTTCGACGATAATTCGTATGCGAACGACACTGGACCTCCCGGAACCGCTCATCGAGGAAGCCCGCAAGACGCTCGGGTTCAAATCGAAGACCGATACGGTCGTTGTGGCTCTGCGCGACCTGGTTCGAAGGAAGCGAATTGAAGAGCTGAAGTCGCTTCTCGGCTCGATCCGTCTCGACATCGATCTTCCCCGCTCGCGACGCCGTCCCCGTCGCAAGTGATTCTCGTCGACAGTTCGGTCTGGATAGCTGCCTTTCGCAGCCGAAAGAGCCGTGAAGCCGTGCACCTCGAATCGCTGCTCGATGGCGACGAGGTCGGCCTCGCGGCGCCGGTTCGCATCGAGATTCTTTCCGGGGCGCCAAAGCGGGATCAGGGAACTCTTCGCCGCGCTCTTTCGGCTCTTCCGCTTATCGTTCCCACCCCGGCATCCTGGCTGACGGCCGAAACCTGGGTGGATACAGCGGCGCGTTCCGGGGAGCGATTCGGGGTCATCGACCTGCTCATTGGAGTCCTGTCGTTCGAGACGAATGCTTTGATCTGGTCGCTGGACGCAGATTTTGTTCGAATGGAGCGCCTTGGTTTGATCTCCCTGCACCGCGCTTGACGGACCGCGACCGCAAGAGCCACCCGTGGGAGGGGAGATCGCCGGAGCCGCGGCCCTGCCGGAGAAGAATCGGCCGGTTCTGGCCGCGGCGATCCATCTCGGCTGCGAAGCTCTCGTCACCGGCGACCGGTCGCATTTTGGCCCGCTCTTCGGCAGGTCGATTCGGGGCGTCGCGATTCATTCTCCTCGCTCGATCGCAGAAAAGCTGTTGAGATAAAGTCTCGGAGAGGGGGCTGACGATGCCCGACGGAAAAATCTGTTACCTCGAAATTCCGGCCGCCGACATCGGCGTTTCGGAGCGCGGCGACGGGCAGCGCGCTTCCGACGACACGACCGGGGCCGTCAGCAGCGCGCGGGTGCTCGGCCTTTACGAGGAGCCCGCAAGCTGAGCTCCCTCCCGCCGGCGCTGACATTTTTCGAAGTCGAGCCGCTCATCCGGCAACACCTCTCGCGCGACGAGGACGCCGTCACGGCCGGTCTGATCCGGCGGCTTCGCGGCGCGCGAACGCGGGGCTACCTCCGGCCGTCGGAGCTCGAGGCGATCTGCTTTTGGAAGTCCCCGCGCGTGATTCACCGGATCCGGGCGAACACTCCCGCCTCGATTCGTTCGGCAAGCCGCGCGGCACTCTCCACCCGCAGCGAGCGCAAGCGCTTCGACGCGCTCACGTCCTTGAACGGCGTCTCGGCGCCGATGGCGTCCGCGGCGTTGACGCTCCTGAATCCGAAACGGTACGGTGTTCTCGACATCCACGTGTGGAGCCTGCTGCGCGAGCTCGGCGCGGTGGCGAAGAACCCCGGGGCGGTCGGATTCAGCTTCGGCAACTGGTCCGAGTTCCTCGCGGTCGTCCGCCATCTCGCCCGGACACTCGGCTGCACCGCCCGCGACGTCGAGCGAACGCTCTTTGCCCTTCACCGGGCGAGACAGGTCGGCCCGTTGTACCGAAGTCGTCCACAAAGGCCCCGGCCGTGAATCCCGGCGCTTGAACGGGGCGGAGTTGCGTCGTGTGGCATACTGTGGCTCGCCACTCGTCAGGGAATTGTCCGGACAGAGATGCCGGCGAGAAAAACAAGGAGAAGACATGAGCCCTCGGACGCTCGCCCGCCTTTTCGAAGATCCCGACCGTACTCCGATCCTCTGGGCGTACTCGGAGGACCAGACCGTCGTCGTCGGTTTCCGCTATTTTCGGCGCGGCAGCTGGGTCCGCTGCCGGTTCAAGACCGCCATTCGCGGCAGCCTCGCCCGGCGCATCCTCAGCCACGAGTTCCCCGTCGGGTGCGTCGAAGAGAATGGCAGGCCGCGCTTCGTCGACGTCCCCGCCGAGGTGGGCGCGTGGCGGTTCGAGCCGGGATCGTTCACCGAGGAAGCGATCGATCCCCCTTCGCTGGTCTGGAAACCCGCGCGCCGGGGCCTCGACGTTTGTCCCAGATGCGGAAGCGATGCGGGCGATCGCGCTCGGGAAGCGATTCCGGCGCCGGCCTGCGCGGAATGTGGCTACGCGGCGCAGGAGGACTTGAGCCGGTCTCAGGCGGTCTGAGGCGCGTCGAGGCCCTGAAATACAATCGCGGTCGGAGGACCCCGTCATGAAGCGATCCGGCGTTTTTCTACCGACGATTGTGCTTTTCGCCGTTCTCTCGGCCGCGGGCTGCAAAGGCCCGAAGGCGGGATCGGGCGAGAGAGCCTCGACGGCCCCGCCGCCGCCTTCCGGCGAGGCGAAGCCGGCTCCCTACAAGTACCCGGCGCCGCTCAAAGGGAGCATCCACGAGATCAACGTCGGCCGCTACGATCTCGTCGACGGCCTCGCCTACGTCGCCGGCGACGGAGCGGGGACGGTCGTCTTCGCGTCGAGCAAGCCGTTCGCCTCGCCCGTCCTCGCCGATTCGCCGTGTCCCATGACCGAGGCGAGGTCGTTGACGATCCTGCGCAACGCTTCGTGGGCCGAGGTGACGGTCGACGCCAAGGGGCTGTCGAAGTACTTCGGCTACGGGAAGTCGTTTGGCGGAAGCGGGTTCGACGAAAGCCCGGGCGGCCGCGACTGGAAAGTTTACCGCCGCGGCTCGGCCGCAGGCCGCATCGCCGGTACGGCCGTCCATCGGGAGGACGGCAGCTTCCAGTTCGACCTTCCGGTCGCCGTGCCGGCGGTTCGCGAGGTGAGCGAGAAGAACCGCTCGGACGGCCGCCGAGCGGACCCCACCGCGGCGCGGCCCGAAGAGGCCGCCGTGACCGCGGCCTACGACGCCGTGCGGGAGGGCGCGCTCTCGAAGAATCTGAAGCGGATCCTCTCGGCGCAGGGCTTCGGCGAGAAGGAGATCGCCGCGGTCCGCGGTCTCGACGGGATCGACGCGGACCTGGACGCGTATGCGGATCGCTTCCTTCAGCCGGGCACACCCACGCCCGGCGAATTCACCGCGCGGTCGGGCACGGCGTACGTCCGCACCGAGGGCGTGAACGGGAAGGGCAAGAAGTTTGCGAACTACTACCACTTCAATTCGTGCGGCAACCGGCTCGTGCTCGTCTCGATCGCGGAAAATCCGCAGTAGCGCCCGGCCTGAGCCGCGGAGCGCTCCCGCCGCCGGGCTCTACACCCAGCGAAAGCGCCGGACCGCGAGGACGAACGACAGCGCGGCCCAGGCCCCGAGGATCGCCAGCCCAGCCCCGTGGCCGGCGAGCGTGGCGCCGTCATTGAACACGGCGCGCAGCGCGCGCAGAAACGGCGCCAGCGGCAGCGCGAACACGGCGTTCTGCATCCAGCGCGGAGCGCCGTCGATGCGGAAGTAGACGCCGGAGAGAATCATCAGCGGGAAAAACACCAGGTTCGAGATCGCCCCGTACGTCTCGATCGTGGACGCGAAGCTCGAGAGAGCGAACCCCATCGCGAGAAAAGCCGCCGTTCCGAACGCCAGCAGACCGGCAAACAGCGCGTACGAGCCCTGATTCGAAACCTGGAACGCGAGCTTCGCCGCGACGAGCAGAATCGCCGTCTGCACGCCCACCACCGTGATGCGCTGAAGGATCTGGCCCATCAAAAACACCCATTTCGGAAGGGGAGTGACCGCGAGCCGGCGGTACTTTCCCTTCTCGCGATACGAGACCGTCACCATGCCCACCGTGAACAGGCCCATCGTCAGAAGGTTCAGGCCGATGAGACCGGGCAGCAGGAACGCCGCGTAGTTGTTCGCGTGCGAGTGGCCGGGGCTTTCGACGACGACCGGAATGCGCTGCGGCTCCGGGGAGCCGTTCAACCGCGCCTGGGCGATCAGGAAGGCCTGGCTCGCGGCCTGCGCCGCGACCTGACCCTGCGAAATGAGGTAGCTGTTGAGCCGCAGCCGGTATCCGCTGCCGGCGCTCTCGAGCTGCGCCGTCGTCTCTCCCTTGCGCCATTGCTTCTCCGCATCCGCAGCGGACAGCGTCACGACCTTGAGTCGGGATTCCTCGAGCGCTTTGACGAATGCCAGATCCGCCGGCGTCTCCCGGGCCGGCGCGACGCGGACGAGCGTGAGCGCGGGGCCGCTTCCGGAGCGGAAGATCAGCCCGAAGGCGAACAGCATGAGAAGCGGAAAGAGAAAGGTCCAGAACATCGCGCCCCTGTCGCGCGCGTACAGCCTCCATTCGACGCGGAACTGCTGCGCGAGCAGCTTGAACGGGCTCGGCAGGCTATCGTTCATCAGTCGCGCAAGCTGGCTATCGTTCATCAGTCGCGCAAGCTCCTTCCGGTGAGCTGGAGGAAAACGTCCTCCAGCGTCGCGCGCCGCACGTGGATCTGGTCGTATTCGAGCTTTTCGTCTTCGATCGCCGTCAGCAGCCGGGGGAGCAGTGTTTTCGGGTCGGGCGTCGGGATCTCCCAGACGTCGCCGCGGGCCTCAACCGGCTCTCCCAACCGGGCCGAGAACGCGGCCGGGTCGGGGGCCGCGACCTTGAAGCTGAGCTCGACGACGCTCGGGATCCCGAGGGAGGAGATGAGCTCGTCCGGAGTCCCGGAGCGGAGGATCTTCCCGTGGTCGAGGATTGCGAGCCGGTCGCACAGGGATTCCGCCTCGTCCATGTAGTGCGTGGTCAGCACGACCGTTCGCCCCTCCCCCTTCATCGCGCGCACGACGTCCCACAGCGAGCGGCGCCCCTGCGGATCGAGGCCCGCGGTCGGCTCGTCGAGGAACACCACGTCGGGGTCGTTGACGAGCGCCAGCGCGAGCGCGAGACGCTGGGCCTGTCCGCCGGAAAGGGTCACGTGGTACGAATCGGCCTTGTCTTTCAATTGAACGAGCTCGAGAAGCTCCTCGGTGCCGCGGCGTTTGGGATAGTAGCTGCCGAACAGGTCGAGAGCTTCCCTCGGTGTGATCTTGTTGTACAGGCTCGTGGCCTGGAGCTGAACGCCGATGCGGGAGCGGATCTCCGGCCCGTTTTTTCGCCAGTTGAGACCGCAGATCTCGATCTCTCCGGCGTCGGGCGAGGTGAGCCCTTCGATCATTTCGAGAGTCGTCGTCTTTCCGGCCCCGTTGGGCCCGAGAAGGCCGAAGACTTCGCCTTTCGAAACGCCGAGGTCGACGCCGGCGACGGCGAGGACTTTCGGAAACTGCTTTCGCAGCCCGCGGACGGCAATCTGGTCGGGCATCGAAGGCGGAGGATACATCACCTTTTTCAAGTCGCTTTGAAGTCGGCGCTCCGCGGCTGCCGCCGGTTGAGGCCTTTTACTCCAGCCGGCGCCGGCTCGTCCCGGGGCCCGTCAGCGCTCCGGCGAGCTGTCCGACGGCGTTGGCGAGGATGAGAACGACCACCCAGAATCGATCGGCCGGGCTCGGCGGCGCTCCGCCCGCTCCGCGCTCGAGAGCGGGCCGCGTGATCCACAGGATGCGTCGCGGCAACCGGGGAAATTCACGGAACCACCGGCGACGCAGGCGCGGGGCCCACTCGCGAATCGACGCTCCATAAGAGCGGCCGCTCTGAAAATGGACGAAAGGGGCGCGCCAAGCGGTCCAGCTCTGCCGGTGCTCGAGGAGCGCTTCCGGCGCGACTCCGATCTCGCCTCGGTCGCGCAACGCCGAGAGAAGGGTGTACTCGATCCATCCCGAGTCGGGTTCCCGGCTCGGCAGAACGCGGCGTTTGAAAGACATGTTCGTGGGAACCGGCAGGCGCGGCTGCTCGAGCCCTCCGAGCGGGGGAGCGAATGGCCCGAGAGTCAGAAGAAAGTTCGCGCGATCCACCGAGCGCCGCGACGAATCGGCGTGATTGGAGACCGGTCCCACGAGCGCGCCGGCGGGGCAGCGATCGTGCGCCTCCAGCACCCGGCGGCACCAGTCGCGAGGGGCGATGCAGTGGTCTTCGGTGATCGCCACGATCTCCCCGTTCGCTTCGGCGATCCCTCGCGCTCGAAGCCCGAAGACGTCGGCGCCCGGATGCCGAATCCACCGGACCGGAAAATCCGGCTCGGCGTCGAGCGCGCCCCCGTGGCCGTCGAGCACGAGAATTTCGTACGGGTCTCGGCAGTCCTGCGCGAGAAGGGATTCGAGCGCCAGCCTTGCGACAGGCCAGCGATGGGTCGCGGGGAGTAGAACACTCAGCCGCGGCCGGCCGGGGTTGGTCACGAGAGGATACTAGTCTCCCGGCTCCATCCAGATTCCAGAATCGCTCTCCACACCGCAAAACGGTATGCACGAACCCGGACCTTCCGGACCTTAAGCGGAGTCTTTTCAGTGTTCCGCTCGAGTCGCCATTGGCGGAAGGCGTTGGCTGTCGCCATGCAACCCCTCTTCTCGTCATGCGAATTCTTCCGAAGATCTCCTGGAAGCGAGCCATTGGAGACGCGGGTCTTCTTCTCCTTGGCGCCGTCGCCATCGATGACTCGTCGCTCGACCTTCGTCTGACCGTCGGGGTCGTCGGCCTCGCGGCCCTGCTGTGGAGGATCCGGGTTTCGCGGAATACGGAGCGGGAGCGCGTCGGAAAAATCCTGGACGCGATCGCCGAGCCGATCTACATGAAAAACCGAAAGCACCAGTACACGGTCCTCAACCGCGCGTTCTGCGAGAGCCTCGGTTTTTCCCGCGAGGCCTTGATCGGAAAGACCGCGTCGCGTTTCTTGTCGAGCGCCGAGGCGAAATTCTTCTGGGACCACGACGAGCTCGTCTTCCGGACGGGCGAGTCGTCCGTCTTCGAGGCGCCGCTGACCGACCCGGCCGGTGTCGTCCATACGCTTTTGAGCAGCAAGTCGCTCTACCGCGACTCGCAGGGCGAGCCGTTCATCGCGGGAGTCATCCGGGATATTACGCAGCGCAAACAGGCCGAAGAGGGTCTCCGCTTGAGCCAGGAACGGTACGCGGCCGTCGTCGATGGCACCAACGACGGCATCCTGGACTGGGACCTGGACGCCCGGCGCGTTTTCGTTTCGGATCGGTGGCTCGCGATGCTCGGCTTCGATCGAAGCGAAATCGGCGATTCGCCGGCAGCCGTTCTCGCGCTCGCGCATCCCGACGATCTTCCCGGTTACCAGAACGCGAAATCTTCGCACTTCCGAGGCGAGATTCCGTTCTTCGAGATGGAGATCCGCATGCGGCACAAGGACGGCTCGTACCGCTGGATGTTGAGCCGGGGCCGCGCGATCCGCGACGGCAGCGGCCGGCCGGTCCGCATGGCCGGAGCGCAGACCGACATCACGCCCATCAAGGAGCTCGAGGAGCGCCTTCGTCACGATTCGACTCGGGACCCTCTCACGGGCCTCTTCAACCGGCGCCACTTCCTCGACGTGCTGAGCCCCGCGATCCTGTCGGCGCGCCGCCACGATCACTCGCTGAGCTTGTGCATGGTGGACCTCGACCATTTCAAGTCCGTCAACGATCTCCACGGGCATGGCAAGGGCGACGAGGTGCTGCGCGTCTTCGGCAGCTTCGTTCTCGAAGAGTTGAGGGCGGAAGACGTCGCGGCGCGTTTCGGCGGAGACGAGTTCTGCCTCCTGTTCGCGCATTCCTCCGCGGCTCAGGCGGCCCAGGTGTTGGAGCGGATCGGCAAGCGCCTGCGCGAGCACGTGTTTCTCGGCGGCGCGGGAGAGGCTTTCCACGCCACGGCGACGTTCGGGGTCTGTGACGTGGTCACCGGCGACGATGCGATCTCCGCTCTCGCCGGCGCCGACCGAGCGCTCTACGCGGCGAAACGCCGGGGCCGCGACCGCAGCGAAATCGTGAGCCACCCGGCCGGCGACAGAGTCCCGTTCCTCGCGGCCGTGAACTGAAAAAAAGGTTTACGGCCGGGTCTCGAATTCGATAAAGTCGAAGAGTCCAACGCGGGCCTCGAAATTCGACGGGAGGACTCTGATGAAAATTCGGCAGACGGCAATTCTGATCGCGCTATTCGCGTTCCTGTCAGTGTCTTCGCCAGCGCACGCGGGGTTTGCCTCGAGCGACATCTACCTGACCTCGATCGGGCGCGTGGCGGGGGCCAACGGCGCGCAGTTCTACACGACGGTCTGGGTGACAAACCTCTCCTCGAGCCAGCCCGTCTCGTTTGGCTTCTTCTTCCTCGCCTCGGGCCAGGCCAACCCGAACCCTTCCTCGTTTTCCGACACGCTGCTGCCGGGTGAAACGAAAATGTACGAAGACGTCATGCTCTCCAAGTTCGGCCTGACGACCGCTCTGGGCGCCGGGCACATCGTGGCTTCCAGCGGCGACGTGTTCGTTTCCTCGCGCATCTTCAACCTTCCGACGGGGCAGGACCTGGGCGCCAGCACGGGCCTCTTCTTTGCCGGAGTTCCTTCCCTGTTCGCCCTCCAGCCGGGCGAGTCCTCCACGATTCAGGGCATCAACCAGGGGGCAAACGAGAACTTCCGTTACAACTTCGCGATGGTCGAGACCACGGGCAATCCCGCGACCTTCCGCGTGGACGTCCTGGACGCGCTTGGAAACATCCTGGGGACCAAGACCTACTCGCTCGGAGGATTCGAGCACCTGCAGGCCAACGTCACCGACATC
>JBOGJO010000107.1:0-1419 GCA_050747885.1 Thermoanaerobaculia bacterium
GATCCACGACGATCCGCACTTCCGCGGGCGCCGGCAGGTTCTCAGAAAGGGATTCCGCCCATCGCGGCGCCTGCGAGTCGAAAAACTCCGCGACCAGCGCCTCGTCGCTCTTCCCGCGCGCGCCCGCGAGCTCCCGAAGTTTCGCGACGTCGAGCGGCGCGAGGTGGAACCGGTACCCGCCGCAGTCCCGCTCGGCGGGCGCGGCGTTGGAGTTCATCACGGGCTAACCCTCCGCCAGAAGGTTCTTGGAGATCACCATCCGCTGGATCTCCGAAGTCCCCTCGTAAATCGTCGTCACTCGAGCGTCCCGATAATAGCGCTCGACCGCGTACTCCTGAGAATATCCGTAGCCGCCGAAGATCTGGCAGGCCCGGGCGCAGACGGCGTTGCACATCTCGGAGGCGAACACCTTCGCCATCGAGGACTCTTTCGAGAATTTCACGCCGCCGTGCTCCGAGAGGCAGGCCGCGCGGTAGGTCAACAGGGCCGCGGCATCGATCTGGACTTTCATGTCGGCGATTTGAAACGCGATCGCCTGGTGCTCGAACAGCGGCTTGCCGAAAGTCTGGCGGGTGCGCGCATGCTCGACGGAGGCTTCGAACGCGGCGCGGGCGATGCCGAGCGACTGGGCCGCGATGCCGATCCGCGAATGGTCGAGCGTCGTCATGGCGATCTTGAAGCCCTCGCCTTCCGCCCCGAGACGGCGGGATTCGGGGATTTCGAGATTTTCGAAAAAAATCGAAGCCGTTCGCGAGCCGTGCAGCCCCATCTTCCGTTCGTTCTTGCCGACCTGCAGCCCCTCGTCCGAATCCTTCACGAGGAAGGCCGTGATTCCGCGCGTTCCCGCGCCGGGATCGGTCATGGCCATCACCACGTACCACCGCGCGACTCCGGCGTTGGTGATCCACGATTTGGATCCGTTGAGAAGGTAGGACCCGGAGCGCCGTTGTGCCCGCGTCTTCTGATTCGCGGCGTCCGAGCCCGACTGGGGCTCCGTCAGCGCGTACGCGCCGAGGCATTCGCCCGAGGCCAGCTCGCGAAGAATCGTCGTCTTCTGCTCTTCCGTTCCGAATTTCCAGATCGGATAGCAGGCCACCGAGTTCGTCACGCTCATCACGACGGCCACTGACGCGTCCACGCGCGCGACTTCTTCGATCGCCAGGAGATAGGAAAAGATGTCGAAACCCGCGCCGCCGAGCTCGGCCGGAATGAACATACCGAGAAAGCCGAGCTCGCCCATCCTGGCGACAAGGGCCGCGGGAAACTCATGCTCGGCCTCGCGGTGGGCGATTCCCGGCGCGATCTCTTTTTCCGCGAACGCGCGCGTCATCGCGCGAACCGACTCCTGTTCCGCGCTCGGTTGGAAGTTCATGCGGGCGGCGGCCCTCCCGGGCCTCGGCGGCGCCCTCGCCGGCGGCG
>JBOGJO010000108.1:0-24167 GCA_050747885.1 Thermoanaerobaculia bacterium
CTTCTCGAGAAGGCGGCGGACAAATACCGGGCGATGGTGCGCCGCCGAAAGGACGACGTCGCGGTACGTCGCCGGTTCGTGGAGCTGCTCGCCGAGCAGAAGTCGCCGGCTCTGCTGGAAGAGGCCGCTTCGCTCGCCGGCGAATATCGGAGATTGGGAAATCCTGAGGAGGCGGAGAGGGTGCTCGAGCGTTTCCTTCCGGCGTCTCCCCGAGGGGCGCCGGAACCGTCACCGCCGGAGGCCCAGGACACGCCGGACATCGCTCTCGAATTCGACGACTTTTCCACGGGCCCGCAGCCGATTCCGGTCCCCGAATTCTCGGAGGCGGCCGCTTCGCTGGCGGCCACGCCTTCCGTCACGCCCGTCGACCTCGAATTTGCTTTCGAGAAAGGCCTCGGCCGGGCGCTCGAAGACGAGATGTCGAAGTTTTCCGAGACGCTCTCGGAGCCGCCGCCGCCCGCGCCGCCGGTCGATGAGATGGCGCTCTTCTCCGACGAGCAGAGATTCTTCAACCTCGCCGCCGAGCTCGAGAAGGAGCTCGAGGACGAGGACCGCGCGCCGGCCTCGCCGGTGGTGGAAGGATCGGGGGAGGAAGTCTCGCTCGAAGAGATCTTTCGCGAGTTCAAGAAAGGAGTCGAGCAGCAACTGAGCCCGGAAGACTATGAAACGCACTACAACCTGGGAATCGCGTACAAGGAGATGGGGCTCCTCGACGAAGCGATCGGCGAGTTTCAGATCGCCGCGAAGGACCCGGCGCGCGCCGTCGAGTGCTGCAGCATGCTGGGACTGTGCTTCGTGGAAAAAGGCCTTCCGCAGCTCGCGATTCAGTGGTTTCAGAAAGGATTGGAATCGCCGTCCATCACTCCGGCCGAGAAGCTGGGGCTGAGGTACGACCTCGCCTCCATCCACGAGGAGAGCGGGGACGCGGAGGGCGCCTACCACCTTTACCTCGAGATTTACGGGGAAAATACGAACTACCGCGACGTCGTGGATCGGGTGAAGAGCCTCGAGAGCGCGCTCGGTCGCTGACGGTTTCGGATTTTGGTCCCCACGCTCTCCATCGAAAAGCTGACGGTCGAGCTCGACCTCGGGAGCGGAGTCCGACCGGTCCTCGAAGAGATCGATCTCGAATGCGGCGAAGGAACTGCCGTCGCGCTGGTCGGGGAGAGCGGCGGCGGCAAGACGATGCTCGCGAGATCCGTGGCCGGTCTGCTCCCGCGCCGGGCCCGGATTCGGTCGGGAGCGATCCGGCTTCGGGGCACGGACCTCGCGAGTCTCGACGAGCGGGAGATGTGCAGGATTCGGGGAGGCCGGGTCGGTTTCGTCTTCCAGGACGCCGCGCAAGCCCTCGACCCGGTCCAGACGGTCGGGGGAGCCCTGGGGGAAGCTTTGCGGCTCCATTCGGCGTTCCCGAGGTCGGAGATTCGACGCCGATCGAGAGATCTCCTCGAAGAGGTGGCTCTTCCGGGCGGGGAACGCTTGCTTTCCGAGTACCCGCACCGCCTGTCCGGCGGCCAGCGCCAGCGCGTCATGATTGCCGTCGCTCTGGCGGGCCGCCCCGATCTGCTTCTCGCGGACGAACCGACGGCATCGCTGGACAAACCCCGCGAGAACGAGATTCTGGAACTCCTTTTTCGGCTGCGCCGGGAGCGAGGACTTTCGGTCCTTCTGATCACTCACGACCTTCGCGTCGCGGCGCGGGGATGCGACCGGATCGCCGTGCTGTATGCCGGGAGGATTGTCGAGGAGGGGCCGGTCCCTGGAGTCCTTCGGTCGCCCGGCCATCCGTACACGGCGGCCTTGCTTGCGTGTCGGGACCGCCGCGCGGCGGGATCCCCGCCGCGCCTCCCGTCGATCGCCGGCGCGGCGCCGTCCCTCCGCGACCGGGCGCGGTCTTCGTGCGCATTCGCGCCGAGGTGCCCGGAGGTATTCGACCGCTGTCGAAAGGAGATTCCCGGGGAATCTCGATTCGGGGCCGCTCGCGTGCGGTGCTTCCTGAGGCAGCCGTGACGGCCGCGCGCCTTCTCGATGCCCGTGGGATCTCGAAACACTACATGTCCCGGGCGTCGGGCCTCGGCGCCCGGCGGTCGCGGGTGGCGGCCCTCGACGACGTCTCGATCCGCCTCGATCGCGGCGAGACGCTCGGCCTTCTCGGCGAGTCGGGCTCGGGAAAGACGACTCTGGCGCGAATTCTCCTCCGCCTCGAGCCGCCGACCGGCGGCACCGCGACGTTCGACGGGCTCGACTGGCTGGCGCTTTCGGGAGAACCGCT
Source organism: Thermoanaerobaculia bacterium (assembly GCA_050747885.1). Taxonomy (GTDB): domain Bacteria; phylum Acidobacteriota; class Thermoanaerobaculia; order UBA5066; family DATFVB01; genus CAWEYG01. Next base: position 2,273 of record JBOGJO010000108.1, read on the forward strand.
TCGCCGAGCCCGGCGCAAGATCCAGATCGTCTTTCAGGACGCCTCGGCTTCGCTTTCGCATCGCCTGACGGCCGGCGCCTCGATCGCCGAGCCGCTTCGGGGGTGCCTGGGATTGTCGGGCTCGGAGCTTCGGGGGCGCGTCGAAGAAGCCTTGCTTCAGGTCGGATTGACGCGCGAAGACGCCGACCTCTACCCGCATGAATTTTCCGGAGGCCAGCGGCAGCGAATCGCCATCGCGCGAGCCATCGCGCCCGGTCCGGATCTGATCGTTTGCGACGAACCGGTTTCCTCCCTCGACGTCTCGATTTCCGGACAGATCCTCAATCTTTTTCGCGAGATTCAAGAGCGGTCGGGAGTGTCGTACCTGTTCATTTCGCACGATCCGGGCGCGGTCGAGGCGGTCTCCGACCGCATTGCCGTCCTTCGGGAGGGCCGGATCGTGGAGGAGGGGACCGCCTCCGAGCTTCTGGCGAAGCCACAAACGGCCTATACTGCGGCGCTGCTGCGTGAAACGAGTCTCTGAAGTTGCGGAAAACTCGAAACTTTGGCCAGGAAACCGCGTAGATGTTAGCGACGCGGATCAAGAGCGAGGAGAATTGCAGATGAAGACATTCACGGGGTTCTGGAAGGCACTGTGCTTCACGGCGTTTGCGGCGACCGCCCTGGCTCAAGCGCCACCCCCGCCGACGACGTCCCCGCGCCCTTTGCCGGCTCCGGAAAAGCCGGAAGTTTCCGTGACGGTCTCAGCGAGGCCGAGCCAGCGGCAGGAGAAAAGCCTTCCCCCGGCCGCGGAAGAGGGGGTGGCCATCTCCCTCCGGGACGCCATCGAGCTCGCGCTCGCCAACAACGTCGATCTGCGGGTGGCCGTGGCCGGCGAGGAGCAGGGCCGCTTCGGCGTTCTGCAGGCAAAGGGGATCTACGACCCCCTCGTGGCGGCCTTCGGCCAGGTCAACGATCGGCAAACGCCCAACGCGACGCAGCTCGCGGGAGGCACCGTGACGACCTCGCGCGTCACCGACGGGAACGTGTCGGTCTCGCAGCTGATCCCGTTCGGCGGAACGGTCTCGCTCGGACTGAACAATGAAAAACTCAACACGAACTCCTCCTTTTACAACATCAACCCGAGCTACAACGTCAGCGATTTCCTCAGTCTGAAGCAGCCGCTGCTTCGCAACTTCGGGGTCCTCGCGACGAATCGGTTCATTCTGATCGCGAAATACGGGCGCGGGATCGACGACCAGAGCTTTCTCCAGAGCGTGCAGTCCACGGTGACTTCCGTCGAGCAGGCCTACTGGGACCTCGTCTATGCGCGCGAGAATCTGAAGGTGAAGGTCGAATCGAGGGACCTCGCGGTCGAGTTGAATCGAATCACGAAGATCAAGATCGACGTCGGCTCCCAGGCCCCGATCGACATCGTCCAGACGGAATCGGGCGTGGCCGCCCGCGAGCTCGACATCATCACGGCGCGGGCCGCCGTCGGCGACGCCGAGGACCGCCTCAAGCGCCTGCTCAACTTTGCCGCGGCCAACCGCTGGAACGACCACGTCGTGCCGACCGACGAAGTGAGGGTCGAGCCCGTGAAGATCGACCTGGAGGCGGGCGTCGCCGAGGCTCTCGACAATCGACCCGAAGTCCGTTCGGCGAAATTCACGGCGGCGACCGCAAAAGTCAACTACGACTTCTCCAGGAACCAGCTCTGGCCCCAGCTCGATCTCAATGCCAGCTACGGCTACGCGGGGCTCGGGGGCCCGAACCATTTGACCGATCCGGCCACGGGACTGCCGACCGGCGTCGTCGTCCCGGGCGGGTACTCCGACGCGTTCACGCAGGTCACGCACCGTGATTTTCACAACTGGCTGGTCGGCCTGAACTTCTCTTTCCCCATCCTGAACCGCGCCGCGCGCGGGGCGAAGGGGTTCGCCCTGTGGGGCCTGCAGTCGTCTCTGGCGACCCTCGAGCAGTTGGAGCAGAACGTGACGGTCGGCGTGCGCACGGCGGCGAGGGCCATCGAGACGGCGAGACAGTCGATCGAGGCCGCGGGGAAAGCCCGCGAGCTTGCCGAGCGGAACGTGGACGCGGAAAAGAAGAAGTACGACAACGGGCTCGTGACGTCCTTCGAGGTCCTCTCGGTTCAGAACGACCTTGCCACCGCCCGGAGCGCGGAATTGCAGGCCCTCACGCAATATCGAAACGCGATCGTTGCTTATCATCAGGCCATCGGCGATCTTCTGGGATGGAAAGACATCAAGATCGAAGGCCTGTCCGGAGACGCCGTCCCCTCCGTCGAGGGGTGGAAGACCACGAATTGACCATGCCCGTTCCGAGAGGAGTTTCGAGATGGCTCTGATCGAGATGGCCGGCATCACGAAGGTCTATCGGATGGGCGACGAGGACGTCCAGGCCCTGCGCGGAGTGTCGCTTTCGATTCCGAAGGGCGAATACGTCGCGATCATGGGGCCCTCGGGCTCGGGGAAATCGACTCTCATGAACCTGATCGGGTGTCTGGACACGCCCACGGACGGTTCCTACCTGCTCAACGGCCACGAGGTCGCCCGGATGTCGGACGACGACCTCGCGGCCATTCGAAACCGGGAGATCGGATTCGTCTTCCAGACGTTCAACCTTCTTCCGCGGACGAGCGCCGTCGCCCAGGTCGAGCTGCCGCTCGTCTATTCGGGAGTGCCCAAGAAGGAACGGCACGATCGCGCCGTCGAAGCCCTCCATGCGGTGGGGCTCGCGGATCGGATGAGCCACCACCCGAGCGAGCTCTCGGGCGGCCAGCGACAGAGGGTCGCGGTGGCTCGCGCCCTGATCAACCGGCCGAGCCTCATTCTCGCCGACGAGCCCACGGGAAACCTCGATTCCAAGACCGGAGCCGACATCATGGCGTTGTTCGACACGCTGAACCGCCAGGGGAACACGATCGTTCTGGTCACGCACGAGGAGGACATCGCCGCCCATGCGAAGCGGTCGGTTCGGCTGCTCGACGGACGGATCGTGGAAGATCGAAAAGGCGGCAGCCTGACGGCGCCGCTTCCGGCCGCGGCTCCCGCGGCGAGCCCTTCGAGCCCCGAACCCGCCGCCCGCTAGTCGGAATTTCCTTCGAGGACTCGCGCGATCAGCATCGCGTCGCCGTAAGAGTAGAAGGAGTATTCCTTCCCGACGGCCTCACGGTAGGCGGAGAGGACGCGTTCGCGGCCCGCGAAGGCGGCCACGAGCATCAGGAGCGTCGACCGCGGAAGGTGGAAGTTCGTCACGAGCGCGTCCACGACCCGGAACGGGAAGCCGGGCACGATGAAGAGGTCCGTCCGGTGCTCGAGCCCTCGTCCCGCCGCCCACGACTCCAGGGCGCGGGTGACGGTCGTTCCGACCGCGACGATCCGGCCGCCGCGCGCGCGAGTCTCCTCGACCTTCGCGGCGGTGGAGGCGGGGATGAGCACGGACTCCTCGTCCATGCGGTGGTCGTCGGTGTCCTTCACGTTCACGGGGCGGAAAGTTCCCGCGCCGATGCGCAGCGAGAGGTCGGCGATCTCGATTCCCCGGGCTCGAATCGCTTCCAGGATCTCTTCCGTGAAATGGAGGCCGGCCGTCGGCGCCGCAACGGCGCCAGCCGACCGGGCGAATACGGTCTGGTACCTTTCGCGATCCGCCGCCGAATCGGCGCGGCGGATGTAGGGGGGCAGCGGAACGTGGCCGATCCTTTCGAGGCATTCGAAGTCGATCGGCGGCGAAAACCCCGCGACCCTTCGTCCGTCCTCCAGGACGCGGAGGATCGTCCCGGTGACCGATTCCGGGAAGGAGATCGAGCACCCTTCGCGAGCGCGGCGGCCGGGCCGCGCCAGGCAGGTCCAGGAAGCGTCGCCGAGACGCTCCAGGAGAAGGATCTCGACCGGGTGCTCCAGGCCCTCCCCGCTTCGCGCGCGGCCGAGCAGCCGGGCCGGGAAGACTCGCGCGTCGTTTCGCACGAGGAGATCGCCCGGCCGCAGAAGAGTCGGCAGGTCGGCGAATTTCCGGTGCGAGATGCTCCCGTTCTCGCGATCGAGAACGAGCAGCCGCGACGCTCCCCGGGGGCCGGGGGACTGCGCGATTCGAGCGTCGGGAAGCTCGTAATCGAACAGGTCGACAAGCACGCGCCGATCATAGTAGAGTCCCATTTTGATGTCGCCGTCCCCGAGGAGAAGACCCGATTCCCCGCGAGGGGAATTTTTTTTCGCCCCGCCGGAGGTTGCCCATGACTGAGGCGCCGACCCTCGTCCGAAAGGCAAAAATCATGGATGCGGATCGGATGGAGCGCGCGATCGTGCGGATGGCGCACGAAATTGCGGAGACCGAGAGGGACCTCTCCGAGCTCGCACTGATCGGAATTCGAACCCGCGGCGTGCCGCTGGCGCAGCGTCTTGCGGGCCTCCTGGAGAAAAACGAGGGGATCCGGCCGGCAACGGGTTCGCTCGACATCACGCTGTACCGGGACGATCTGTCCGCCGGAGCTCAGCCCGTCCTCAAGAAGACCGAGCTCAATTTCGACATCACCCCGCGAGTGGTGATCCTGTGCGACGACGTTCTCTACACGGGGCGAACGATTCGGGCGGCCCTCGACGGACTGATCGACTACGGGCGGGCGAAGGCCATCCGTCTGGCGGTCCTCGTCGACCGGGGCCACCGCGAGCTCCCCATCGAGGCAAACTACGTGGGCAAGCGCGTGCCGACGTCTTCGCGAGAGCTCATCAAGGTCCAGTTTCGGGAGACCGACGGGGCCGACGAAACGTGGATCCTGGAGAGGACGTGACGAAGGCGGCCCTCCGCTCGAAAGACCTGCTCGGCATCGAAAGCCTGGATCCCGACGAAATTCACCTGATCCTCGACACGGCGGAGTCGATGGCCGAGATCGGTCATCGGGAAATCAAGAAAGTGCCGGCGCTGCGGGGCCGGATGGTGTTCAACCTCTTTTTCGAGGCGTCCACCCGAACGCGATTCTCGTTCGAGACTGCCGAGAAATGGCTGTCGGCCGACACTCTGAACTTCGCGGCGAAAGGAACGTCGGTTGAAAAGGGCGAGACCCTGCTGGACACGGCCAAGAACCTGGAGGCCATGTCGCCCGATTTTCTCGTGATCCGCCATTCTTCTCCCGGCGTGCCCCACTTTCTGGCCTCGCAGTTGAAGACCCGAGTGGTCAACGCCGGGGACGGCGCGCACGAGCACCCGACGCAGGCGCTCCTCGACGCGCTCACGATCCGTCAGAAGAAAGGACGAATCGAAGGCCTGCGCGTGGCGATCGTCGGTGACGTCTCGCATTCCCGGGTCGTGCGGTCGAACATCTGGTGCCTCACCAAGCTCAACGCGAGCGTCACGATCTGCGCACCTCCCACGTTGATGCCGGTGGGAATCGAATCGATGGGGGTCACCGCCACGTCCGACTTCGAGGACGCGCTGACCGGCGCCGATGTCGTGATGATGCTGCGCGTTCAGATCGAGAGGGGAGGCAAGACGGCGTTTCCTTCTTCACGGGAATACTTCACCCGTTACGGTCTCACGCGCGAAAGGCTCGCCCGGGCGCGCCCGGACGCGATCGTGATGCACCCCGGGCCGATGAATCGCGGTGTGGAGATTTCCTCGGACATCGCCGACGACACGGAGCGATCCGTGATCCTGAATCAGGTAGCCAACGGCGTCGCCGTGCGAATGGCTGTTCTGTACCTCCTGGCGGGGGGCCATCCCCAGGCGTGGAACACGTGAAAGTGCTCATTCGGGGCGGGCGCGTCGTCGACCCGCATGCCGGCCGCGACGCCGTGCTCGACGTTCTGATCGAGGGCGGCAAGATCGCGCGGGTCGGAGAGAACCTGTCCTCCGAGAAGGCGGAAGTCTTCGACGCGGCCGGCCTTTGCGTCTTTCCCGGGTTCATCGACCTCCATGTCCACCTTCGGGAGCCGGGTTTCGAGTATCGGGAATCGATCTCGTCGGGCACGGCGGCGGCCGCGGCCGGCGGGTTCACGGCCGTCTGCGCGATGGCGAACACGAGCCCCGTCAACGACCACCACACGGTCACCCGGTGGATCGTCGACCGGGCGCGCGAGGCGGGATCGACCCGGGTTTACCCGATCGGCGCCATCACGAAGGGCCTTCGCGGCGAAGAGCTCGCGGAATTCGGCGAGATGAAGGAGGCGGGCGCGGTCGCCGTCTCCGACGACGGCCGGTGGGTGGCCAATGGCTCCGTGATGAGGCGCGCCCTCGAGTACGCCGGTCTCTTCGATCTGCCGGTCGCAACGCACGCGGAAGACGAGACTTTGTCTTGCCGAGCGTCGATGAACGAGGGGGCGGCCTCGACGCGCCTCGGGCTGTCGGCCCAGCCCGGGGAAGCGGAATCGACCGCGGTCGCCCGCGACATCGCCCTCTGCGCCCTTGCCGGCGGCCGACTGCACGTTTGCCATCTGTCGACGGCGGCTTCCGCGGCGCTGGTTCGGGACGCCAAGGCGAAAGGCCTGAGGGTCACGGCCGAGGTCACTCCCCACCACCTCTTTCTGACGGATCGCGCCGTCGGCGAGTCGGGATTTTCCCCGAACACGAAAGTCAACCCGCCGCTTCGAACGGATCGCGAAACCGACGCTCTCGCGGAGGCCCTCGCCGACGGGACGATCGACGCCGTCGCGACCGACCACGCGCCGCACCATCCCGACGAAAAGGCGGTTGACTACGAGTCCGCTCCATTCGGAATGATCGGCCTCGAAACAGCCGTGGCGCTCGTGTACACGAAGCTCGTGGCCACGGGGAGGATCCCGCTGTCCCGGATGGTCGAGCTCTTCACCAGCGGGCCGGCTCGCGCCTTTTCGCTTCCCGGCGGAAGCCTGGCGGAAGGACGCGAGGCGGACGTCACGGTGTTCGATCCCTCGGCCGAGTTCGATGTCGATCCGCGCGCGTTTCGGTCGCGGTCCCGCAACACTCCCTTTTCCGGGTGGAAGCTCTCCGGCCGCGCGGCCGCAACCTTCGTCTCGGGAAGAGAGATCTTCCGCCGCGCGTGACGACACCGCCCAAACGGATCGTCATCGTGGACGACTCCGACGCCGCCTGCGAGATGTTCCGGGAGATCCTCGTGGAGAGGTACGGAGCGGATCGCGTGGCCGTCGAAACCTACGTGACGCCCATCCACGCGCTCCCGAAGATCGACGACACGATCGATCTGCTCATCGTCGACCTCGAGATGCCCCACATCGACGGTGAAAAGTTTCTCAACTTTGCCATCGAGAGGGGGGTCGGCCGACGGAAGGTGATCGTCACATCCGGCCGGGACGCGGAAGAGTTGCACAAGATCTTCCCGGCCGGAGCATGCCTCGCCGTGATGAACAAAACGGAGCCCCGGCAGCGAGAAGCTTTCACCATGATCCTCGACTCGATCATGAAGCGGTGAAGGCGGCGCTAGTTGATCCGGGACGGGTCGGGCGGAAAGCGCTCGTCGACGATTCGAGCCAACCGGGGCCGGATCAAAAGGTCGAACTGACGATGGCTGCCGGGGAAAAGCGCGGTCACCGCGGACTCCGCCCGGAGGATGAGGGTCCAGGCTTCCTCCAGAGTCAGGGTCGTCTCCTGAGAGAGTACGCTGGCGGTGAGGTCGACGACCAGGCGCAGCCGCCTCAGCCGTTTTTGTTCGTCCCTCAGAGCCTGCGGGTCCGCCGGTCCGACGAGCCGATCCCCGTCCATGCGCCCATGATCGCACGCCCGTATGGAAACAGCCAGAGGCCCCGTGCCCTCTGACCGCGGGAGCCGGGATCTCGAAGTGGCCGCGGAGGCGGCCCGTCGAGCCGGGGAGGTGCTTCTCTCCCGTTGGAGAAACCTTCCTCCGAGCTCCGTGGAGGAGAAAGCGAAGAACGATTTCGTTTCGATCGCGGACCGGGAGAGCGAGACCATCGTCGTCGAGACGATCCTCTCGGCGTTTCCGGACGACGGGATCCTCGGCGAAGAGGGCTCGCGGCGGCCCGGCTCGAGCGGGAGGGAGTGGGTCATCGACCCGCTCGACGGAACGTCGAATTTCGTTTCGGGCTTTCCGTTCTGGTGCGTGTCCGTCGGGATGCGCCGGGGCACAGAACTTGCCGCCGGCGTCGTGTGGGATCCCCTCCGCGGCGAAATGTACTGCGCGGAAAAGGGGAGCGGAGCCTTTCGAAACGGCGAAAGGCTTTCCGTGTCGGGGCGCAACGCTGTCGAGGGGGCGTTCCTGGCAACCGGTTTCCCGTTTCGCGAGCGCGGCCGGATCGACGACTACCTCGCGATCTTTCGCGCGTTGTTCCTCCAGGCGAGAGCGATTCGGAGGGCGGGCAGCGCGGCCCTCGACCTCGCGGGCGTGGCGGCGGGCGTGTTCGACGGGTTCTTCGAGTTCCGGCTTTCCCCGTGGGACATCGCGGCCGGCGCGGTACTCATCACCGAGGCGGGCGGCGTTGTGCGGGATTTCCAGGGCGGCGAGGGATACTTGGAAACGGGCGACGTCGTCGCAGGGCCGCCGGGGGTCGTCGACGACATCCTGAGCGTGATTTCGGCCGCCCACCGCTGAGATCGCTCGGCCCGTCTCGCGGGGAGAGCCCCAGGGCGCGACGGCGGCAGATCGCTCGCTCCGGAATCGCAACTCGCGGCATCGCTTTGCCCCTCTTGCCCGGGTTCCCGGAGGATGGCCGAAGGCCAGGTGAGGGGTTGCGAGGGAAAGCGAACTGCGGCTGAGGGTCGAGCAGCATTTGCCGAGCCGGCGATGGGGCCAGGCCGCGACGTTTCGTGAGCGACGTCCCTACGGGACGCAGAGGACGGGCACCGGGGAGCGCCGCAGGACGCGTTCGGTCGTCGAGCCGAGCACCATTTCCACGATGCGGCCGTGGCCGTGCGAACCGAGGGCGACGAGGTCGTGCGCGGGAAGCCGGCTCAGGATCTCTTCGTCCGGGTGGCCCGGCGCCGCTTCGAAGGAGACTTTGACGCTTGGGGAGCTCGCCAGCGTGAGCGCCGCCAGTCGCCGCTTGTCGATCTCCGCCGGGTCGGTATCCACGGTCAGCACGTCGATCGAGCTCCCGACGCGCTCGGCGAGCTCCCGAAGCGTGGACAGGGCGCGCACCGAGCGCTCCGAGCCGTCGAACGCGGCGAGCGCGCGCGAGAAGCCGTCTCCCGCGGACGGGCACACGACGGCCGGGATCGCGATCTTCCGCAGCAACGCGTCGGCGTGGCCGCCGAGGATCTTTCCGCGTTTCGAGCCGACGCCGAGAGAGCCGAGAAAAATTGCGTCGGCTCGCTGCGATGCGCGAAGCAGCTGGTGGACGATCGTCCCCTCCTCGATCCGGGCGTCGCCGCGAACACCCGCGGTTTGGATCTTCGATCGAAAATCCGCCGCCACGGTTTCGGCGATCGCGCGCAACGCCTCGTGCATCTCGGCGCTCAGGTTCAGGAACGGCTGGAACCCCACCGAGCCGGAAAGGTCGGCGACAAAAGTCGCGTCCATCATCGCGGTGTCGAGCACGTGGAGACCCTCGACGGAAGCGTCGAGCTTTGCGGCGAGCGAGATTGCGAGTCGGGCCGCGCCGTCCGAGAAAGGGGAGCCGTCCAGCGCGACGAGAAGCTTTTTCCAGATCATCGGGGGAATTCTAACCGACTCTCGCGTTTCTCCCGCCCCGGATCACCACGCCGGCGTAGCCGACCACCGAGCTCGGGTCGCGGGTTTGAGCCCCGCTGTCCGACAGGGCGACGATTTCCGCGGAAAGCCCTCCCCGGCGCGCGGCCCCGTACAACAGCGCGGTCACGGGAAGGAATCCGCACATCGAGATGTCTTCGGAAACGACGGTGTCGAAGAGGCCCTGGGGATCGAGGGCCTCGATGCGCGCCAGCGCGAGGGCGTTCTTCCGGTTCCCGACCTCGCGGCTTTCATAGTGGTTCATATCGGACGAGGCGAGAAGCTGCATCGACCCGCCGGAGGGGTCGAGCTCCGCGGCGAGGTCGGCGAACGCTTCGCCGATCTCCCGGCACAGCGAAAGCGACGGCGCCCCGAGGGAGATCGCAACGATCGAGGCTTCGGGCCGGCAGATCTGGAGGAAGGGGAGCTGAACCTCGAGCGAATGTTCGCGGTCGTGGGCGACCGCGTCTTCCCGCAGCGACGGGCAGCGGTCGAGGAATCGCCGGGCCAGGTCCCGGTCCACGGCGACCCTGCCGAGCGGGGTTTCCCAGGTGGTTCGGGGATCGACGGCGGCGAACGCGCCGAGTCCTGTGTGGTTCGGGCACAGGACGACGAGTCTTCGGCCGAGGTCGATGCGCGAATAGACCTGTCCCGCGACATCGCCCGAATACACGTAGCCGGCGTGCGGCACGATCGCTCCGAACGCCGGTTCCTTCTCGCGTCCCGTCCCAAGGAACCCCCGCACTTGAGCCTCGAGGGCTTCGGGCGAGGACGGGTAGAATGCCCCGGCGACGGCGGGCGGCCGGTTTGAAGCCACGGTTTTCGTCAGTCGATCAGGACCGTGGCCCTTGCAACCTTGCCCGCGAGAGTCGCGGAGACGACCGCCGTCCCCTTCGCCAGGGCCGTCGCCTTGCCTTCGCCGGAAATTTTCACGAGGTCCGGGTTCAAGGACGCAAATTGGGCACCCGCGTCCGGCATCAGAAGCCCCTTCTCGTCGTAAGCCAGAGCGGTGAATTTTTGCGATTCGTTCACGTGGAGGATCGCGGTCTCCGGCCGCAGCTCGAGCCGGGAGATCGTTTTGTTCTGAACCCGAATCTCTGATTCGGACAGGAGGTCACCGAGCCTTGCGAGGACCATCGTCTTGCCCGGCGCGAGGGAAGTCACCGTTCCGTCCGGCGCCACTTTCACGACTCTCGGATCCTCGGCGGACCAGGCCACCGGAGGGACGGGCGCGGGCTGTCCCGCCAGCGTCTTTCCGGAAACCTCCAGTCTCGCGGAAGTCCCGGGCGGCCCGAGGAGCTTGAGGGATGCCGGCGCCACCACGATTTCGGACAGGTCGACGATCTCGACCGGAATTGTCGCGGAGATCTTTCCGCACGAAACGATCAGCTTTGCGCGGCCGGATTTCTTCGCCGTCAGGCGCCCCTCGCCGACGGCTTCGACGATCGAAGGGTCCGAGGACGTCCAGGCGAGTGTCTGCCCCTGCATCTCGCTGCCGCTCTTGTCGAGGACGCGAACCTCCACGGCCTTAGGGTGTGATGTGCCATAGAGCAGAATTTTCCTGGGGCTCACGTCCAGTGCCGCAGGCTTTCGAGCGCACGAGGAGAAGGAAAACGCCGCCGCGAGGAGCAACAGCCGACGAGAACGAAAACGCAACAATCGCCGCATCGCCTCCTCCAAGTTTTCGAGAGGATAACACGGCGGAAGCAACGGTGGTCCGCCATAGAATGCTCGCGTGCTCAGGCTCCTCGTCTGGTCCGTCCTTGCCGCGGGCAGCGCCGTCGCGGGATCCCGGCCGGTTCGAATCGGGGTGGTGCGGATCGAGAGCCAGGACGTTTTCAGCGCCGACGAGGCGGCGAAGGGATGGTTCTACCGCTTCGCCGACCGCGTCCACATCGTGACGAAAGACGCCTTCCTCCGAAAGCAGCTGCTTTTTCGAGAAGGGGACGTGCTCGACATCGCGAAGCTGGCCGAAACGGAGCGCAATCTCCGCGCCCTTCCGTTCATCAAGAGCGCGAGCGTCGTCGCTTCGACTCCCATCGACGGAGTGAGCGACGTTCTCGTCGTGACGCAGGACGCCTGGACGACGCAACCCGGGGGCTCCTTCGGGTCGAAAGGAGGGAAGACGACCTACAGTCTCGAGTTCCAGGAAACCGACGCTCTCGGTTGGGGAAAATCGATCGCGTTGTCGTACGACCAGGGCAGCGAGCGAACCACCCGGTCGATCCTCTATCAGGATCCCTATCTTTTTTCGCCGTTCTGGCGCGGCAAATTGCTCTACGCGGACAACTCCGACGGCCGCCAGCGGGCTCTCGAGGTCTTTCGACCCTTTTACTCGTTCCAAGCCCCCTGGTCCGCCGACCTCTCTCTGGAGCACCTTGCGGAGAGGGAGAAGATCTACGAAAACGGCGTGACATTTTCGACTTATCGACGAGAGCATCGAGATCGCAATTATTCCTACGGCCGGGCGATCGACGCCGCGGAGAGCGAAGCCCACCGATGGACGGGCGGAGTGGAGATCCTCGAAGACGATTTCACCGCGATCGCCGGCGAGGCCTCTCCCGTGATTCCGGACCGCCGCAGCTTTCGTTACCTCTATGCCACTTACGAGGCGGTCGGCAACGCGTTTGCGACCCTGAACTACATCAACCGGGATTCACGGTACGAGGATTTCAATCTCGCGCCCCGGATTTTCGTCAAGGCCGCCTATTCACCGACCTGGCTCGGCGCCCCCATGAACAGCTCGTTTTTCGAGGTCGACGCGTCCGGGGGCTATTCGTTCGGCGACGATTCGTTTGCCCAGGCCGAGGTGGATGCCCAGAGTCGTTTCGCCTCCGGGCCGCAGAACGCCATCGTTTCGGCGTTCGTGGGCTATGCTCGCCGCTTTCGCGACGCGTCGCCCCTCCAGACGTTCGTGGCGCGCGTCCAGTACGACCAGGGCTGGCATCTCGATCGCGACGTCCAATTCGCCGCCGACGGCCTGACGGGTCTGCGCGGCTACCGGCTCCACGCCTGGACGGGCGACCGGCGGTTCATCGCGAACGTCGAGCAGCGGTTTTTCTCGGAGCGCGAGTACCTTCAGCTCGTTTCGCCCGGTGCCGTGGTCTTTTTCGACACGGGCGCCGCGGCGCCCCACGGCGCTCCCCTCTGGTCGTTCTCGCAGTTTCACAGCGACGTGGGAGTCGGGGTCCGGCTCGCGATCGCCCGGGCCGGGGGGAACAACATTCTCCGGATCGATCTGGCCTACCCGTTCGACAAGGACCCCCGCGGCCGGCACGGCCTGCTCGTTTCGTTTTCGTCGTCGCAGGCCTTCTCGTTCCGGCGGAGCAGCCCTTCGGGCGATTGAGGAGGACCGATGGGACGCTGGACCGGTCTCGGAGGGATCCTGGCGATGCTGGCCGTCGCAGTGCTCCTCTCCAAGGAACGGCGCTCACGCGAATTTCATCGACGCCGCGGCGTCGGGCGCGTCGCAGGGCATGACGCTCGCGCTGAACATCGCGGCCATGCTGATCGCGTTCATCGCGCTCCTGGCCGGTTCCTTGACGAGCTTTGTCGCGCGGCGCTCGCCGGAGTGATCGTGGGATGACCGCGAGCAAGCTCGACCTCGGCGGCGCCCGAATCGCCGTGGTTCTGGGCTCCGGCCTCGGAGGTTTCGCGGAGAGACTGGAGGATCGGGCGGTCGTGCCGTATTCGAAACTCCGGGGGTTTCCTCGGTCGGGTGTCGTGGGACACCGAGGGGAGCTCGTCCTGGGTGCGTGCAACGGCGTCCGGGTGGCGGTGCTGTCGGGGCGGTCCCACTACTACGAGGGGCACGCGATGGCGCGCGTGGTCAGCGCCGTGCGGCAGCTGGCTCGCGCCGGAGCGAAGGCCGTGATCCTGACCAACGCCGCCGGGGGAATCCGGCGATCGTTTCGGCCGGGCGACTTCATGCTCCTGAAGGACCACCTCAACGGATTTGGAACCAACCCGCTGGTCGGCCCGAACGACGAGTCTCTCGGGCCGAGATTCCCCGACATGTCGGCGGTCTACGACCCGGTCTTCCGGACGCTCGCGCGTTCGGCGGCGCGACGGCTTCGAATCCCCCTTCGGGAAGGCGTTTACGTGGGCCTTCACGGGCCGTCTTACGAAACCCCGGCCGAGATTCGGATGTGGCGCACGCTCGGCGCGGACGCCGTGGGCATGTCGACCGTCCCGGAAGCGATCGCCCTCCGGCATGCGGGGGTGAGGGTGCTCGCGATCTCGACGATCACGAACATGGCGGCCGGCGTCGTTCGCCGGCCGATCGTTCATTCCGACGTTCTAAAGCAGGGAAGGAGAGTCTCCGACCGGCTCGGCCGTCTTCTCGCCGCGATCGTTCGGGGTGTCGATGTCCGTCTCCGAATGTCCGAGTCCGAATGAGCCCCGAAGCGCGGCGCCGGCTCCTCATTCTCGCCTTCGCGGGAGTCGCGTTTGGGAGCCCGGTGCGGGCCGCAGGCCTTCGCGGCGTCCGCAGGTGCGACACCGTTGTTCTCGGAGCGACGGTCGTCACGGTCGACGCAGGCGACCGGGTCTATTCGCCCGACGGCCTCGCGATCGAGGGTGGGAAAATCCTGTCCGTAGGGCGGAAGGAGTGCTCTGGTCGCTCGGAACGGACGGAGCGGCCCACCATCCCCGACAGCGCGTCAATTCGGCATTCGGCGGCCGTTTGGCGGTCAAAAATCGAGCGAAGTCTTCGGTAGGGCCGACCGCGACTACCTCCTTTATCTCCAATTCTTTTCTTCCTTTTTCGCGGCACCCGAGGCTATAATTTTCGGCAGTTCACGGAGGATGAATGAATTCAGTGGCCGCGCTCCGGCTCAACCAATTTGGGGTCCGATTCTACGAAGTTCTTCTTTCGGGAACGGATGTGCAGAAAATCGTTCAGTTTGAGGTACTTAACTTCGGTCCGGACGGCGAAAAGACGATCGGGTCAGCCAAACGCCGGTCTGGCATGGTGAACTGGGAATTCCTCGAAAAGAAGATCTCGGCGTCCGGCGAAGCGTTTCAGCGGCCGATCATCGAGAAGAAGATCAACGAACTCGTCGCGTATTACCTTCAGTGCGCGGATTCGGGGACGCTGCCCGCGATTCCCGGCAGCGTCCTGCTCGTGACGGACCGGCGCCTCGAGTTCAAGCCGATGCGCGAGAAATCCGACTTCGGAACGATCGCGCTTCCCGAAGAGGCCGGGATCATGCGGGCGCTGGACGGCCAGCACCGCCTCCTCGCGCTCCACCAGCTCGCGGCAAAGCACAACCTCACCGATTTCCAGGTTCCGGCGGTCGTTTTCGACTCGCTCACGCCCGATCAGGTCGTGGAGCTCTTCGTCACGATCAACAGCAAGCACACGAAGCTGAACCCGTCGCACCTGATCTCGCTGTCCGGGCGCCGCCTGTATCGCGACGAGAACCTGGCCGCCGCGCACGACGTCATCCGCGCGTTGAACGAGGACGAGCATTCGCCCCTGAAAGGGCAGATCAAGGTGCTGGGGGTCGGCAAGGGAACGGTGACCCAGGCTTCGCTCGCCGACGAGATCCGCGACGTCTTCGCCGCCATGGCGGCCGCCGGTCCGCGCACCTCGAAGGAATTTCGGGAGAACGCGAAGAGGTTCTTCCTGAACTATTTCAAGGCGCTCGAAAAGGTCTTTCCGAAGGCATTTTCCTCTCGGAAGTACTCGATCCGGACGGGGCTGGCGCTTCGGGCATTCTTGAGAGTCTCGCCCCACGTCATTGCGATGATTCGCCACCGCGGCGGGGACCTCTGGTCGGCCGGCGAGCTGCACGCGGCCCTGCTGCCGTGGGCGGAATCGATCGGCGACGCGCGCTTTGAGACGGAACACAGCTGGAAGCAGCGCATGACGGGCGGCACGCGCTCGACGGTCGAGGTCCTGGTCCGAGAGCTG
This sequence comes from Thermoanaerobaculia bacterium, assembly GCA_050747885.1. GTDB lineage: Bacteria > Acidobacteriota > Thermoanaerobaculia > UBA5066 > DATFVB01 > CAWEYG01. Next base: position 17,818 of record JBOGJO010000108.1, read on the forward strand.
AAGCAGGGGCTGCTTGCCTGATTTCCGGAGAGCCCGGAAAACGGCTATGCTCCGAAAAATTTGACTCTCACGGCGGGCACTCGACTCGGACCCTTCGAGATCGTCGCGCTGCTCGGCTCGGGCGGGATGGGCGAGGTGTATCGCGCCCGCGACGTGAGGCTCGGCCGCGAAGTGGCCGTCAAAGTTCTGCCCGCAGGGCTCTCGACGGACAAGGAAAAGCTCGTCCGATTCGCCCAGGAAGCCCGGTCCGCTTCCGCGCTGTCGCACCCCAACATCGTCACGATCTTCGAGGTGGGGCAGGCCGGAGCGCTCCCGTTCATCGCGATGGAGCTCATCGAAGGCCAGACGCTCCGCGCGATCCTTCAGGCCGGACCGGTGTCCTTCAAGAAGACCCTTTCGTTCGGGCATCAGGTTGCGGACGGGCTCGCGAAAGCGCACTTGGCCGGGATCGTCCATCGAGACCTCAAGCCGGAGAACGTCATGGTCACCGGCGACGGGTACGCGAAGATCCTCGATTTCGGCCTCGCGAAGCTCGTGGGGCCCCTGGCGGGATCGGGATCGGCGGAAGCGCTTTCGATGACGGCGACGGGTTTCGTCCTGGGCACGGCCGGGTACATGTCTCCGGAACAGGCGAGCGGAAAATCGGTCGATTTCCGGTCGGACCAGTTCTCGCTCGGACTGATCCTGTACGAGATGGCGACCGGGCGGAGGGCGTTTTCCCGTTCCACGGCCGTCCAGACCCTCTCGGCCATCATCCAGGACGATCCCGAGCCGATCGACCGCATCAATCCTAGAATTCCGCTCCCTTTCCGGTGGATCGTCGACCGATGTCTCGCGAAGGATCCCGAGGAGCGCTACGCCTCGACCCGTGACCTCGTCCGAGACCTCCAGAACCTTCGCGATTCCGGCCCCTCGGCCGCCGATGCCTCGGAAGTCTTGCCGAAGGCGCATGCCGACCCTTCCCAAAAAACCGAGAGGATGAGCTCGAGCGCCGCCGTGCCGGCCGAAGTGCCCGCAAAACGGGGCGTCACCCGCAAGAGCATTTCCCTGGCCCTGTCTCTCCTCGCCGGACTGGCGGTTTTCGGTGCGGGACTCGGCGCGGGCTTCTGGGTGAGATCTCTCGTGTCGGACCCGCCGGCGCCTCGCTGGGGCGGCGATCTCCTGCTGGCGGGCTCGATCCGCGTGTTCGCTCCGAGAACCTCGCCGGACTCGCAGACGCTCGCGTTCGTGACGGTGGTCGGCGGGATCTCCCAGGTTGCCATCATGAAGCCCGGCACGGGGGATTGGGTGGTTCTCACGCGCCAGAAGGCGCTGGGCTCGGTCGACCGCGTCGACTGGTCGCGGGACGGTTCCCGGATCTATTTCGACAGGATTGGAGACGTGAGCCGGAGCATCTATTCCATTCCGATCCTGGGAGGCGAGGAGCGGCTGGTTCTCGACGACGCGCAGGGCCCCGAGGTCTTGCCGGACGGCACCCTTCTGGTCGTGAGGATCGATGCGAACCGCAACTTCCAGATTCATCGTTACTGGCCCGAGACCGGGCGCCTGTCGCCGGTCGGCCCGGCGATCGTCCGGGAGTCGACCGGCCTCGGGCTGCGGGCCTTTGCGGACGGAAAGACGGCGATTTTCTTCGGAAAGCCCGCCACTGGGGACTCGGCGAGGGCGCCGCATTACGCCTATCTGCTCGATCTCGCAACGGGAAGACTGCAACGATTCGCTCCTGATCTTCCGCTGAGCCCTCCCGTGACGCTGACGGGCGACCGGACCGCCGTTCTCGCCGACGTCGTGGTCGGAGATCTCCACCGCATTGCACGAGTTTCCCGGGGCGGAAACGATCTTCTCACGCTCATGACGCTTCCCTCTCGGCCCTGGTACGTCAACGCGGGCAGCGACGGCAGCCTCTACGTCGAGTTCCTGGACAATCCCGCCGAGCTTCTGAGGTTCGCGGCATCCGGGGGTGTTCCGGAGCGGTTGAGCTCGGTGGGGCGCAACTACTTCATGCACCCGATTCAGCTTCCCGACGGGCGTGTTCTCCTGCCAAGCTTCACGTCGGGACGGCGGAGGCTCCTCGTCGCCTCTCCCGGCGAGGCCCTTCGCCCTTTTCTCGAGAGCACCGAGCAATCGTCGCCTCCGGTCGCGCTTGTGGGAAAGGACCGGCTGGCGCTCGTCGGCGGAGGGTTTTCCGCGGCCTCCCCGCCGATTCTCGTCCTGGCCTCGGCCGCCGACGGCCGGATCCTCCGGAGGTTCGAACAGACGAAGGGAACGGGGTGTACGGGGCTTTCCGTTTCGCCGGACGAGAAGACTCTCTATTCCGTGGAATCCGGCTGGATCTCGGCGATCGACGTTGCCACGGGCGCCGTCCGACGGCTTCGCCCGGGAAACGGCGTCGCGGCCGATCCCTCGGGCTCCACCCTCGTGGTCCAGCTCAACGACAAGACGGGAGTCCATCTCGTGCGCTGGCCGCTCTCCGGGGGAGCCGAAGTCCCTATCGCGTTCCCGCCGGATGTCCGGCTTTCAACCTCTCCGATCGCGGGAAACGCCGTTGGCCGGGACGGCAGAATCGTCGTGTCGATCCTCGCGAGGGACGGCGTGTTTTCCGGTCCGGCGATCCTGGATCCGGCGAGCGGAACGCTCGCAAAGGTTCCTGTTCAGTACGAGGGAGACATCCTGCCTTCCAGCTGGGCCTCCGACGGTTCGCTCCTGGGAATGGGAGTGGGGCTGAAAAGCGACCTGTGGCGCTTCCGGCGAATCGCGGCCGAAGAGACGAAATAGCTACGCGTACAAGCCGCGGACCATCGTGTCGTGGGCGACGCGCGAGATCCCCAGCATGTACGCCGCGATGCGGTAGGTCACGTCGTATTTCCTCGCCATCTCGGTTACGTCGTTGAACGACTGAACCATGATGTCTTCGAGCCGCTCGTTGACCTCGCTCTCGCGCCAGAAGAACCCCGCGCGGTCCTGAACCCATTCGAAGTACGACACGGTGACGCCGCCTGCATTCGCGAGGATGTCGGGGACCACGATGATGCCGCGCTCGCGAAAAATGTCATCCGCGCGCTGGGTCGTCGGGCCGTTGGCACCCTCGACGATGATTCGGGCCTGGACCTTCGCGGCGTTGTGGGCGCGGAGCTGGTTCTCGTTGGCCGCGGGGACGAGAATTTCGCAGGGGAACTCGAGGAGCCGCTCCTTCTCGAGCTTTCCGGCCCCGGCGAATCCTTCGAACGTTTTCCCGTGCGCGTAGTGCTCCAGCAGGGCCGGAACGTCGAGACCGTTCTCGTTGGCGATCGCGCCCCGGATGTCGGACACGGCGACGACTTTCGCGCCGGCGGCGTGGCACATTTTCGCCGTGATGGATCCGACGTTGCCGAATCCCTGAACGACCACGCGTGATCCGGCCAGCTCGAATCCGTTCGCGCGGGCCGCTTCGCGCGAGATCATCATGATCCCGCGGCCCGTGGCTTCCACCCGCCCGCGCGAGCCGCCGATCGTGAGAGGCTTCCCGGTAACCACCGACGTCACGGTGTGCCGCATGTGCATCGAGTACGTGTCCATGATCCACGCCATCGTCTGGGGAGTGGTGCCCATGTCGGGAGCCGGGACGTCCCGCTCGGGGCCGATGAGGTCCAGGATCTCGGCCGTGTACCGCCGCGTGATTTTCTCGAGCTCGGCCATGGAAAGGCTGGAGGGATCGCAGATCACGCCGCCCTTGGCTCCTCCAAACGGGATGTTGACGACCGCGCATTTCCAGGTCATCCAGGCGGCGAGCGCCCGCACTTCGTCGAGGGTGACGTTCTTGTCGAAGCGGATTCCGCCTTTACCGGGGCCCCTCGCGATGTTGTGGAGCACGCGGTAGCCGGTGAAGACCTCGATCCGTCCGTCATCCATCGAGATTGGAATGGAGACCTTCGTCTCGCGGACCGGCTCCCGAAGAACCTTGTAGAGCCCGGGGTCCAGCGAGAGTTTTTGCGCGGCGACGTCGAAGCGGGACATCATTTCCTCGAACGGGTTGTCCGAGTCGACGCCCTGCGGCCTCGTGATCATGGTCGTCTTGTTCATCAGGTCGGAGACGTCGGCCCTCGCGGCGTCGCCGTCGATCACCGGCGTGGACTTGCTGACGAGATCGCTTTCTTTCACACAAGCTCCTCAATAAGATGCAAGGTCCGGATTGTATCGAATCCGTCGCCGCGACGGAAACTCGGGGCGCGGAAATCCGTAGAAGAGCGAGGACGGGAGGGTGGACGCGCTTTCGGACGAACAAATCGTGTCCCGAATCGTCGGGGATGGGGAGGACCTTTTTCCGGAGCTCGTTCGACGCTACCAGGGTCGTCTCGTGTCCCATTTGACGCGGGTCGTGGGGGGACGCGAGGAGGCGCTCGACCTGTCCCAGGAGATCTTTCTGAAGGTTTACCAGGCGCTCGGCCGCTACAACTCGGAGTTCAGGTTTTCGACCTGGATCTTTCGAATCGCCTCCAACGCGGGCATCGATTTCCTGAGAAAGCGCAGGATTCGGACGGTTTCGATGGACTCGGCCCCGCCCGGCGCGGCCGACGAGGAAGGCCCGTCCCGGGAGTTTCCGTCCCGGGACCTGGATCCTCTCGGCAATCTTCGAAACGCGGAGCGAAGCCGCAAGATCAGCCGTGAAATCTCGGCCCTTCCCCCCGATTTTCGGGAGCTGATCGCCCTGCGCCACTTCGCGGGGCTTTCCTATGAAGAGATCGCCGAGACGAAAAATATGCCCCTGGGGACCGTCAAGAATAAACTTTTTCGAGCCCGGGCCGTTTTAAAGGACAGGTTGGCGGGAGAACTGACTTGAGCTGCGAACATCCGCTGGATCCTCTGGATCTTGAGGCGCTTGCCTCGGGCGAGGCCGCCCCCGGATCGCCGGAGGCCCTTACTCACGCCGAGGAATGCGCGGACTGCCGCCGGCGTCTCGAGGCCTTTCGAGAGGTGGGGCTGTGGCTCGCGGAGCCGCCCGGAACCGATGCCGGCCCGGACCTCTCTTCCCGAATCGAACGTCTGAGAGGCTTTACCCGGCGGGAAAAGCGCTCGGCCGGCCTCTGGTGGCCTCCGGCGGCTCTCTTTTTCGGGTTTCTCGCCGGTTCGGCCGCGCTCCTCTCGGTCCCCATTCTCAGCGGGCCGGAGCAGGCCGGCATCCTATCGGCGCTTCCGGCAGCCCTGGGACTCGAGTGGAAGACGATTCTCGCCCTCCCGAGCTCGGTCGGCCGCGCCCTTCCCGCTTCGGTCGCAGCAATCGCCGACGTCCTGGCGCTCGAACGGGGATATGCCGCGATCTCGATTCTGCTCTTGCTCCCCGCGGGCTTCTCGATCGGGCGGCTGTGGCTGCGCCGCTCGGCCTCGCGATGAGGTCCGGGCCTCTCTCCGCGGCGATCCTGCTCCTGCTGGCGGGCGGCTCGACGTTTGCCGGCGCTCAATCCCTTGTCGTCGTCGGGAAGCCGCTCGCCGTCGTCCGGCCGGTCGAAGGGCGGGTCGTGAGCGTCGCGGGAGACGTCGACTTGCGGGCTCCCGTTCGTGGAGACGTGGTGGCCTGGGGGGGGACGGTCCGCATCGGCGCGGGCGCTGCCGTGGGAGGGGACCTGATCGCTTTCGGCTCGGAGATCGTCGGCGACCAGACCGTCGTCGAGGGGCGGATCCTCACGCCCGGATCCCTCGCGGCCCTCTACCTGGCGGAGGCGCGGAGGGGGCCTCTCGCGGCGGTTCCCGGGACGACTCTCGCGGCAGCGCTCGGCCTGCGCCTTCTCGTTCTTGCCATCTGGGCGCTGCTGTCTTCGGCCGTGCTGCGCTTGTGGGGGGGAGCCGTCTCCCGCGGCGCGCTTTGTTTCGAGGAGAACCCCGCGGCCGCCGCCCTGGCCGGTCTGGCGGGAATCGTGTTTCTCCTTCTCTCGGCGGTGACGTCGATCTCGGCGTTTCCCGCGGCTTTTCGCCTTCCGTGCGCGGCCTTGATCCTGACGACCGCGGCCGCCCTGAAGGTGTTCGGAATGACGTCGCTTTTTCTCTTCCTCGGGCAGAGGATTCTCGGCCGCTTCTCGCCGGGCCAGCGGCCGGCCGCCCTGGCGGCCGGTCTGGCCGTCGCCGGGCTCGCTTCGCTTGTCCCGGTCGCGGGGCCGCTTCTCTGGAGCGCCGCTTCCGTCGTGGCGGTGGGCGCGGCGGTCTTCACCCGTTTCGGCGCGCCCCGCTTTCGCGTCGCTCTCGCCTGAAGCGCCCTCCCGTTTCGAAGAGGCGAATTGACCGCCTCTCGAAGGCGGCGATAGAGTCGTTTTCATGAAACCAATCGCGACCGTCGGCGTCGTGGGCTCCGGCCAGATGGGCAACGGCATCGCCCATGTCGCGGC
>JBOGJO010000109.1:0-6849 GCA_050747885.1 Thermoanaerobaculia bacterium
CTGCACGCCGTCTCGGAGGGATCGCCGCTGACGATCTTCGGCGACGGCGAGCAGAGACGGGATTTCACATACGTCTCCGACGCGGTCCTCGCGAATCTTCTCGCCGCCGGCGCGCCGCCCGACCTGGCCGGCCGGGCATTCAACGTCGCCGCCGGCGGAGAGATTTCCGTCAACGACCTTGCCGCCCGGCTCTGCGACCTCTCCGGCGTCCGTCCGGAGATCGTCCATCTGGCGCCCCGGGAAGGGGACGTGCGCGAGTCCCGGGCGGATCTGGCGAACGTGAAGCGGGAGCTGGGCTTCGAGCCCGCGGTGACAATCGAGGAAGGTCTGAGAAGGACCGTCGAGGCATGGGGGGAACGGTGAAGATTGACTGACGCCTTGACCTCACCCCCTTCCCCCTCTCCCGGCGGGAGAGGGGGTGGCCGGAGGCCGGAGGAGAGGTCAAGCTTCGAAATGGTCGTGTCCCGAGCTCCCAAATCGAATCCATGATCGTTAAGTTGTAAGTCATGTGCGGAATCTTCGGCTTCGTCGGCGATCCGGATCGGGCGAGAGCGGTCGATCTGGACGCCGCGCTTCGTTCGCTCAAGCACCGGGGACCGGACGGGCGCGGCACGTTCCGTTCGTGGGAAGGCGCTCCGAATTCTTACGACTCACGACTCACGACTCACGACTCACGACTCACGAATGTCGCCTGCGCCTTCGCGCACACGCGTCTCGCGATCCTCGACGTCTCGCCGGCCGGCCACCAGCCGATGACCACGCCCGACGGCCGCTACACGATCGTGTACAACGGCGAGGTGTTTAATTTTAGGGAATTGAGGGAGGAACTCGAAGCTGGACCTCACCCCCCGTCCCCCTCTCCCGCCGGGCAGCCTTCCAAACGCGATGTTGATGCGGGAGGGGGTGGCCGAAGGCCGGAGGAGAGGTCAAGTTTCCAATCCAACTCCGACACCGAAGTCATCCTCCGCGCGTACGAGCGTTGGGGAGCCGACTGCGTGCGCCGCTTCCGGGGAATGTTTGCGTTCGCGATCTGGGACCGCGACGAGCGGTCGCTGTTTCTCGCGAGAGACCGGATGGGCATCAAGCCGCTGTACTACCTCGAGCGTCCGGACGGGCTCGCGTTCTCTTCCGAGGTCCGGACCCTTCTGAAGACCGGGCTCGCCGAACGCCGCCTCGATCCGTGCTCGATCGGCGGATATCTCGCGTTCGGGTCCGTGCCGGAGCCGGAGACGATTCTCGAGGGAGTCCGCGCGCTGCCGCCCGGGCACACCGCCATTTTTCGTGGAGGACGACTCTCGCTTCGGCAGTACTGGTCGCTTCCGACGGAGCGAGAGTCGCGGGATGCTCCGGATCTCCTCGACCTTCATTCGCTCCTTCGCGATTCGGTCCGAATGCGGCTGATCTCCGACGTTCCGCTGGGAGTCTTTCTCTCCGGCGGAATCGACAGCTCGGCCGTCGTCGCCCTCGCGGCCGCCGCTTCCGATGTCCCGATCCACACGTTCACCGTGACGTTCGATGAGGAGCGCTTCAGCGAAGAGACGTTCGCGGCGGAAGTCGCGAGCCGATTCGGGTGCGACCACCACCAGGTTCATCTCTCGGCGAGGCGGGCGGCGTCGGAAATCGACGACGCGGTCGGGGCGCTCGATCAGCCTTCGGCCGACGGAGTCAACACGTACTTCGTGGCGAAAGCGGCAAGGGAAGCCGGCCTCACCGTCGCTCTTTCCGGCCTCGGGGGCGACGAGCTCTTCGCGGGCTACCCGAACTTCCGGAAGTTCGGCGGGATTCTGCGCGCCGGAGCCGCGGGGCGGCTCCTTCCTTTCGCCCTCCGAGGCCCGAAAGCCGGCGGCCACGGAAGAGTGCCGCACCGGCTTCGCAAGCTGCAAGCGCTTCTCGCCGCGGGCGGCGATCCCGGCAGGTCCTACGCCGTGCTTCGGGGAATGTTCCTGAGCGACGAACGCGATTCGCTCCTCGCTCGGGCCCTCGCGTTGAGCGAGGTCGGTGGCTCTCAAATTCAAAATTCAGAATTCAAAATTCATAATTCCGGCGACGCCGTGAACATGTTCTCCAGGCTCGAGATCTCCAACTATCTCCGAAACACGCTTCTCCGCGACACCGATGCCATGAGCATGGCGCACTCGCTCGAAGTTCGGGTGCCCTTCCTCGACCACCTGCTCGTCGAGCAGGTTCTGGCGATTTCGGGGAGGGCCAAAATCGCCGGACGCCACAACAAGCCGCTGCTCACGTCCGCCGTTCCGGAAATTCCGGAGCAGATCGTTCGCCGCTCGAAGATGGGGTTCACCCTTCCGATGGACGCCTGGTTCCGCGGACCTCTCAAGGAATGGATGAGCGAGAAACTGTCGGAGGAGTCGGCGCGATCCACGGGCTTCCTTCGGCCGGACGGCGTTTCGCGGCTCTGGCAGTCGTTTCTGCGGGGAGAGCAGTACGTCTCGTGGTCGAGAGTGTGGAGCATTGCCGCTCTGGCAGGGTGGTGCCGGGCAAACGGCGTGAGTGCAGATTTTCCCGCGGCACCGGCCTCCCGTCCGTCCTCCCGTGAATTCAAAATTCAAAATTCAACATTCAACGAATCAGCCGGGCCTCCCCCCGGCGAATTCAAAATTCAAAATTCAAAATTCGAAATTCCCCCTCACCGCGTCCTGCTCGTTCTTCCCGCCGTGTTTGCCGCAGCCGGCGGAATCGAGATGTATGGCCGCTTGCTCGTCAAGGGCTTCGGAGACATCCTGTCGGATCACGGAGGGGCGTGCGAAGTCCTGGTCTTGAACGACCGCGGCGGAGAATTCGACTCGATGTACGTCGCCGGGGGGCAGCCGGCGCCGCAGGCTTTTGCCCGCTCGAAATGGCGCCTCGTTCGGGCCGCCTTCCGTCAAGCTCTCCGTTTCGATCCGGACGTCATCGTCTTCGGGCACTTGAATTTCGCCCCTCTCGCGGCGCTGTTGAAGATCGCGAGACCGCGGGCGAAGCAATGGTTCGTGATCTACGGAATCGACGCGTGGAGCCGACGCGGTCCGATCTCTCGTCGGGCGTTGCGCCAGTCGGACGCGATTCTCTCCATCAGCCGTTACACGAAGGACGAATTCACGAGGTCGAACGAGATTCATCCAGAGAAAGTGCGGCTCCTCCCGTGCGCGCTCGATCCGTTCTTCGGAGAGACGACCTCACAGCCTGGCGACCCGTCCTCGGCCTTCGGCCACCCCTCCCCAAATTGGGGAGGGGCCGGGGGAGGGGTTCAAATCGAGCCGTCGGGCACTTCCGCAAATGCTCCGCCAGGGGCTCTTGACCTCACCCACCGCTGCGGCGGTCCCCCCTCTCCAGGTGGAGAGGGGAAGTCGTCCCAAATCGAGCAGTCGGGCGCTTCCGACATTGCGCAATCTGGCGCCAACTCACAACTCACGACTCACGACTCACGCCCCCCCACTCTCCTCACGGTCGCGAGGCTTTCGAGCTCCGACCGGTACAAGGGCGTGGACCAGGTCCTTCGGGTCCTGCCGGAAGTCCTTCGCTCTGTTCCGGGCGTTCGCTACCGGATCGTGGGCGAGGGCAATGACCGGCCGCGCCTCGAAAAGCTGGCGGAGGAGCTCGGTGTGGCGGAAAACGTGGAGTTCTGCGGCCGCCTTCCGGGAGCCGAGCTCGCCCGGGCCTACGCCGACTGCTCTCTTTTCGTGATGCCGAGCAGCAAAGAGGGGTTCGGGATCGTGTACCTCGAGGCGGCCCGTTTCGGAAAGGCTTCGGTGGCCGGAAAACGCGGGGGATCTCCGGAAGTCGTCCTGGACGGGACGACCGGCCGCATCGTGGATCGGGAAGACACCGTGGAGTTGACCAAAGCGATCGTCGAGCTCCTCCAGGATCCGGCCGAGCTCGCCCGCCTCGGCGAAAACGCGCGCCGTCGGCTCGAAGAGCTTTATACGTACGAGAGCTTCCGAAAGAACCTGTGGAGCTTGTTTGAGGAACAGTTCCCGGGCGTCTTCACTCCGGCCACAAACCTCACCCCTCGGTCCCCTCTCCAGGTGGAGAGGGGAGGTTGAACCTCACCCCTCGGTCCCCACTTCAGGTGGAGAGGGGAGGTTTAGGGCTTGTTCGATTCTTGCCAGAACTGCAGACATGGATGTCGATAATTCCGTGTTCTTGATCCGAGGCACCGTGATTCCCCGCGAGAGCAGATATTGATCGCGAGCTGTGTCCCGCTCGCGGCTGCGTTCGTGAATCGGACCATCGAGCTCGATTGCAAGGTTTCTCTTCCAGCAATAGAAGTCGAGAACGAATGGCCCAACCGAGTGTTGTCGTCGGAAGCGAACTCCGTGAAATCGGCGGCTTCTCAACTCATTCCAGAGAAGGGCCTCGGACTCCGTCGGATGAGAACGGAACGTACGTATCGTTTCTTTGAGTCTCCCCCAGAGAGCACTGTCGGTCTGCCACTCATGAGGCGCCTTTTCGTTCAATCGGCCGGATTATCCCTTTGTTCACAGCCCCTCTCCACATGGCAGCCTTTGGATCGACTCGTGGCCCCGTTAGGAACCTCACCCCCCGTCCCCCTCTCCATGTGGAGAGGGGGTGTTGCCGCAAGCCAACGGTGTGTCTTCCCCTCTCCACCTGGAGAGGGGTGGCCGGCAGGCCGGGGTGAGGTTTGACCGTCCCCTTCCTCGACGTCGGCGCGACTTACCGCGAGCTGGCCTCCGAGATCGACGAGGCGATCCACCGCGTGCTTGCTTCCGGGCGCTACATCCTCGGCGAAGAGACGGAGGCGTTCGAAGAAGAATTCGCGCGGTACTGCGGTGTCGCGCACTGTGTCGGCGTCGCGAACGGTCTCGAGGCGCTCCAGCTCATCCTCGCCGCCGCGGGAATCGGCGCGGGAGACGAGGTGATCGTCCCCGCGAACACGTACATCGCGACGTGGCTCGCGGTCACTCGCGCCGGGGCGCTTCCGGTCGCGGTCGAGCCGGACGACGCGACGGCGAACCTCGATCCGGCACGGATCGAAGAAGCGATCACGACTCGGACGAAGGCGATCATTGCTGTGCACCTCTACGGCCGGCCGGCTGACATGGAAGAGATCGAACGAATCGCCGGGCGGCGCGGGATTGCCTTGATCGAGGACGCGGCGCAGGCCCATGGCGCGTGCTTCCGGGGCCGCCGGGTGGGCGGTTTCGGCCTCGCCGCCGGTTGGAGCTTCTACCCCGGAAAGAATCTCGGAGCGTTCGGGGACGGGGGAGCCGTGACGACGAACGACGCGCCTCTCGCGGACCGGCTGCGCGTGCTCAGGAACTACGGCTCTCGGGTGAAGTACGAAAACGAAGTCGCCGGCTTCAACTCCCGGCTCGACCCGCTGCAGGCGGCGATCCTCCGCGTAAAACTCAAAGCGCTCGACCGCTGGAACGCGCGCCGCCGCGAGATCGCGGCGCGTTACACGGCGGAGCTCGCCGGGATTCCGGGGCTGCGGGTCCCGACCTCACCCCGCGTCCCCCTCCGTCATTCCCGCGCAGAGCCTGCCCCCGCGGAAGCGTGGGGCGGGAATCCCCCTGGTCGTGGCCCGGAGAACCAAGCGATCCCCGCTCCCCGCTCGCGGGCGGGGACAAGCTTCGCGGGGATGACAATCGAGCAATCTCGTCCGACCCCTCCCGGCCTCACGGCCACCCTCCCCAGTGTGGAGAGGGAAGCAAGCAGGGCGGTGCCCTTAAATCGCGCAATCGCGCATTCGCAAATCGAGCAATCTCGTTCGACCTCTCCCGGCCTCACGGCCACCCTCTCCAGCGTGGAGAGGGAAGCCAGGGAGTCGGCGCCCTTAAATCGCGCAATCGCGCAATCGCAAATCGAGCAATCTCGTCCGACCTCTCCCGGCCTCACGGCCGCCCTCTCCAGCGTGGAGAGGGAAGCCGGAGGAGCGGCGGCCTCCAAGCGCGCAATCGCGCAATCGCAAATCGAGCATTCTCGTCCCACCCCTCCCGGCCTCACGGCCACCCTCCCCAGCGTGGAGAGGGAAGCCGGAGGGATGCGGGCGTTCGATCTCGCGATCGAGCAATCTCCCGCCAACTCACAATTCACGACTCACGACTCACGACTGACTCCTCACACCTCACTCCTTACTCCTCACTCCTCACCGGTCGAGAACTCCTGGCACCTTTACGTCGTTCGCAGCGGCTCGCGCGACGCGCTTCGCGCGGCACTCGCGGAGCGTGGGATCGAAACCCTCATCCATTACCCGATCCCGCCGCATCTTTCGGGCGCGTATGAAGCGAAGCCTTTTCGAGCGGGCAGTCTCCCCGTCACCGAGAGGATGGCAAACGAGGTCCTGAGCCTGCCCATCGGCCCGCATCTCGGCGATCGAGAAGTGACCGCCGTAATCGAGGCCGTGCGGTCCTCGATCGCCGAATTGTGAATTTTGAATTATGAATTGGAAGGTGGGAGCCTCCCCCTCTCCCGGCGGGAGAGGGAAGAGCGCCGCAGGCGCGAAGGGCGAGGGGGGCGCAAGGTGATGAAAGGGCTTTCATTTCTCGCGAAGCTGCGCCACCGTGCAAGAGATTTTCGAAAGCATTCGACGGAAGCTGAACGTGTTCTCTGGAGAGAGCTCCGAAGCAGGAGATTCCGAGTCCTCAAGTTTCGGCGGCAACAAAGAGTTGGACCGTATATTCTGGACTTCTACTGCTACGATCGAAAACTCGCCATTGAGGTGGACGGGGGTGGCCACGCGAATCCCGAAACTCGCGGCTATGATGTTGCGCGAGCCGTTTTCCTCTCCGGTGCCGGAATTCGGATCGTGCGTTTTTGGAACAACGACGTGTTGAAGAGTCTCGATTCAGTCTTGGCCGAGATCGACCGAGTGCTGATTCCCCCCTCACC
>JBOGJO010000110.1:0-5857 GCA_050747885.1 Thermoanaerobaculia bacterium
CGGGTTGTAGTAGGCGTTGACCGTCGGCGGCGTCATCCCCCATTCCTTGCGGTCGACGGGCTGACCGATCTTGTTCAAGATCCGGTGGAACTCGAATTCATTTCCCGCCAGCAGATTCGCGGCGTAACTCGCGCGGGCCACCCGATACGCCGAATAGTCCCTCCACTCGTCCGGATAGCCGATCTTCGGAGTGAACGCGTTGAGCTTCTCGAGGGCCGCCTTTCTCGTCGCTTCGCCCATCCACGGCAGGGTCGCCAGATCCTCCCGAAGGGCCGCGATCAGGTTCTTCACCATCGTGTCCGCCCGGACTTTCGCCTCCGGAGGAAACGCCCGGGCGACGTACAGGCGGCCGAGCGCGAACCCGAGCGACCCGTCCGTGGCCGAGACGCAGCGCTGCCAGCGGGGAAGGATCTCCTTTTTGCCCTGGAGAATCTCTCCGTTGAAAGCAAAATCCTCCTGCACGAACTTCGAAGACAGCGCCGGCGCCGCGGCCTCCACGAGATGCCAGCGCAGGTACGTCTTCCAGTCCGCGAGCGGGACGGACGCAAGCTCGTGGCTGAGGGCCTCGAAGAACTTCGGCTGGCCGATGTTGATCGTTTTCACCGGCGGCGAGTCGACCGCCTCCAGGAAGGACTTCCAGCCGAAATTCGGCGCGAGCGTTTCCAGCCCCGCGACCGCCATCGGGTGGTACGTCGCGTCGGCGTCGCGCCTCTCGACCCGGGTCATCGAGGCCTCGGCGAGGCGGGTCTCGATGGCCATGACCGCCGCGGCGCCGCTCCGGGCGGCCTCCGGCGAGTCTCCGAGGAGCTCCAGCATCCGGGCGACGTGCGCGGAATACTGCTCGCGGAGCGTTTTCGATTTCTCGTCGGTCTTCAGATAGTAATCGCGGTCCGGCAGGCCCAGGCCGCCCTGCGAGGCGGCCGCGATGACTTCGTTGCTGTTCTTTTTGTCCTGCTGCGAGCCAAAGCCGAAGAGCACGTCGGCGCCTTCTGTCTGCAGGCGGGCGATTTCCGAATCCAGAGATCCCCGGTCGTGAACCTTCGCGATACGTTCGAGCTCCGGTTCGAGCGGCTTCGCGCCGTCGGCTTCCGCCTTCGACTCGTCCATGCAAGCCGCGTAAAAGTCTCCGAGTTTCTGGCGCTCGGAGCCGGAAGCCGCCTTCCGGTCGGCCGCCGCCTCGTCCAGAATGGAGCGCAGGATCTCGCGGTTGTGGTTCGCGAGGATGATGAACGTGCCCCAGCGGGAATACGCGGCTGGAACCGGATTGCGAGCGAGCCATCCTCCGTCGGCGTAACGGGGAAAATCGCGGCACGCGTCGGCTGTCGGGTCCATGTCGGACTTCAGGATCCCGTGAGCACCCTGCGCCCTCTCGATCCGCGGCAGGAAGAGCAGCGCGGCGGCGAGGGCGGGAGAGAAACATCGAAACAACAGCGAGTGGATCCTCATGGCACCTCCTCAGTCGATCATTTTTGGGCGAGCGTAGTGTCGATCGAGCCGGATGCCGGAAGGGGCCGCTTCGGCGGGCCCCGTCGGCGCCGGTGCGATCTCGTCGCGAGGAAAACAGCCGCCGTCCAGGTGGGCACGAGATCCCAGACCGGCACGAGCTCCGAAACGAAAGAAGGAAGGAACGACCAGTGCCAGCCGACGAGGCCGATCATCGCGGCCGCCGTCATCACGTCGAGCGCGTCGTCGGCGGGCGAGGTCGCGCCGGGCGAAAAGAGCGGCAGCACCGCAATCTGGGCGAAATCGACGGCGATCGCGAGACCCCTCGCGATCAGAATTCGGCGCCGGCTGAAGGATCGTGGCTCCTCCTCCACCGCCCGAGAGTACGAACTGGGGTATCCAAGGTCAAGTTCCCCCGTCCGGGCTCGGGGTCCCGAAATTCCCTTCCTTTCACGCCCGTCGTACAATCCTCGCCATGAATCGCCCCCTGACTTTCGTCCTCCTCGCCGCCTTCGCCGCGGCGCGGCCAGTCGTCGCCGAGCGGCCGCCCGAGATCCCGTTCGAGCTGATTCAGAACCAGATCGTCGTCTCCGCGAGGCTGAACGAAAAAGGACCTTTTCTCATGACGATCGACACCGGGACGGACATGTCGACCATCGACATCGGTACCGCTCTCAAAATCGGTCTGACCGTCAATCCGGCCGGAGAAGAGATCGAAGGGGGCGAAACCGAGGAAGGGACCGTCTACGACACGCGATTTTCGGCGGTCGAGCTCGGCGTGATCTCCGCGAGAGACGTCGATGCGCTCGCCGGCGGAATGGTCGCGCGGCTCGCGAAGCGGATCGGGCGGCCGATCGTCGGCAGCCTCGGGCACAGCTTCTTCGCGGGCCGGATCGCCCAGTTCGACTACCCCAGGCACGTGCTCCGATTCCTGCCGGACCCTCCCCCCGACACCCCGGTTTCAGGCCGTCGGGCGGTTCTCACGTTCAAGGACGACGAGAGCCTTCTCCTGGATGCCGTCTCGATCGGCGGAGAAAAAATCAGGGCATGCCTCGACACGGGCTCCAGCGCGGCCCTCGCCATCACCGCAGAGGCCGCGCACAAGCTCGGGCTCGCGCCCGGCTCCGCCCCGCCGGCTCCGAAGTCCCCGGGTACCAAGGGACCGCCCCCGCCCCGGGAGGGCGTGGTCCACAACCTTCAGGTCGGAACGCTCGGCGCCGAATCGGTCGATGCGCTCTTCCTGCCCGAGGCGACCCATGGCAAGAAGGCCTGGGACGTCGGCATCGGAAACGCCTTCCTGAAGGATCTCGTGGTGACCATCGATTTTCCCGACACGAAGATCGTTCTCGAAAAGCCTTAATCCGGGGAATCGAGATCCCCGGCGCGGACGGCTCGGGGAACTTTTTCGGCTCCTTTCCGTTCTAAGGCTCATGAAGAATCACCTCCTCCTCGCCCTGGCAGCCCTCGGCTTCGCCGGGGCAGCCTGCGCCTCCGGGGTCATGTTCGGCTTCGAAAACTCGGACGGCCACCATTACTACCGATCGAGCGGCCTGACGAGCTTCGAAGTGCGTTATTCGGGGGACATCGAGATCTCCCCCGATCAGGAACGTGTTCTTTCAATCTCCCCCGGGGGCTTCCTGGAGATCGAAACGAGGAGACTCTTCACCATCCGCGAGGTTCGCATGACGCCGGGAGAAAAAGGCGGCGTCGAGATTCGATACTGGCGGGCGGATCGGCGCGGCTCCGAGGAGGACGGGAAGGCGTTTCTCGAAAGGCACCTCTCGGAAGTCGTCCGGTTGACCCCGGTGGGCGCGCGCTCGGAAGCCCGGCGCCTGTTGGCCGCGGGGGGTCCGCGCCGTGTCCTCTCCTCGCTCGGCGACCGGGACAGCGACGAGGCTCGAGAGATCTACCTCGAGACGATTCTGGACGGGCCGCCGGTCGACGCGCCGACCGGCGTCGAAATCATCCGGGAGGCCGCCCGGGAGATCTCCGGCAGCTCGCGCCTGTCCCGGTTCCTAGTTCGGTTGGCCCAAAAGCTGCCGCCGGACCCGGAGCTGACCGCCCGCCTTGCCCGCGCGTGCGACGAGATTTCTTCGAGCAGCGCCCGCAGGGAAGCCCTCACGGGAATCGCGAATGGACGCGGGATCCCCGCCATGGCGGCCTCAGACTTCGCGGGCTCGGTCGCCGGCATCTCTTCGTCAACCGAAAAGGCCGCGGCGATCGAGCGCCTCGCGGCGGGCTCAACCGACCCGCACGTGCTCTCGGAGCTCGCCGGAGCCGCCGACACGATCGATTCCTCCTCGGAAAGGCGCCGCGCCCTGTCGGCACTGGTCGCGCGTCCGGCGATCGCCGGCTCCCCCCTGATCCGCGTTCTCAAGGCCGCGGAGGGAATCAATTCCTCGTCTGAAAAAGCGTCGTTCCTGGCGGCCGCGGCTTCCGCGTGCGCCACGCCCGAGGCCATTCGAGATTATGTTCATGCGGCCGACACGATCGACTCGTCCTCCGAGACCCGGCGCGCGCTCTCCGCCCTCCTGCGGCCGGAGCTCGCCCGTGACGGTTGGATCGCCGCGGTCAAGGCGGCCCGCAGGATCGGCTCGTCCAGCGAAAAGGCGAGTCTGCTGGTCCGCGCGGCCGGCGCTCCGTCGATCGACTCGGCGATGCTCGCAGCGTATCTGGAGTGCGCCGGCTCGATCGACAGCTCTTCCGAGAAGCGGCGGGCGGTCGTGGCGCTGCTTCGACGCGCGGACCTCGCTCCCGAGCAGGTCACCGCCCTCACCATCTTCGCCGAGCGGGAGATTTCGAGCAGCTCGGAAAGGGAAGCCGTTCTTCGGGAGGCCGCGAACCGGAAGTCCTGACTCGGCCCGCGGCGGTCAACCGCCTCCGGGGTGCTTTCCCCGGCGTCTCGCCGCGTCGCGCCAGAGCCGGTCGTAAGGCCGAAGCCGGCGAACGATCGTCCTCGCCACGAGCAGGTTGCGATACCACTTCACGTCCGAGGGGATCACGAACCAGGGTGCCCGCCGCGTCGAGGTCTTTTCGAGCATGTCTTCGAACGCCTTCCGGTATTCCTTCCACAGCCGCCGCTCGCGCCAGTCGTCGCGGCTCGACTTCCACCTCTTGTCGGGATCGGCCAGACGCGCCTCGAGGCGGCGTTTCTGCTCCGCCTTGGAAAGGTGAAGGAAGAACTTCAGCACGAGGGTTCCCGAGGTCGCGAGCAGGCGTTCGAATTCTCGAATCTGCTCATAGCGCTCCTTCCAAACCTTCCTGGCCACCAGCTTGTGGACGCGTTCGACCAGCACCGCTTCGTAGTGAGACCGGTTGAAGATCGCGATCTCTCCCAGGCCGGGCGTCTCACGGTGAACTCGCCAGAGGAAGTCGTGAGCCGACTCCTCGGGGGTTGGCTGCCGAAAAGAGGCCACGCGGCATCCCTGCGGATTCACGCCGGTAAACACGTGTCGGATCGTGCCGTCCTTGCCCGCCGTGTCGATGCCCTGCAGAACGATCAGCACGGAGTGCGACTGCGCGGCAAACAACCTCTCGTGAAGCGAGGCGAGCGCTTCGATGTCCTTCCTCATCCTGGCTTCCACTCCGGCGCCGGCGAGAAGCCCGCCGCAATCCGCCGGATCGAAATCCTTGAGCTTCACTCTCGCACCCGGAGGAATCTCGATCTTCATCACGCGCTCCCCGATCTCCGCCGCTCCACGGCGGGCATTGTACCGACATCCCGCATCGCCGCTTCGAGCCGGGCTGGAAGGTCCTGGGACGTGGTATCGTCCCCTCCGATGAAGGATCGAGGCCGTTTCCTGCTTCGGCTCGGCCTCGTGGCCGGGTGTTTTTCCGCCGCGGCGGGAAGTCCGTCGGCATTCGCCGGCGCGGTCCGCACGATCACTCTGGCCCAGGGAAGCTGCAACAATCTGCCGGCGATCCCGGTCGTCTTCGACATTCCCGCGGACTACGTCACCCGAGCGCCCGCTTCCGGCAAACCGAGCGTCGGCTGTTTCTGGGGAACGCCCTCCGACCTCGACCGCGCGATGAAGGACCCGAAGGGAATCGATTTTTCGTCGATCCAGAACGGGATTTTCTGGGCGCGGCCGGCGGCCGATCTGCATTTCGACCGAGGAAGAAATCAGTTTCTCGACGGGCGCGGCGCCGATGAAGCGGCGATGAAGGCTCGGTTCGAAAAGACGGGCGCGAAAAACGCGGTCGTCCGGAGGGGAGCGGTCGGCGCGTATGCGACCCTCCAGTTCACGGGGGACCTGCCGGCGGGACCCAATCACAAGGCGGGGCGGCTGGCGAGGATCTACATTGCCACGGGAAACGGCGGAAACACGTGCCTCGTCGAATATCACCGGCCCGCCCACCCGACGCCGACCGACGACTCGGTATGGCAGCAATTCGTCTCGAGTCTCCGCTCGGA
>JBOGJO010000111.1:0-12365 GCA_050747885.1 Thermoanaerobaculia bacterium
CCCGCCTTCAGACGCACGGTGTAGATCCCCGCGGCCCCCGGGTTTCCCTCCAGAACGGCCATCTTCGCGCCGGGCGGAAAGATCGCCGGAGCGTCGCCCCACGTCATGTCGCCCGAATTCATCATCGGGACCGGCGCCGCGGCGTGCGCCTTGTGGGCGGCCGGTTTCTTCTGGGCCAGCGCAGACGATGCGGCGCCGGCGGCCACGACGAGGATCGCAGATACCAGACCTCTCTTCATAGAAAACTCCTCTCCCTTTCCATCGAGTGTCCCTCTCGCTGACCGGAGATTCGGCGGCGAGGAAAACGCATTCTTTCGTTCCTTTGGCGGCTGGACCGCCTTTTGAGAGCATTTTAACGCAACGGGAGGAGGCCCGGCCGCTATTGTCAGATAATCAAGTTTGGTGACCAGCCGACGAAAACGCAACCGCAGGAAATCAAAGGCGCCCGTAAAGAACGGGATTTAAGGACTGAGGCCGCTCCCGCCGATCCTGCGCGAAGTGGAAGAGAAGATCCGAAGGTCGCCGTCTCGTAAAGCACGCAGCCGAACGCGAAGATGTCGGTTCGGGCATCGGCCTCCTAGCCCTCGAGCTGCTCGGGCGCCATGTACTGGAACGTCCCCATGACGGTCCCCTTCTCGGTCAGGGGCCTGGAGGGCGCGGCCTGTGTGGGAAGCGAGGAGACTTCGTCCCCGGGCTCCGTGCCCGCGGCGATCTTCGCGAGGCCGAAGTCGAGCAGCTTGACTCCGGATTTCGTCAACATGACGTTTCCGGGCTTCAAGTCCCGGTGGATGATCCCGGCGCGGTGCGCGCGGTCGAGCGCGGAAGCGATCTCGATTCCGACCTTCAAGACCTGTTCCGAGGGAAGCGGTCCCTTGTCCAGCCGGTCGGCGAGCGACTGCCCGTCCAGGAGCTCCATGACGAGAAAATCGACGCCGCCCTCCGACCCCACGTCCTAGAGCGTGCAGACGTGCGGATGCGTCAGCTGCGAGATCGCTTTCGCCTCGCGCTCGAACCGGACTTTCAGGTCTGCGTCGAGGGCGAGATGCGACGGGAGGACTTTGATGGCCACGTCGCGACCGAGCCGCGTGTCCTTCGCCCGATACACCTCTCCCATGCCGCCGGCCCCGAGCGGCGAGACGATTTCGTACGGACCCAGACGGGTCCCGGCCGCGAGCGTCATGTGCGCGGCGTTCGCCGCGCCGAAGCTCCGAACGGCCGAAGGCGGATCATTTCCAGAGTTCCCTCAACGTTCTTCCGTCCGCGAATTCTATACTCGACCGATGGCGCAGACTCCTGTTTTGATCGCGGGCGCCGGCCCGACCGGTCTCGTCCTTGCACTCTGGCTGAAGCGCTTCGGCGTGGCGGTCCGGATTGTCGACAGGACGGCGGAGCCGGGAACGACTTCCCGCGCCCTGGCCGTTCAGGTGCGGACGCTCGAGCTCTACCGCCAGCTCGGATTCGCTCAGGACGTGGTCGAAGCCGGTGTCCGGGTGGAAAACCTCAACCTTTGGGTGAGGGGGAAACGAAGAGCCCACGTTCCGATTGCCCGCATCGGCGGTGATCTGAGCCCGTACCCCTTCGCGCTCGTCTATCCGCAGGACGCGCACGAGAAGCTCCTGATCGAGAAGCTCGGGGCCGAGGGTGTGGCCGTCGAGCGCCGCACCGAGCTCCTCGGGTTCGAGCAGTCGCCTGAGGGCGTGCGGGCGAGGCTGCGGCGGCCCGACGGCTCGGAGGAAGTCGGCGAGTTCTCCTATCTCGCCGGCTGCGACGGCGCGTCTTCGACGGTCCGCACGTCGATCGGCGTCGGGTTTCCAGGCGGGACGTACACCGGCTATTTCTATGTCGCGGACGTTCAAGCCTCGGGTCCGTCGATCGACGGCGAGCTGCACGTCGATCTGGACGAGGCGGATTTTCTGCTGATGTTTCCGCTCAAAGGGAAAGGACGAGCGCGCCTCGTCGGCGTGCTCCACGACGAGCACCGGCGGGACAACGGTTCCGCGCGGGAGGACCTGACGTTCGCAGACGTCGGGCAGCGGGCGATCCGGAATTTGAATCTTCACGTCGAAAACGTGAACTGGTTCTCGACGTACCGCGTCCACCATCGCGTCGCGGAGCATTTTCGCGACCGGCGCGTGTTTCTCCTCGGCGACGCCGCGCACATCCACAGCCCCGTCGGCGGCCAGGGAATGAACACGGGAATCGGCGATGCCGTCAATCTCGCGTGGAAGCTCGCCGCCGTGGTCCGCCGGGAAGCTCGCGAAGATCTTCTCGCGACCTACGAGCCCGAGCGGATCGCCTTCGCGCGCCGCCTCGTCGCGACCACCGATCGGCTCTTCACGTTCGTGACGAAGGAAGGCGGACTCGCGCGGACCGTCCGCACGCGCGTCGTTCCGATCGTCATTCCCTGGCTCTTTCGCTTCGCCGCGATCCGGCGTTTTCTGTTTCGGACGGTCTCGCAGATCGGCGTCGCCTACCCGAAGAGCACGCTCTCCGAAGGCTCGGCCGGAAGGGTCCGCGGCGGTGACCGCCTTCCCTGGGTGCCGGCCGGCCCGGAGCCCGACAACTTCGCCCCGCTCGCGTCGATGAAGTGGCAGGTTCATCTTTACGGAGAGGCCCGTTCCGACGTCGCGCACGCGTGCGCCGAGCTCGGCCTTCCGATGCACGTCTTTCCGTGGCGCGCGGAAACGCTGCGGGCCGGGCTCGCTCGAGACGCGCTCTACCTGATCCGGCCCGACGGTTACGTGGCGCTCGCGGATTCCCGCGCCGACCCGGCGCGCCTGCAGCGGTATTCCGAGGAGCGCTCGTGTAAAATTTCGATACCGTGAATCGACGTTCGCTCGTCCCGGCCGCATGCGTGATGGCCATGGCTCTTCAGGGACTCTCTTCTCCCCTGCGCGCAGATTCATTCGTGTGGGATTTTTCCCCCGCCGCGAGCCCCCGGTGGCCCGGCGACTGGCGTATCCAGGGCGGCATCGCAGCGATCGGAAACGATCTCTGGGCGACCGGAGTCACGGTCTCGACGAACCGCGCGACGATCTTCAAGATCGACCTCGCCACGGGCGCCTCCGGCGCGTACCCGCTCGGACCCGAGTTTGGAGCAACTCCGATCGCGCTCCGAATCACGGAGGGACCCGGCGGAAATGCCTGGTTCATCGGCGCCCAGCTCGGCACCGAGCCCTTGCCGGTTCCGGCGGACGGCGCTTTTCTCGGCGAGGTCACCGCGACGGGAACGATCTCGATGACGGCCCTTCCGACCGGCGTCTTCAACAACAACTCCTATCCCTCGATGGCCTACGACCCCGCCTCCGGGCTTCTCGTGTGGACGCAGGCTTCCGGAACAGGGCCCGCGTTCGGAATCGGTGTTCGCACCTCGCAGGGGCAGATCGCCACCGTCGGGCTTTCCGCTCCCGGCGGTCCGACCTCGATTGCGCTCGGCAAAGACGGCGCGTTCTATTTCGCCGACACATGGTTGACCGGGATCCGGATCGGAAGGCTCACGACTGCCGGCGGCCTTTCCTTCGTTGGCCAGGTCACTTTTCCACAGGGAACCGGTCCCGGCGGGGGCACGCCGCCGCTGATCACCGCGGGCGCGAACGGCGACCTCTATTTCTCCGACCCCGTCGAAAACGCGATCTGTCTTCTGAGCTCGTCGGGAACCATCACGAAATACACCGTTCCGACGGCGCAGAGTGGTATCTCGTCGCTCGCGCTGGGGCAGGATGGAAACGTCTATTTCGGTGAGCTTGCCGCCGGAAAAGTCGGGAGGCTGACGGCCTCGACCGGGAGCTTCGCAGAAATCGTCGTCCCGACCATTTTCAACGAGGCGGTGAATCTTCTGATTCCGAGCCCAATCTTCACACCCGGTTGGGGCGGGACCTTCGCGGCGGCGTTTCTCGGGCCGGGCCTCCTGCGAATCCGGGACGCCGGCTCTCCCTGTCCTCAAGTTCGAAACCGGGCCCTGAACCCTCTCGTCGTCCAGACCGGCAACACGTTCGGCATCGATCTCGGTTATCCGCCCGACCACCAGGCGAACGGGTCGGGGTTTCCCCCGGGCACGGGAGTGCAGCACGGTCCCCAGAGTTTCGGCGCCGGTGGCGCGGCGCAGAAACCGGGTGAGTACCTCGGCTCAGTCACCGTCATCGACTCCGCGCAGTGTCCCGTCGACGACGTGCAGCTCCCGATCACGGCGCTCCCGCCCCCGGGCACACCGTGCGACCCGGCGACGTTCGCGAATGGCCTCTGCCTGCTGCAGCCTTCGCGCTTCTGGCTCGGGCTCTGGGCCGTCGACCCGCGCACAGGCATCGCCGCTCTCGGCGACCCGATTCCGCAGCTTTCGAGCTTCGGGTACTTCAGCCTTCCCCACTTCACCGGCGACCCGGCGTTTCCCGAGGTCATGGTCAAGATGATCGATGCCCGCTCCATTTCATGCTGCGTCTGGCTGTTCCATACCGGACTGACGGATCTGCAGTACACGCTGACGGCATTCGACACCGTGACCGGAAATTTCAAGCAATACAGGAACGATCGAAGCGATCCGACCCGGCTCTGCGGCGCAGCCGACACAGGGTACTTCGACGGGGTGTCGCCGGCTCCGTCAGCGGCATCCTTTCCCGCGGAACCGTCGTTTTCCGAAGACAGCCCCTCGCTGGCGGCGTCCTCCTGCGCGCCGGGCGGCGAGACGATCTGCCTTCTCGGAAATCGGTTCTCGGCGGCCCTTTCGGCCGTCGACCCCCGTACCGGCGGCTCGGGTATCGGCCATGCCATTCCGCAGAAGGACAACTTCGGCTATTTCAGCCTTCCGTCTTTCACGGGCGACCCGACGTTCCCGGAAGTCTTCGTCAAGATGGCCGACGCGAGATCGTTCTCGTGCTGTTTCTGGGTGTTTCATTCGGGCCTGACGGACCTCGAGTACACGCTAACGATCACCGACACGAGCAGCGGAGCGATCCGGACGTATCACAACGACCGCAGCGACCCGAGCGAGCTCTGCGGCGGCGCGGACACTTCGGCGTTCCACTGAGGCGAAACGACCTCCTCGTCGTGTCCCTTCAAGCGAAGCTCGAGCGCGCTGGCAACTTCGCCGCGGCGCTTCGGCATCGCTCCGCCAGGCGATGCTCGCCGATCCCTTCGGCCCACGCCAGGAATTCTTCGTTCGGGCCCCGCCAGCGGAGCTCCCCGACCCTGCGAAACAGAGGGGCGTCCGTTCGCAGGGTTGCGAGGCGCTTGAAAAGGAGGGCGCGATCGCGGTTCGCCCCGAGGACGCTTTCGAGAAACTCTTCGATCGGCCCGTACTGCCGGAGCAGCCGCGCCGCGCCCACGCGGCCGATCCCCGAAATTCCCGGAAAGCCGTCCGCGTCGTCGCCGACGAGCGCGAGAAAATCCGGAATGAGGGCCGGACCGACACCGAACTTTTCAATGACTCCGGCTTCGTTCCGGATCTTCTTCGAAACCCGGTCCACCTGAACGATTCGGTCGCCCCGCACGCACTGCGCGAGGTCCTTGTCGGGCGTCCAGATGCAGATCTTCTCGACCGTCCGGTCGCCGGCGCAGATCCGCGCGGCCGAGGCGAGTGCGTCGTCGGCTTCGAGCTCGATCATCGGCCAGACCGCGACGCCCATGGCGGCAAGGGAGTCTTCCAACGGCTGGAACTGCGCGAGAAGCGCCGGCTCGATTCCTTCTCCGGTCTTGTAATCGGGCCACAGGGCGTTTCGAAAGGACTCGATGACGTGGTCGGTGGCCACTCCCACGAGTGTCTCGCCCTTTTCGAACATTTCGAGAACGGAATTGAGCACTCCGACGACGGCGCCGAACGGGCGGTCTTTTCCTTTCGTGAAACGGCGCAGGCCGTAGAAATGACGGAAGAGCTCGTAGGTTCCGTCAACCAGATGAACGATCCCCTGAACGATCACCGAATCGTCATCTGCCAGATGTCGCCCTGGCTCGCGTCCCGCACGAAGTAGAGCTTCTTGTCATTCCGCGAGAGCGCGAAGTTGCCGCTCTCGGCGATTCGGAAATCGCGCGGCAGGGCCGCGCCTCCCGGGCCTCCGACCGCGCGGGCCTTGCCGTCCCCCGTGTCGAGGAGCCACAACCGCTCCCCGTCGAGGTACAGGAGCCTCCGACTGTCGGACAGCCACACCGGGGAGACTCCCCGGTCGCTCACCCTGCGGAACTCGTGCGAAGAAAACGAATACGCCACGATGCCCGGGATCTCGATCCCGCTCGGCTGCCAGGTTTCGCCGGCGAGGCGGCTGCCGTCCGGCGACCATTCGTTGGCGAAAAACGTGTCTCCCTCGGCGTTGAGTTTCGGAACGGGAATGCACCCGGCCGGGTCCGAGAGCTTTCCCGCGTCGAGCAGGCAAGTGCCGCCCGGCGTGAGGACGAAGAGCCGCGAGCCGTCCGGCGACCAGCGCGCCTCGAACGCGCCTCCCGGCAGGGCGGTCGCGCGAGCGAGCGAGCTTCCGTCCGGATGAATTTTCCAGATCTGATAGACGCCGCCCGCGTTGGAGTGGAACGTGATCCAGCGCCCGTCGGGGGACCAGCGGGCCCCGCGTCGCCGAGACCGGTCCGACGTCAACTGGGCAAGTCCGGAACCGTCCAGCCCGAAGAGAAACAGGTTCTCCGCCGGCTGAGCGGACGTGAAAACGGCCCACCGGCCGTCCGGCGAGAGGCCCAGGCTTTCGATCCCCTGAGGCCCGTCATAAACCGTCTCGAACGGCCCCGCCAGGGCGGCTTTCGACGGGTCGAAGGCCGCCGTCTCCAGAGCCATCCGCCGCTCCAGCGCCGCGTAGAGAATCCTGCGGCCGTCGCGGGAAACCGACATCTGGCCGCTCCACAGTGCCGGAGGCGTCAGTGGCCGGGGAGGGCCGGAGACTTCGCCCGTCTTTTCCGAGATGGCGATACGCCAGAGAGACGTCGCCCCGGACCGATCGCTCGCAAAGTACAGGGTTCGCCCGTCCGGCGCCCAGACCGGGTCCCAGTTGAGCGCTTCGTCGGAAGTGACCGGGACGGGAGTCCCCCCGTCGGAACCGCCGGAGGCGCCGGCTTCACTGGCTCGGCCGGCCTGGCCGACTTTCACCGTCCAGATGGTTCGCCGGGCCGAATCATTCGGCAGCCCCCAGTACGCGATCCGGTCCCCGTGGGGCGACCAGCTCGGCTCGACGGCATCGCCGTTCCCGATTCGGCGAATTTCCCCCGTCGCAACGGTGATGACCCGGAGCTCGCTCGTCGCTTCGCGGGTCGAAGCGTCGAAAATTCCTTCGGTCGCGAAAACGATCCGCGATCCGTCGGGCGACCAAGAGGGGTTGAACCCGAAGTTCGTCAGGCGGCGCACCGATTCGCCGGTGGCGCCCATCACGAACAGGCCCCCGCCGCTGCGCTCCGACCGAAAAGCGATCTGCTCGCCATCGGGCGAAAATGCCGGCTGATCGTCGTCGAGCTTGCAATCCGCGGTGAGGTTGATCGCGTTTCGTCCGCCGATCCGCTGGAGGAAGATGTCCCGGTTGCCCGAAGTCGAGCTCACAAAGACGAACGTCTTCCCGTCCGGCGACAGACTCGGAAAGGTCTCGATTCCCGGCTGAAACGTCAGCTGCGAGAATTCCGCGGACGTGTCGGGCCGCGAACCAAATCCCGTTCGACGGCTCGCGAGCCCGGAGACCCCGGCAATCCAGGCGATCCCGGCTCCGGCCAGAGCGAGCAAAAGGGCGGCCAGGGCCTTCGCGAAAAACCCCTTTTGCGAAGGAGGAGAGACGGAAGCCACGGACGCCAGAGTCACCGCGGGGACGCCGGGGCTCGGCGACAGGGCTTCCGGCAGGTGGTCGCGCAGCATGACGAGGTCCCGGGAGAGATCGTCGGTCGAGGCATAGCGCCCGGCCGGATCCTTGCTCAGGCAGCGCGCAATGATCCACCGCAGGGCAACCGGCGCCGGGTTTCCCTTCGCGATCGGCTCGGGCTCGTCGTGAATGATCGAGGCGAGCGTGTCCACGGCCGTGTCTTTCTGGAACGCGCGCCGGCCGACCGCCATCTCGTAGAGAATCGCTCCGAAGGAAAATTGGTCGGCACGATGGTCGGTCGATTCCATCTTCGCCTGCTCGGGCGACATGTAGCCGACCGTGCCGACGATCATCCCCGGTTCAGTCGGGAAAACGACCCTCACCGTGGGCGAGCTCGGGACGAGCGGCCTTTCGGGGGCAAGCTTCGCGATTCCGAAATCGAGGATTTTCACCCGGTCGTCTCGCCCGACCATGATGTTCTCGGGCTTCAGGTCGCGGTGAAAGATGCCGGCATCGTGCGCGCACGCGATTCCCTGCGCCATCGGAGCGGCGATCTTCAAGAGGCGGCGGATCGGCAAGGAGCCCCCTCCGAGGACCTCGCGCAGGCTCTTGCCCTCGATCAATTCCATGGCGAAGAAGAACGACTCTCCGTCGCGGCCGATGTCGTAGATCGTGACGATGTTCGGGTGGTTCAAAGCCGAGGCGGACCTCGCCTCCTGCTCGAAACGGGCGAGGACCCACTCGTCTTTCGAAAACGTCGCGCGAAGGACTTTCAGCGCGACGCGACGCCCCAGGCGCTTGTCCTCGGCCCGGTAGACCTCCCCCATGGCGCCCTCGCCGACCGGTTCGAGAATCTCGTAGTGCCCCAACCGTGAGCCCGCGGCGAGGGTCATTTGGCGGTCTCCGTAAGTGAATTTCTCCTGTGGGGAGATTCTATCCCGGCGTCAGTTCAGGCGGAGGCACAGTCGGCTAGTGTCCCGAGTCGAAAATAACTGTGGCGTCGCGCCAGCGGCTTGCGGATGAGGTCAAGGCGCGGCGAGGGGGCAGATGCCGTAGCGATCGGACCCGAGCCGCAACGCCGAGATCGTCCGCAATGTGCTGGCGCCCGAAGGGTTCGGGCGGCGTTGGGCCATCCGCTTTGTTGGCGCTCCTCGACGATGCTTCGGCATCGCCTGCGTCGCGTCGCCTTGCTTCTTGCCCCGCGGCGCTCCGAACGAGAGTAATCGTATTTGTGGGGCGGAACACTAACCCCCGAATTGCCGAAAGTGGTGGTCGACGTGCCGCCACGCAAGCCGCCCCCAGGCGCGGTGCGAGAGTCGCCCGAAGACGGGGTGCGCGGGAAGCGGCGAGCCCCGTCGGGTGCCGGCGAAGGCGGCGAGAATTCGGGGAAAGGCCTCCCGCTCGCCGTCCCATTGCGCCCGGTCGCCGCGCCGAAGCAGCTCCGGCGCCGTCGGGGCTCCCCGGGGCCATGGCACGAAATACACGAGCAACTGCTTGACGATCGGAAACCTCAGCGGCGTCTTCTTGAACCTGACCGGTAGCTGCCCGGAGGCCATTCGCAGGGCGTCGTTGACGTGGGCGAGCATCTTCGGCGCCGTGAATTTCCCCCAGCGCGCCTTCGCGTCGGGCCCGAGCTTCTCGAGCCGGGCCAGAAGCCCTTCGCGGTTGCGCTCGTTCCACAGCGACTTCATCTTCGATCTCCCCTTGCGATCCGCGGATCGACTGGGGAAATCATATCCCTCTGTCGCCCCCGGACGTCTCAATCGAACGGGTTCGCTTCGGGTCGTCCTTGAGGTGCCACTGCACGCGACGGGCCGGGGGACCGACGCGCCCAACGGGGTCCGAAAGAGCCGAAACGCGGGGTTCCTCCGCGATAAACTCCCTTTCAGGAGTATCCGATATGAAGCTCAAGATCGCGGTCGGCATCGCCCTGCTCGCATCGGCATTTCCCCTGCCCGCCTCCGCGCGCACTCTCCACTGGCGCTCGATGGAGGTCCGGGCTCGGCTCGACGGAGACGGCGTCCTGCACGTCCTCGAGCGGCAGAACATGATCTTCGACGGCGACTGGAACGGCGGAGAACGCCGGTTTCGGCTGGGGCCGGGTCAGGAGCTGGCGCTGGCGAGCATCACGCGCATCGACCCGGCGACCGGTGAGACGACGCCCCTCGTCGAAGGGAGCCTGTTGCGCGTCGACGGCTACAGTTTTGTCGGCGCGAAGACCCTTCGCTGGCGCAGCCGTCTCCCGTCGGACCCTCCGTTCTCGAACCGGGAAATCGACTACGTTCTGGACTACACGCTCTCCGGCATTCTGGAGAAGCACGGGGAAACCTATCGCCTGAACCACGACTTCGCGTTTCCGGACCGCGACGGCCCGATCGATCGCTTCACGCTCGACCTGTCGCTGGATCCCTCCTGGACCACGGCGGGTCCGCTTGCGATGCACCAGGAGGCGGGACCGCTTCCGCCGGGGCGCGGGTACGTCGTGTCGGCTTCTCTCCATTCCACCCGGCCGGTGGCGCCCGAGGCCGTTCGCACGATCCCGCTCCTGGCCGACCGCGGTCTCGCAAAGCTCCTGATCGCCGTGGCGGTCCTGCTGTTCGGCGTGCATTACTGGCTGCACGACCGCGCGCGCGGGCGATTCAAGCCCCTGCCGCCCCTTTCGGACGTGGACGGCGCTTGGCTGAAGGAGAACGTCTTCGATCTCCTGCCCGAAGAGGTCGGGACCGCGATCGACGACGACGTCGGCTCTCCGGAGGTCGCGGCCGTCCTCGCGCGGCTCGTCGCCGAAGGAAAGCTCCGAAGCGAGACGACCTCCGAGTCCGGCAAGGCGACGCTCCACCTCACCCGTATGGCTCCCGACCGCGACCTCCACGGTTACGAGCTGTCGCTCGTGGACGGTCTTTTCTTCGGGGAAAAAAGCGTGACGCCCGAAGACGTTCGCGCGCACTACAAGTCGAGCGGCTTCAGCCCGGCGAAGCTGATCGAGAAGGACCTGAAGGCGCGCCTGGCCGCGAAGGGCCCGTTTGCCGACACATTCAAGCCCCCGGCGGCCTGGCGCACGCTTGTCTTCTTTCTCGCCGGAGCGGCGCTCGGCATCGCCACGCTCTTCCACTCGACCGAGACCGATCCGCGGGCGTTGTTCATCTTTCTCTTCGCCTCGGCCTTTTGCGCCGGGTTGGGAACCCTGATCTCGAGAGGCGCCGCCGAATCGTTCCGCCCCTTCAACGCCCCGCTCCTCTTCAGCCTCGCGCTCGTCCTCGTGCCCTGGATCATCGTCGGCCTCGCGTTGCCGGCCGACTACTCCCCGACGCTCTTCGCGGCATTCACGATGCTGACGGTGATGTACGTGAGCTCGGTGTTCCACCGGGCCATGTCACGCGACGGCGCCGCGCGAATGGAGCGGCGCCGTCGGCTCGCCACGGCGCGCCGCTTTTTCCAGGAACAGCTCGAGAGCGCGCATCCGAAGCTCGAAGACGCCTGGTTTCCCTACCTCCTGGCGCTCGGTCTCGGCTCCGGCGTGGAGAAGTGGTCGAAAGCGTTCGCGGGGTCCTCCGGCGCGCTCGGAGGCTCATCCTCGTTCGGATCGTCCTCATTCGGTTCGTCCTCTTCGGGCTCGGGCTCGGGAGGAGGCTGGACGGGGGGCGGGGGAAGCTTCGGCGGCGCGGGAGCGTCGGCGGGCTGGGCCGCCGCGGTCGGAGGCTTCTCCGCGGGTGTCGCCGCCCCGTCGTCTTCGGGAGGCGGAGGCGGCGGATCCTCGGGAGGGGGAGGCGGGGGCGGCTGGTGAGACCGCTCATGTTTTGATCCACGCCGCGGCGTCAGCATTCATGAGTTCTTTGACGCCTTCGCGCCCCGTCACGGGCATCGTGGCCGGGCCGCACACCCGCAGGCGCTCGTGCTCGCCCGACCCGGCTACGAGGATTGAGGGGAGCCGAGTTAGTAGCTGTTGCTCCTCGACAGATTGAAGTTCGTCGCCTCCACGGGCCCGCCGCCGGAGCTCTCGTTGTACGTCACCTCAATGGCGTCCCCGACTTTCGGGAGGCCTTTCAGCTTCGCGCCGGAAACCGTCACCGATTTCCCATGGACGTCCATCTCGAACGTCTTCGCCCTTGCGTTCACTTTCGTCACTTTGCCGGCCATCGTCTTCGGCGACGGCTTATCCATGGCCTTCTCGGTGGCATGCCCGGAGTTTTTCGCCGGAGCGCTGGCGGGCGCGTCCTTTTGGGTCTTTGCGTCGGCGGCGAGCAATACCAGGGCCGGGAACGTGATCGCAAGAATGGCTCCGATCCACTTTTTCATTCGAACCCCCTTCTCTTCCAATACGACTCGCATTTCGTTTGCCAAAATCATACTCCCGTGACTCGGGAAGGGAAAAGCGTGACACGCCCGGAACGCTTACGGAACCGGGCAGACCCCATGCGCCATCTGGACCAGGAAGCTTCCGACGATGACCGCGACCACGAGGCCGAAGAAGATCACTCTCCGGAGCCGGCGGGTTTCGCGAGCCTCGCGCGATTCGAGGGTCATCGGGGCCCGCGGCGCCGGGCGTCGAGGCCCCAGAGCTTCCCGGCGTCCAGGGAGGCAAAGATGAAGAAAAGG
>JBOGJO010000112.1:0-18895 GCA_050747885.1 Thermoanaerobaculia bacterium
TTGCCGAGCAGGCGCTGGGGCTAGCCGCGAGTTCAGCGAGCGAGTCCTGCCTGCGCGGCCGAAGCCGCTACGGCGCGGCGAAGGCCCGTGACAGGACCCGCCCTGGCAGGTATCTCCGAGCCGGCGCTCGAGCTGCCGCGATCGGGGCCGAGCGAACCGGGCTCGTGGTATGTTTTCCCGGATGCGCCGATCGATCGCATTGATCCTTCTTGCCGCGCTCGCGGCGGCAACGACCGCCCCCGCGGCGGAGGCCGGGACACGGACCCGGATGGCCTGCTGCCGGGGCGGAATCGCAATGGCCTGCTGCGCGAACGATGGAACCTGCGCAATGCGGTCGTGCCCCGGTACAGCCCCGGCCCAGGAGCTCCCGGCGCTGCCCCCGGTCGTCCTGTTCCCCCCGGCGCGGGTGCCAATACCGGCTGCAGTCCGCGCTCCTCGTGAAGGGTTCGTCCTCGTCTATTCCGCCCCGATTTCTGAGCTCTTCGACCCACCTCCCCGCGTCTGAACCCCTCCCTCGCGGTCAACAAGAATTTGCCTGAGGAGGTGGAATTTGAGATTCGTCTCGAGATTCAAATTTATTTTTCTCGCTTTCCTGACGCTCGCGTGGGTTGTCGACCCCTCTGCCGCGCAAGAAAAGCCGGTCTCGCCGGAATCGCTCAACACGGGGGCCACTCCGGTCGCGCTTTCGTTCGGCGAAGATCCCGCGCGCAAACTCGTCGTCAACGGGTTTGGCGTCGCGACGTATGCGTACAACATCAACACAAACGAAAACTCATTCGCCGACAGCGCTCTCGCGATTTCGTTTTCAAAGCTGATCACGGATCAGCTCTCGGTGTTTGCCCAGCTGACCACCGCCCGCGAAGGCTCGTCGCCTTTTCTCGGCGATCAGGGAAATTTCGAGCCGGATGTCTCGACCGACATCGACAACCTTCAGGTGGCATGGGTCCCCTCGGCTTCGAGCGGGCTCCAACTGACTCTCGGAAAATTCGATTCGCCGATCGCGATCGAGCGCGATGACGCGCCGCTGAATTTCCAGGCGACGAATTCGTTCACGTTCGATTTCGCGCGGCCCGTCAAGTTTACCGGGTTCCAGGCCCACGAGGCGTTCTCGGAAAAATTCGAAGGATGGGCGATCGTCGGCAACGGCTGGGACAATGACACCGACAACAACAATGCGAAAACAGGGGCCCTCTACGGGCTCTGGAACCCCTCGCTGCGTTACCACTTCGGATTGGGAGTCATTCAGGGGGGCGAGAAGGACGGCCAGACGGGCGACCAGAGAACCACGGCCGTTGCGACGATCCTGATGCAGCCGACCGATTCGTGGGTGTACGGAGAAGAGCTCATCGCGGGCCGCGAGCCCCATGCCGCGCAAGACGGCGGTACGGCGCGGTGGTACGCGGACATGCTCTTTCTCCACCACCGATTCGGCCGTCACTGGGCGGCCACGTTGAGGGGCGACTATCTCGACGATGTCGGGGGGTCGCGAACAGGAACGCGGCAGATCCTTCGGTCTGTGACGGTCTCGCCGCAGTATCTTTTTGGCGGGGGTTTTTATGGGCTGTACCGCAACTTCGAACACACATCCCTGCGCCTCCCCGAAGTCACGGTGAGGCTCGACCTTCGCTGGGACCGGTCGAGCGAGGCGGTCTTCCGCGGGCGGGCCGAAGATGCCGCGCGGCGCGACACTTACTCGGCCACGTTCCAGACCGTGTTCTTGTTTTAGGAGACCAGATGGGAAGACTTCCGCAAAGCGCGATCGAAGCCCGGCTGGCGACAACGCTGTTTCTTCTTCTCCTCGGCGTCGCAAACCTGTTCGGCGCCTGGCAAGTGAAAAATTTCGCGGCGTTCACGCCGAAAAAGGTCGCCGCGACCGTCGCTCCCGAAACACACACTGAGATGACGATGGCCTGCTGTCAAACCTCCGCCGCTCAGGAAAAGCCCGTAGATCTCGCGATGCTGGACCATCCGCAGCACCAGGTCAGCCGTGAGCTTCTCGTTCAGGACACGCATGTTCACGTTCCGGTCTATGCGATCACGGCTCTCCTTCTCTCCGCGATCGTGCTCGGACTCTCGCTCTCTTCTTCGGTTCGAGTGCTGTTGGTGCTGCTCTCGTTTGCCGCCCCCTTTCTCGACTTCGCCGGCCTCTGGGGCGCGCACCTCTTTCCGAGCGCCGGAACGTTTTTCGGCGCGATGGCCGTTGGAGGAGGCTTCACGATGGGCCTGGCCTACACAGTCGTTCTTGTGCTGACGTTGTTTCAATGCTGGTTTTTCCGAAAGAAAGAGGTCTCCCATGAATAGATTCTTTGCCTCGGGGGCCGCGCTGCTGGTGGCTCCCCTTCTCTTCGCCCATGTAACCCCGAACATCCAGCTCGTGAAGCGGGGCGACTTCATCCAGTCGAGCCTTCCGGGAGCGTCAAAGTTTTCCGAAAAAGTCCTGATGATCGGCGGCCCCGACATGGCGGCGATCAAGGCCGCGACCGGCTGGACCCCGTCCGAGGAAGACGCGAAGATCTATCTCGGGCGAGATTCCGGGGGCCGTCTCGTTGGCTCCGTCGCGTTTATCTGGATGCCATCCGAGCATGGACCCGTCGGCGTCGGAGTTGCGTTCGACCTGGAAGGAAAGATCCTGCGCGTGAACGTTACCGACGTCGGAACCGAGCCGCTCGCCTGGGTGCGGCCGCTGACGGAGGCCAACGGGCTTTCACGCCTTGTGGGCCTGACTCTCGGCCAGCGCCCGGATTCCGCGGCCATCGGGCGCTCGGTCCATGGAAATATGAGCCGCTATTATGCCGGCGTCATCGCCGAGGGCGTCGCTCGGGCTCAGGCGCTGGAGAGAGTGTCGCTGACGACGTCTCCATCCTGACGGGACAGATGAGAATCCCCGGTTGCTTCCTTCTCGGCTTTCTTTGCTTCGGGGCGGCCTGTCGCCGGGATATTCGGCCGATCCGGCAGGATCGAACGTTTCCTTTGCGGGGAGTGATTGTCTCGCTCGATCCGTCTCGACGGACGATCACCGTTCGACACGATGATGTTCCGGGTCTCATGACTGCAATGACGATGAGCTTCCCGGTCGATGACGACACCGGTGGACTTTCGGAGCTTTCTCCCGGCGACCAAATCACCGCGGAGCTCCGCCTGACCGGTCACGGCGCTCAAATCGGGAGGATCTCGGTCATCGGCTCGGAGGATCTCCCAAAGCTCGATTCCTCTCGAATCCTGCCTCCCGGCTCGGCGGTTCCCGATTTCAAGCTCAATGACCAGGACGGAAAAACTGTGACTCTCGTGAGCCTGAGCGGAAAGGCGCTTCTCGTATCATTTCTCTACACTCGCTGTCCCCTGCCGGATGCGTGCCCGATGACGCTTGCCAAGCTCGCGCGGGCCGCGGCCCTTATGAAACCGGGACGAGAATGGCGCATCGTCGCCGTGACGCTCGATCCGAAAAACGATACTCCGGCGGTGTTGAAAGAATACGCGCGGCAGGTGAATACGGCCTCCGGAAATTGGTTATTCCTGACCGGAGACCGGGCCGCTGTTTACGATCTCTCCGAACGTCTCGGCGTCCTGGCCGCCGAGACGAAAGGCCGGATTACACATTCTTTGGCCGCAGCGATCATCGGCCCGGATGGCCGGCTGGTTTCTCGTCGCGAGGGACGAGACTGGACACCCGAACAGGTGTCCGCGGATCTCACCCGGGCGGCCCCTCTTACTCGAGTTGTTCGGTAGTCTCATGAACCGCCCATTCCGCTTTCGCCCCACTCCAGAGGATTTCTCGTGAGACCTCCGCAAACGCTTGAAACGGGGTCGGGCGCGCGCCGGATTTTCTGCGAGACGGTGATCCTTGTCGGGCTGGCTCTCATTCTCGCCACGATCTCGAATCTGACGGCTCGGCCCGAGCGACGCCTCGATTGGATCGGACGAGCTCGGGTTGCGGTGCCGGCGCAAGCTTCCGGCGAATCGGCAGCCGAACCGGCCGCAACGGATTTTCCGCCGCATCCCGACCGGCCGTACGTCGAGATCACGCCCGAACAGGCGAAGCGTCTCTTCGACCGAAAAGCGCTGTTCCTCGATGCCCGCAGGACCGACGTGTACCGAAGCGGCCATATCGCCGGCGCCCGGTCGATGTCGGTCTGGGAAGCCGGGCTCGACGCGAAACTTCTCGCGCTTTCGCAGGAGGGGCTCGACCCGGCGAAACCTCTCGTCGCCTATTGCAGCGGAGGAGACTGCGAGGATTCTCATCAGCTCGCCGAGAGGCTCTGGTCGATCGGGTTCAACAACGTCCTCGTTTACCGGGACGGCTACCCGGACTGGGAGAAACGCGGCTGGCCCGTCGAGGTGGAGGCGAAGAAATGAAGGCCATCGCGCTCCTGATCGGCAGGGTCGCTCTCGGCGCCGTCTTCGTCGTGGCCGCGGTCCCGAAAATCGCCGATCCGCCCTCCTTCGCTCACATGATTTCCAACTACGAGCTGTTGCCGGCGCCGGCCGTCAACCCCGTGGCCCTTTTCCTGCCCTGGCTCGAGTTTTTGACGGGCCTCGCTCTGGCGACCGGAGTGTTCGGGAGGACCGGCGCGAAGCTCGCCGCCGCGCTGCTCGGCGTGTTCATCGTTGCGATCGGAATCAATCTCGCGCGCGGACACCTGGTTCAATGCGGCTGCTTCGACGTGCACGCCGCCGAAAAGAGCCATGCCCAACTGGCCCGGGAAATGTACTGGGTCCTCGCCCGGGACCTCGGCCTGCTCGCGCTGGCGGCGTGGCTTTCGCAGTCACATGAAAGCGCGAAGAGAATCTCCCGATTTCTGAGAAAATCCCAGCCGGAGGAAAAATGAAGATCCGAATTCCCCTGTTGATTCTGGTCGGCTATGCGTCGCTGGCGGCGGCGGCCTTCAAGCCTTCGGGCCTCTTCGTGAAGAAATGCGCGAAATGCCACGGCGAGGACGGACGGGCGGACACTCCGAAAGGGCGCAAGATGAAGGCGCAGGACTTCACGGAGTCGGGGTTCCAGGAGAGGAAGACCGACGCTCAGTTGATCGACGCGGTCACCAACGGGACCGAAAAAGACATGCCCCCGTTCGGCAAGGTTCTCTCGGCCGACGAAATCGAAACGCTCGTCAAAGAGGACGTTCGCGGATTCGCGAAAAAATAGAGCGCGAGCGAGGCCGGTTCGCCCCGACCCCCTCGGGGCCGCTCCACTTCGGATCGCTTCTCGCCGCGCTGGCGTCCTATCTCTTCGCGAAAGCCGGCGGAGGGGATTGGCTGATCCGGATCGAGGACCTCGATCTTCCCCGGACCATCCCGGGCTGCGCGGAAGAGCAGGTCCGGCTTCTCGAGTCGTGCGGAATGACGAGCGACGAGCCGATCCTGAGGCAGTCCGGAAGGACCGCGACGTACGACGCTCTCTTCGAACGACTTCGCGGTTCGGGCCTCCTGTATCCGTGCGCGTGCTCGCGAAAGGAGATCGCGACTTCCGCTTCCGCGCCGCACGGGGCGGAGCCGGTTTATCCCGGAACATGCCGGGACGCGGCGGTTTCACCGGGCCGCGCCCGGGCGTGGCGGTTCCGCGTTCCGGAGGGCGTCGTTCGATTCCCCGACGAGATCTTCGGAGAACAGGCCCAGGACGTCGCCCGGGAAGTCGGCGATTTCGTCGTTCGGCGCGAGCAGCCGGAACGGACGTACGCGTACCAGTTCGCGGTCGTCGCCGACGATACCGCGCAGGAGATGACGCAGGTCGTTCGCGGCGCGGATCTACTCGACTCGACGGCGCGGCAAATCGTTCTCGGCAGGGCGCTCGGCTTTCCCATCCCGGTGTACGCCCACGTCCCGCTCCTGGTGTCCCAGAGCGGCGAAAAGCTCTCCAAGCGCGCGGGCTCCCGCCAGCTCGCCGAGGCCGCGGAGAAAGGCGAACTTCCGGTGATTCTCGCAGCGCTTCTCGCCACACTCGGTCAGAAGCCAACGCTCGAGCAGGCGCTCAGAACGTTCGACCCGTTGCGCATCCCGCGCCAGCGCGAAATCCGGCTCGCCCCGCCGGTGGAATGATCCGGCTCAGCGCCGGAAGGTGACGGCGCTCGCCTTCGCGAGAAGATCCGTTCCGTTCACCCTCGACGATGGTTGCGGGCTTCGTGTTCCAGAATGTCCCCTCTTCGCGCTTCAGCAAGACCGCCCCGGAGGCCCTCCGTCTTGGGCGTTAAACTCACTCCCGTGCCCGCTTCGAAGCCGAAAACACCCGCGCGGTGGAAGTTGGAAGAGGCCGTCGCCGCGCTCGAGAAAATCTACGGGCGGCCGCAGAAGGCGCGGATCACTGATCCGTTCCAACTCGTCGTCTGGGAAAACGCGGGTTACCTGATCGACGACACAAGGCGGACCGAGGTATTTCGATCCCTGCGCGAGCGCGTCGGGTTGACTCCCTCCGCAATCCTGAACGCCCCGGACGAAGTCCTCATCGACGCGATCCGCGAGGGGGGAATGCGGCCGCCGGACCGGGCCGCAAAGCTCCGTCGCTGCGCGGAGATCGCCGAAGAGATCGGACTCGGCCTCCTGCGAAAGCTCGTCCGGTCGGATCCCGCGGCGTCGAGAAAGCTTCTCAAGAGGTTCCCGGGAATCGGGGATCCCGGGGCGGACAAAATCCTCCTCTGCAACGGCAGCCTCGTGACGCTCGCTCCCGACGCAAATGTTCTGCGGGTTCTCGTTCGCATTGGATTCGGAAAACGGGAGAAGGACTATTCGCGGACGTATCGATCCGCCTCGCAGGCCACGAGCGCGGAGCTGCCGGCGAACTTCGCCTGGCTCGTGCGCGCGCGCAACCTGCTGCGGCGGCACGGCCAGGAGATCTGCCGCCGCAACGGCCCGCGGTGTGAGGCCTGCCCGCTGTCGAAACGCTGCACGGCGTTTCGAACGAAGTCGTTCGCGTTTTTCTGATTCCGGCTACTTCGGCGCGACGGACACGACGTAGGCGTCGATCTGCGATTCCTGCTCCGGCGTGAGCTTCGCCTTCGCGGCCATCTTGTCGAGGATCGAAGGCCACTTCTCGCGATCGATCTTCGAGGGAGGACGCAGACGGTGGCAGCCCTGGCACTTTCCTGCGTACAGAGCGCGGCCCCGCCCCAGGGAAGGGTTCGGCGCCGGGTCGAGCGTCGTGGCGCAAGCGGCCAGCGTCGCCGCCGCGCCGCACAACAGCGCGACCCTTTTGCTGCGCGCGGCGATCTTCATCAGAAAAAGAACGACAGGATCGCGCGAATGCCGAAGTTTCCGTCGCGGGACGTCAATCCCCAGTACGGACCGAACGAAACCCATGATTTTTCGGCCTGGTACGAGAGCACCGGACCGACCTTCGCCGTCGAATCCGTGAACGACCCGTGTCCCTCGATGCCGGCGTTGACGCTCGGGGAGATCTCATAGGAACCGCCGGCGGCCCACTCCTTTCGCCACGCCAGATGCCGGCCGGTCTCGTCGTCCACGGGCTTCTGAAAGATGAAGTTTCCGGAGGTGTTGAGCGGCCCGAAATCGTGCGCGAGGATCAGCTTGAGCTCCGGCTCGCCGAATCCGCGCACCTGGAACGGCTGCTCGTACTCCGCGTACAGCTCGACATCGACGGGCCACGCCCCGGCGCTTCCGAGCCGGTATTTCGCCTCGATTTTCGAGGAATCCCAGTCGAGGGAGCTCGAGCCCTCTTTCGTGAATGTCGTGTACAGCGACACGTCGAGGCGGTCCGTCACTCCGAACTCGCCCTCGAGCTGAACTTCCCCGTTCGTCTGCGAAGATTTCCCGTCGGCATCCTCGCGCGTCAGCCACGTCTCGAGCTCCGCCGATCCTTTGGGAAGCGTCGCGTACTGGTACGTGAAGAGGTAGTACTTCCGGTCGGCTCGGGCGTCGCTCGCGCCGAAAACGGCTCCCACGAGAAGCACGAGGACCCAGGGCGTCCAAAACGGTCGTCGGTCCATGGAGTGTTTTCCTTCCATGAGGCTAAGACTCAGTCTCAATCAACGATCACTCTCCGGCCGCGAGGCGAATCGCGGACTCCAGCTCTCCGGCCGACTTCTTGGTTTTCTTGCATTCCCGGCAGAAGCCGCGGATGTGGTGGCTGTGCGTGACCGCGTGGAACCCCGCGCGCGCGCAGACTTCATCCTGCAGGCGCTCGATTCTGGGCTCGTAGAATTCGATGATCCGGCCGCACGACATGCAGATCATGTGGTCGTGGTGCTCTCCTGCATGAAGCCGCTCGTATCGGTATCCCTCTTCGCCGACCCGCACGCGCCCCACGACACCCGCCGAGACGAGCAGCTCCAGGCCCCGGTAGATCGTCGCGCGGGAGATCTTGCGGCCCCCCTTTTTCATCCGAAACAGGAGCTCGTCCGCCTCGAAGTGCTCGTGCCGCTTGAAGATCTCCTCGAACAGGTCCCGGCGCTCCGGGG
The DNA here is from genome assembly GCA_050747885.1 of Thermoanaerobaculia bacterium. Classification (GTDB taxonomy): domain Bacteria; phylum Acidobacteriota; class Thermoanaerobaculia; order UBA5066; family DATFVB01; genus CAWEYG01. Next base: position 8,406 of record JBOGJO010000112.1, read on the forward strand.
TGAGCTTCAGGCCCCTCCGTTTCAAATACGTCTGAAAGAGCGCCGCTTCACGTCGGTGCGGCATGCGGCGGGGCGGCTCGTATCTTGACATTGCGACTCAGTCTCAGCTAGGGTATTCTCCTCACCCGGCTGCGGGAAGTCAAGCAGCGGACAGGAGACACGCCGTGTGGCAGGGATTGACCATCGCTCTTCGGGAAGGAATCGAGTCGTTTCTGGTCGTCGCGTTGACGGTCCTCTATCTGGTCCGCACGGACCGCCGGAGGTTGCTGCCCGCGGTGTGGTGGGGCGTCGGTGTTTCGGTCGCAGCCTGCGCGGGCGCCGGTTACATCCTGTCGAAGGCCCTGAGCCAGTCCCTCTGGGAGGGAGTCCTCGCGCTCGCTTCCGCGGTCATGGTGGGCTCTTTCCTGATCTACATGAAAAAAATGGCTTCCCGCCTGAAAGCCGACATCGAGAGCCGGGTCGAAAGCGCCGCCTCGCGCGGCTCCGCGGCCGCGGGATTCTGGGGAATTTTTCTCTTCACCGTCTTCATGGTGACGCGCGAGGGAATGGAGACCGCGCTCCTGATCGACAGCGCTCTTTTCCAGCTCAAGAGCGCACGCGTTTTCCTCGGGCTCGTGATCGGCCTCCTCGCCGCCGTCGCGATCGGATTTCTCTGGATCCGAATGGGGAGAAAGATCAACTTCGGCGCAATCTTGAACATCTCGTCGGTGTTTCTCGCTCTGTTCCTCGTCCAGCTCCTCATCGCGGGATTCCACGAGCTCGCCGAGGCAGGCGTGTGGCCGAATTCCCAGGTCCTGCACAATGCCACCGAGTCGATCGGCCCGGATGGAAGATACGGCCAGTGGCTCGCCTACGCCCTCGCCGCCGTGCCGACGCTCTGGATCTTCATCTCCTGGCTCCGGCACCGCAGCGCTCCGCCGGCTGACACGGCCGGCTCGAACACGTAAGAGGGTCGGCTCGACCTTCGCATCGGTCTGGTCTGAGGCATCTCCCTCGAGGAGAGCACGTGCCTACTCGCTCCTTCTGAGCGTCAATTTCATGAAACCGCGCTTCCCCACTCTCAGCAAAATCTCTGATTCCAGCGCCCCTTCCGGAAACTCATAGTGGGGGTTGGCCGTTTCAATCTTTAGTCCGTCAAGACTCACTGCGCCAGCATCGATCGATCGGCCGGCTTCTCGTATCGACTTAGCCATTCCGGCGGTGAAAACGAGCCAAGCGACAGGCACCCGTCGATTCCCTGGATGAATTTCAACGGGAATAGTCATCCGTTCGATCTTCTCGGGCAACTGATGCCGCGAAAACACTCTCGTGAATTCCTCCTGGGCTTTTTCTGCCGCTTCCGCACCGTGAAATCGCGAAACGATCTCGCGCGCGAGGGACTTCTTCGCGTCCATGGGGTGGAGGCGGCCTGCCGCAACGTCCCGCTTGCGCTTTTCGATCTCGTCGGGAGTCTCGCCGGTCAGGAGCGTCGCATAGCTCCACATGGTCTCGTCGGAGATCGACATGATCTTGCCGAACATGTCCGCCGGCGAGTCGTTGACGCCAATCGCGTTGCCGAGCGATTTCGACATCTTCTCCACACCGTCCGTCCCCACGAGCAACGGCACCGTCATCACGACTTGCGGTTCCATCCCCTCCTCCCGCATGAGGTCGCGCCCGAGGAGCAAGTTGAACAGCTGGTCGGTTCCCCCGAGCTCGACATCGGCCTTCAGGGCGACCGAGTCGTAGCCCTGGGAGAGCGGGTACATCAGCTCGTGGAGGGAGATCGGATGGTGGGCGGCCCACCGCCGCGCAAAATCGTCGCGCTCGAGGACCCTCGCGACGGTGATTTTCGAGGCAAGACGAACAAATCCGTCCGCTCCGAGGGCTGGCCTGTTCTCGGCTCCGCCGCCGAGGAACCATTCCGAGTTGTAGCGGATCTCGGTCTTCTCCGGATCAAGGACCTTGAAGCACTGGGCGGCGTAGCTTTCGGCATTCCTTTCGATCTCCGGGCGGGTCAGCTGAGGCCGGGTCGATTTCTTCCCGCTCGGATCGCCGATCAACCCCGTGAAGTCGCCGATCAGGAAAATCACGCGGTGGCCGGCGTCCTGGAAATGGCGCATCTTCATCAGAAGAACCGCGTGCCCGAGGTGGATGTCGGGAGCCGAAGGGTCGAAGCCAACCTTCACCGTGAGCGGCCGGTTTTCTTTCTTCGCCCGCGCGAGCTTGCGGCGAAGGTCAGCCTCATCGACGAGGTGCGTCGCCCCTTTCGTCAGCAGGGCATACGTGCGCTCCGAGTCGTCGGTGGAAGCCATGGCTCCGGCATTATTTCCCAAGACATCCGAAAACGGGAGGCCGGACGCATCGTAAAATGATTTTGTGGAGGAAACCGAGGACCTCAACCGGTTGATCGCCGAGTTGAACGCCGGCGCCGAGCCGGATTCCGGCGGGACCGGGACCGAATTCTCCGAGCCCGACCCCCGGCTGCAGCAGTGGCTCGCCGCCGTCGTTTCGCGCAAGGCCACCGACCTGCTGCTCGTCGCCGACCTTCCCCCGGTGCTTCGCCGCGGTTCCTCGGTCGAATTCCTCGGCTCCGAAAAACTCGCCGGCGAGGACATCGAGCGCGCCCTCCTTCCCGCCATGAGCGCGGGGCGCCGCCGGGACTACCGGGAAAAGTCCAGCGCCGATCTGTCGGTCAAGGCCGAAGGAACGCGTTTTCGCGTGAACATTCACCGCGAGCGCGGCCGGGCCGCCGCGGCGATCCGCGCGCTTCCCTCGGAGGCGCCGTCCCTCGCTTCGCTCGGCCTCCCCCCGGGAGTCGAAAAGCTCAGCGGGCTGCCGCACGGCCTCGTCCTCGTGACCGGACCGACGGGCTCCGGCAAGACGACCACTCTCGCGGCGCTCGTCGGCGAGATCAACCGCACGGTCTCGCGCCACATTCTTCTGATCGAAGACCCCATCGAATACGAGCACACTCACCGCAAATCGATCGTGGAACAGATCGAGATCGGAAGCGACTCGCCGGACTTCGCCTCTGCGCTCCGCGCCGCGCTGCGACAGGCTCCCGAGGTCATCGTCGTGGGCGAAATGCGCGACCCCGAAACGATGTCGATCGCGCTGGCCGCCGCCGAAACGGGTCACCTCGTGTTCTCGACCCTGCACACCTCCGACGCGGCGGGCGCCGTGGCGCGGATCGCGGATTCGTTTCCGCCCGAACGCCAGTCGACTGTCCGGCAGGAGATCGCGATGGCCCTTGCGGCCGTCCTGTCACAGCAGCTGCTCCCGCGCTCGGACGGATCCGGCCGTATCGCGGCCGCGGAGCTGCTGCTCGTCACGTACGGAGCGCGACAGCACATCCGCAAGAACGCGCTCCAGCACCTGCACCAGGAAATCGCCCTCTCGCGCAAGAACGGCTCCGTTTCACTGGAAGAGTCCCTCTCCTCGCTCGTTGCCCGGGGTCTCGTTTCGCCGGAAGACGCCCGCTCCCGCGCGAATCACCCGGAGGAGTTCGACTCGCTGCGGAGATGACTCGCTCGGCCCGGCGCGGGTCGACCCAAGTGCCCGCTTGTCGTCGCAGCTCAACCGGGCGGGTCCTGTCGAGGGCCTCGCTCCTCTTTTCCGCTCGCTGCGGGTTTGAGGACTTTGCTATGACTTCGCGCCGCGAGCGGCAAAAGGGAGTCTCGCCCCCCGCCACCCGTGCGGCCTTCGCACCGACACGTGGCGCCCGCTCGACTCGCATCAGCCCCAGGCCCGCTCTGTCGGCTCGCTCAGGAGCGGTGGGTACTTTAATGGGCGCGACGGCGGCTATCGCGAGGAGGGAATCGGCCGACCGGAGCTTTTCGGTCGAGCGCCTCGGTCATTCGCTTCAGGGCCACGAGCCGGTAAGCCGAATCCAGGAGCGCCTCGACGAGGCGCCAGTCGATCTTTCCGCGGGCCGCGAGGCTCACCCACAGGCCCCTTCCGTACGGCGTCTCGAAGAAGCCCGAATTCTTGCGAAAGAGATCGAAGCCGTCGCGGTCCACGCGAAACGCAATCGAGGGCTCGCCGCCGATGATCTCCCACGCCGCAAAGGTCTTCCGGCCGGCCGAAAACGTCGGGTGGCCCCACGACTCTTTTTCCACTGCCTCGGGATAGGCCAGACAAAGACTTCGCAGCCGGTCGAGAGCCTCTTTTTGCGCCATCCCCGACGAGATCCTACCGCCATCTCCTCCATTCGCATCATTCCCGGCGACCGCTTTCCCAGGACGCGCCCGAGGGCTGTGATAGAACTCTGCCCAAGGAGACCTCAAAACATGAAATCCGCACTCCGAATGACCCTGGCCGTCCTGGCCCTCATTTCGCTGGTCCGCATCGTGCGCGCCGGCGACGATTCGAAGAAGCTCGAAGGCACTCCCCAGGTGAAGGCCTACCGCGCGAACGTCAAGGCGATCCAGGCCGGCGACTGGGAGGCGTACAAGAAGAGCATGGTGAAAGAGGCCGGCCCGCAGATGGAAAAACAGATCAAGGAAATGGGCAAAACGCCGAAAGAGATGCTCTCATTCATGGCGTCGATGACGCCGAGCGACCTGACGGTCACCGCTCTCAAAGTCGAGGGAAAGAAGGCCACCCTGACGGCGACCGGAAAAGTCGGCGGGGAGATGAACAAGGGAACCATCGAGCTCGCGCAGGAAGACGGCCAGTGGAAGGTCGGCCAGCAGAGCTGGTCAAACGCGAAGTAAGGCTCCCCGCGGTACAATCCCGCCATCATGAAAGCCGACGTTCGGAAGACCGGCGGGGTCGTGATCATCGACCTGGACGGCCGGCTCGTGCTCGGCGAGGGTGATGAAGTGCTCCGCTCGACGATCGACGGCGTGCTCGCCGACGGGAAGCGACAGATCGTTCTGAACCTCGCCGGCGTCTCCGCCATCGACAGCGCCGGAGTCGGCGAGCTCGTCGCCAGCAAGAAGGTCGCGGAGGGAGTCGGAGCAAAGATCAAGCTCCTCATCGCGCACGGACGCGTCCGACACGTCCTCGACGCGATGCTCCTGCTGCCCTCGTTCGAAAGCTTCGAAGAAGAAACCGCCGCTCTCGCGTCGTTCGCGTAGCCGGCTATCCGCGATTCCCGGGAATCGTTCGAAGGCCTTTTCCGGCCCGGGCCACGACTGCGACGGAAATCAACCCGAGGAGGACGACGTAGCCGGTGACGGCCGGCCGAAGGTGGAGCGAGCCGATCGAGCCGAGCAGCGCGGCGTCGCGCTCGCTCAGTCTCCGGACGGATGAGACGGCGCTCTCGAAGCGCGCGAGGTTGACGCTTCGGGCAAGAACGACATCCTCCACGGCGCGCGCCGCCGTCATCGCGAGCGCCGCGGCCCACGCCCAGGTCTTCCCGCGCGGGAGATTCGCCGCCGCCGCCAGCTGAACGGCCGCGGCGGCGGAAAGCGCCATCCGAAGGTCGGGGCCGAAAACGCGGCCGAAGAAAATCCTCTGGCGCAGCCCTGAAAACCCGAGCCCCAGCTCCAGGGCCGCGCCGACGACGAGGAAAATGACCGAGGCGAGAACGAAGGCGGAGCAACGGTCGGTCCATCGCTCCTGCGGGTCGAGCTCTTCGCAGGCCGCTTTCACCGCGCCGCTCCCGTAGAAAAGGACGTACGCAGCGGGAAGGAGAATGCCGAAGGCGATCACGCTCCCGTACAACGGAAACGGAACTTTTCTTCCGGCGGCAGACACGATCCCCGGAAGAACGGTCAGGAGGCATCCGATCGTGAGAGCGTCGAAAACGAGCCAGACCGTCGAGAACACGAACGACAGGGATCGCGCCCACCTTCGGCCCAGCATCGACCCGATCCCGACGGTCAAAAAGAAGGCGGCCGGAATCAGCGCAAGGAGCGCCGAGACGGCGATCTCGCCGGCCGACAGCACGTCGGGCCGAGGCCCCGCCCCGGTGAGAACGAGAAAGAAAAGGGTGAGAGCCCGAATGAGGTAAACGAGCCCGGCGACGCAATCGAACGAGCCGAAGATGACGAGCCCCGTTCGACGATCGGGGGCCTGCGCCCGGGGGATTTCAGAAGACTTCAATCTGCCGGGAATTCTATGCCCGCGGCAGGATCAACCGGTTCGGGCCCGAAACGATAAAGAGGCCGCCTCTCCCCCGGGAGAAGCGGCCCCGTCCAGCGCGGTGCGGCGGGTCAGTTCGCGCCGCGGGAAAATCTCCTCCGACCGAAGCTGCCGCCTTCTCGGTACGTCGCGAATTTCGCCTGTTGTTCCGGATTCAGCAGGACCGAGATCTGAGCTCGAATCTTCGCGTCGAGAAGGGCCGAATCCCCCTCGGCCTGACCGAGTGCCCGGGCCGCCGTCCGAATCCCGGCCTCGTCGAGCGGCGAAACGAGGGTCGCCTTGCGGAGCGCTTCGCGGGCAGCCTCGAGAGCCGCCGAGCGCGAGGTCTTCTCCGCCTGATGGCTGTCGTCGATCTTCTTGATCTGCGTCGCCTGGTCGTCGGTCAAATCCAGCGTTCGAGCGAGCCTCCCGAGCCCGCGCACGGTCCTCGCGTGGACCCCGGCTTTCGGAGCCGCGCTCGACGTCTCGGTCGGCGCCGTGTCCGGGGCTGCGTTCGCAAAGCTCGGGCCTCCCAGGGCGAAAGCGGCGGCCACCGCGGCGGGAACCGCGGCGCGCCGAAAGAAGCTGAATTTCGTGAAGGGTTTCCCAGTCATGTCTTTTTCCTCCGTTTGATTCAACCGCCGGGGCTCTCAGATTGTTTCACAATTCGCGAATCCGGCCTCCCCTCCCGGCCGCGCAACAAAAGGGCCGCCCCCTTCGGAGGGCGGCCGGACGACCGAATCGGGACCGGCTTCACTCGGCCGGGGCCGGGGCTCGATTTTGCCAGCGGCGATGAGGATTCGCGCGAAGGGCGGCGAACTTCTGCTGCTGATCGGGGGTCAGGAGCGACGCGATCTGCGCATGAACCTGCGCGCGCAGAAGGGCGGCATCCCCCTCCGCCTGGGCCAGGGCCTGCGCCGCATTGCGGATCGCGCCTTCGTTGACGGGGCTCGTCAGCGAGGCCTCCCGAAGGGCCTGCCGGGCGGATCCGACCGCCTGGAACTGAGTTGCCATCTGCGCCTGCCGGGCGTCGAAAACCTGCTTGACCTGCTGTGACTGGGCGTCGGTGAGGCTCAGCCGCGACGCCATGTGCGCCACCATTCGATCCGAAGAAAACGAATGCAGGCCCCCGGCGGTCGCGGGTGCCGCGCCGATCGCCTGCGCCCCCACAAGGAGCGCGCCAACGGCCAATGGGCCGGCGATGCTGCGGATTCTTTCGAAAACGTCGATTTTTCGAGTCATGGTCTTCATCCCTCCGACCTGTCTCAACGGAGCAGCGGCGCGTTTCGTTACGTCCCACTCCCGGATAGAATTCCGGGGTGGAAGAAAAACGAACCGTCCGGATCTGCCGGGAGCCTTCGTACAGCATGTCGGGACCGATGGGAACGGCGATCCTCAGCCGCGTCCCTTCGTTCCGCGTTCAGCGGGACGACGAGGAGAAATCCGTGTTCTGCGCGATCTCGCGCCTTGCGCGCCACCTGGCGGCATGCGGCATGAGCGAGCCCGCGATCCGCGACGCGATCGAAAAGGCCGTGCTGCTCGAGGAAGAGGGCGACTTCATCGACGTTGAGATCGGCTAGCCGAAGGATGTCCGCGAGCCGCTCTCGCGAGGGGCGCGAAGGACGCGAGGGAATAGTTCCCCGGGATCAGGGGTTTGCGGTTCTCGAAAGGGGTTCCACGATGAAGCTTCGACTCGGGCTCGCCGCCCTGCTCGCGGCGGCCGCTCTTTCTCCCGCTTTCGGAGCGACCACGACGTGGGCGATCGACACGAACCACTCCGCCGCCCACTTCGGCGTGCGTCACATGATGGTCTCGACGGTGCGCGGCGAATTCGGAAAAGTCGCCGGAGCGATTGCGTTCGACGACCAGGACCCTTCGAAGACGACCGTCGAAGCGACGATCGATGCGACGACGATCAACACCCAGGTGGCCGCTCGCGACAACGACCTGAAGAGCGACAGTTTTTTCGACGTCGCGAAGTACCCGACCATCACGTTCAAATCGACGAGGGTCACTGCCGCGACGCCGCTCCAGTACACGGTGGACGGCGATCTCACGATGCACGGCGTGACCAAACCGGTCCGCCTTCACGTCGAGGTGACTCCCGCGATCAAGGACCCCCGTGGCAACGAGCGGCGCGGCGCCGAAGCGACGACGAAGCTGAACCGAAGCGATTTTGGCGTCACCGGCGCCTCCGGAGCGGTGGGAGACGAAGTCACGGTCATCATCGACCTCGAGGCGGTCCGCAAGGCCCCGGCGCCCGCCGCGAAATAGTTTCCGCCCGGGTGGGTTCCAGCCGCGCACCGCACGGCCCGACCCCGTCGCCTCACGTTTCGGCACGCGCTCCCGTTGGACATGGAAGCGGCAAAACCCTGGATGTGAGAAGGCGCGCTCCCGACGTCCGCCTGAGCGGCTCACGAGCTCAGGCGGAGCCCGGGGCCGAAGACGGTTCGGGGCGGCGCCGGGCACTCCTCGGATCGGGCCGGTTCATGCTCCGGCCCCCGCCCCTCCCCGTGAACCCGGCCCGAGGACCGGGCTCACGAGTTGAGACGGACGAGGGATGGGGAATCCATAGATGTGAATGGTTGGCGAGAGCGTGGCCCGGGTTCGCCAGCTCGTGGATGCGCTAAAACACGCGATCCTCGACCCAGGATCATTCGCTCAATGCTCGATACGACAATAGTATACGTATGCCTTAATGGAATAGGTAAGGGTCTTGTCGGGCGAAGGATCACGTCCCTGGCAGTACCATCCATGTCCATCCGCAGTCCTATGTGACTCCACGATCATCCCGTACGGGCCGCCCTCCACACCAGGAATGACCTGGCACCCACCGCCAGTGACAACAAAGGAGGCTCGCTTATCCTCCGGAACCCAGGCCGTGACCCCCGGGTTATGCGTCGGCTGTTCGTTTTCGGTGCTTTTCTCTTTGCATTCGAGTGACGTCTTTGCTTGGGCAGCGAGCGTTGTTGCGAGGCACAGAGTAATCCCAGCCACAATTCCAGATACGGACTTGATCCTCATGACGAACCTCCTTCGAACACCCCTATGGATGTTCAAGGGATGAGACGGACGCACCGTGGAGATTCCGGGAAATCAGACGGATGAGTAAGACGGTTCGGGGCGATCCGGGAGGAGCTATCGCTTGCGGGCCAGGAGGAAAACCACCTTCTGGGTTTCGTCAGTAGCTTCGGCCCGATTCTCGCCCAGCCCGCCGATGACCTTCCCCATACCCCTCGGCCACGAGACCGGCGTTCCGCTTTTCGCCGACCGTGTCGAGAACCTGCTCCTCCATCCCGCCCTCCCGGCCCGGCATTTCGCCGAGCTACAGGAGATGAGACGGACGGGCGGGGAGGATTCCGGACCTGAGAAGGGCAGCCCCGCGCCTCAGAGGACGGGTCAGAACGACGTGGGACATGCCTCGGATCGGGCCGCCGGGTCATGCCCGCCGGCCGCCCTCCCCCCGAGAGCCGCCGCGCAGTCGACTCGGGGGAAGGGGACGCGTGAGGAACTGCGACGGAACCACCAATCACGGTCCCGCCGGAGCAAACAACGCCGGAGGGCAGTTCAAGCCACCCCGAACAAAGAGGATTCTCTCTCTCACCTCAGATTCGCTACTGTAAAACTTAGCACGCTCCGTACCCTGCGTCCCTCGTTTCGCGGAATCACAATAACCCCAATACGGCAGCACAGCGTTATCGCCCGTGGGCATCTGGGACAATAAATAATACAGCTCGAAATGCGAGTCCCATCGCTGCACGTAGTACCTTGGCACTTCGTTCTCGTAGTCACCTGCCGAGGCGTTGCCAACTTCCAGATCAACGTCAGTATTCGGAGGGAATTCCAGGGTGCAGGTACCACGCTCATCTGTGCCGTGTATGGAAATTGGTATATTTTCTGGGATTACCTTCGCGAAACTCACGCTCTGGGCGAGATGGCGGGGAGGCTTTACGATGTTTTGACTCTGGACCTCAGCAAACCCCCAACATGTCGGGCCTTCATACACGTCACCCAACCAGGCACTACCAAACGCCCAGCTGGCCTTCGGTGGGTGTGCTGGGTTCGAGTAGTCAGCTCCGGGGTCAGTCTTCATGTGGACGACATTGGCGAGGTTCGTCTTTGCCGGCTGAATGTCCACCAAACCTTTGCCAGCCGGCGGCGGGGCGGTCGAGCCGTCAGGTGTCATAGTTATTGTCGGATAACGAAAGGTCAGGTAAGTAAAGCTCTGGTTGCCGTTCACTGGTCCGGTCTCGCCCTTGCAGTAGGGTCCCACCTTCGCGTGCAGGGCAGTAGGCCACCGCAGATAGACTTGATGCGGGGGGATTATCATGTCGTGGCCGCTATTCACAAACATAGAGTTCCTCTGGGTTTCACTGTTCGGGAACGCTATCGTTAGAGGTGCGGCGACGCTGTCGTGGGAACCCGGCGGCTCGTTACTC
>JBOGJO010000113.1:0-2340 GCA_050747885.1 Thermoanaerobaculia bacterium
GCGCATGATCTTGCCGGACCGGGTCTTCGGCATGTCGGGAACGATGTGTACCTGCTTCGGCCGCGCGATCTTGCCGATCATGGTCTCGATCGTCGAGATCACATGGTCTTTGATTTCCTTGGTCGGCGCGTATCCCGGCTTCAAAGCGATGTAGATTTCCGGGACTCGGCCCTTCACTTCGTCCACAACGGGCACGACGGCGGCCTCCGCGACCTGAGGGACCGTCAGGCACGCCGACTCGAGCTCCTTTGTCCCGAGCCGATGGCCCGCCACGTTGATCACGTCGTCGACCCTCCCCAGGATGCGAAAATACCCGTCGGCGGCGAGGACCGCGCCGTCCGCCGCAAAATAGGGCCAGTCCTGCCACTTCTTGCTCTTGGGGTCCTTGCAGTATTTCGAGTAGTACTGCTTCACGAAACGATCCTTGTCGCCCCAGATCGTCTGAAAGATTCCCGGCCAAGGATTCCTGATACAGATGTTGCCGGCTTTGCCGGAGCCTGCCTTCACTTCCTGGTTCTTCTCATCGTAGATGACGGGGTAGATTCCGGGGACGCCGGGCCCGGCGCTTCCGGGCTTCATCGGGTCGATCGCCGGCTTCGTGCTGCAGAGGAATCCCCCGTTCTCCGTCTGCCACCATGTGTCGACGATCACCGCCTCTTTCCTGCCGACGACGTTGTAATACCACTTCCAAACTTCGGGTTCGATCGGCTCGCCCACCGTCGTCATGTGCTTGAAGTGGTACCGGTACTTCTCGGGCTCCTCCGGACCCGCCTTCCGCAGCATGCGGATCGCCGTCGGCGAAGTGTGAAAGATGTTTACGTCGAGGCGCTCTGCGATGCGCCAGACGCGTCCCGCATCCGGGAAAGTCGGAACGCCCTCGTAAATGACCGAAGTCGCCGCGAGAGCAAGCGGGCCGTAGACGATGTACGAGTGGCCGGTGATCCAGCCGATGTCCGCCATGCACCAGTAGACATCTTCCGGATGGATGTCCTGGATGTATTTGGAGGTACCGGTCACATAGGCGAGATAACCGCCCGTTCGGTGCTGGCATCCCTTCGGTTTTCCGGTCGTCCCACTCGTATACATGAGGAAAAGCGGCGCTTCTGCGTCCATTGGAACCGGCTGGACACGCGCGCGTCGATAATCCTTGAGGACCTCGTCGACGAAGAAGTCCCGCCCCTTGACCATCGGCGTGGCGGAGGCGTACTTGCCGGGATATCGCTTCCACACCAGAACCTTGTCGATCTTCTGGCCTTCTTTTTCCGCCGTCGCGACTGCGATCTCGGCGCTCGCCTTGTGGTCGATCATCTTGCCGGAGCGGTAGTAGCCGTCCATGTAGATCATCACGCGGCTGCCCGAGTCGGCTGCTCGAAGCCCGCACGCTTCGCCGGAAAACCCTCCAAACACAACCGAGTGGATGACGCCCAGCCTCGCACACGCCAGCATCGTGATCGGCAGCTCCGCTACCATCGGCATGTGAATCGTGACGCGGTCTCCCGCCTTCAACCCGGCGAAGTCCCGAAGCAGCGCCGCAAACTCGTTGACGCGGACGTAGAGCTCCTGGTAGGTGAGCGCGACGGGATCTTCTTCCTCCGGCTCCGGGACGAAGATGATCGCCGCTTTATTCTTGTGTTTCGCGAGATTTCGATCCACGCAGTTGTACGAGACGTTGATCTTGCCCCCGACGAACCACTTCCAGAACGGCGGGTCGTTTGTGTCCAGGACGGTGTCCCAACGCTTGTACCACGTGAGCATGTCCGCGTACTCTTCGAAGCACTTCGGAAAATTCTTTTCAGCGAAGCGCTCCGTGACCGACGGATCTTTCAGATTTGCCTGGTCGATGAATGCCTTCGATGGCTTGTAGAGTTCTTCTTCCTTCCAGTGCACCGCAATCTGCGCCTCGGTTGTGTCCGCAACTTTGGTCGTTTCCTTGGAACTCGCCATTTAAGGACCTCCCTTCGATCTTAAAGCCGCCCCGCGACGGTCCAAATTGAATCGATCCCCTCGAACCCGGGACTCCTGCCCGCGGGCAGCCCTAAGCGGCGAACCCGCTGGTCAGTCTCACAGGCGATCCCCGGGATCTTCGACCATGCCGCGTTGCCGAGAATGCGGGCCGGCGCCAATCGCCGCGGCGCCGGCCCGGCCGCCCCGACCCTCTAGCCTATCGGCAGCACTTTTTTGCCGTAGGTCTCGTTGAGCACCTGCGCGATGCCGAGGTAAACAGCCGACAGCCCGCAGAAGATCCCCTCGTACCCGGTGAAAGTCTTGAGGCTGGCGTTGCCCGTATAGTCCCCGAGCGCGAGGAGCCAGAACAGAATGAACAGTGTCAGGAAGACGACC
>JBOGJO010000114.1:0-1980 GCA_050747885.1 Thermoanaerobaculia bacterium
ACCGCAAGGAATGGGGGATGACGCCGCCGACGGTCAACGCCTACTACAACCCGCTCAAGAACGAGATCGTGTTTCCCGCCGGGATCCTTCAGCCCCCTTTCTTCGATGCGATGGCGGACGACGCTGTGAATTACGGCGCCATCGGAGCGGTCATCGGACACGAAATGACACACGGGTTCGACGACCAGGGCCGCAAGTTCGACGCGCATGGAAATCTGGCGAACTGGTGGTCCGATGCGGACCTCCGCAACTACGAACAACGCGCGGCGTGCGTCGAGAAGCAGTTCGACGGTTACGTGGTGGAGGACGACCTCCATGAGAACGGGAAGCTCGTGCTGGGAGAGAGCATCGCGGACCTCGGCGGGCTCACGGTCGCCTACCGCGCCTTCCAGAAGAGCCTGGAGGGGAAACCGGCGCCGGCCCCGATCGACGGGTTGACGGCCGACCAGAGATTCTTCCTTGCGTACGCGCGGATCTGGGCCGAGAACGACCGCCCGGAGTACCTTCGACTGAAGGTCGCGACCGATCCGCACCCGGTGGACCGGATTCGTTCGTTCGCGGCGCCGTCGAATCTTCCGGAGTTCGCGAAGGCGTTCTCGTGCAAGCCCGGCGATCCGATGGTTCGCCCGGAGGCGGACCGCTGCCAGATCTGGTGAGCTCGTGCCCCGCCGCCCTGCCGGTCATTGCGAGGAGCGGAGCGATGAAGCAATCTGACCCGGTCGGACCCGATCTCCGAGAGCAGATTGCCGCGGTCGGCCTTCGGCCTCCCTCGCAATGACGGGGCTCGCCCCCGGGGGGCCGGGCCTTAACGCGGCCGGCTGTTCCAGACTTTGCGCTCGCCGCGGGTCTTGCGTTCGAGTGGATCTTTCGATTTTAGGAGCTTTCGGATTTCCGCGGGGGGATCGCCCGTGGCCGCCTTCTTGATGTCGCCGCCTTCATCGCGGGCGATCTCGGTCAGGATGCGGTTCGAAACGACTGACCGCGGTTTTTCCGTCGCAATATCCCCGGATGAGGCGAAGGAGTCGCGGTGTTTGATGAGAAGCCACGCCGGCTTGGAGTCTCCGCCGCGCGGCCGAAGCCGCACGAGCACCCACGATCCCTTGAGCTTCTTGCCCTTGAACCGGAACTTCAGGTCGCCCTTCTTGAGCGCCGCGTCGACGCTCTCGACCTCCGGTTCCCAGGTTCCGCGGTCCCAGATCATCACGGTCCCGCCGCCGTATTGTTTTTCGGGGATGATCCCCTCGAACCGGTTGTATTCGATCGGGTGATCCTCCACCTGCATGGCCATGCGCTTGACCGAGGGATCGAGCGACGGCCCTTTCGGGCACGCCCATGAAAGCATCACGCCCTTCCATTCCAGCCGCACGTCGTAGTGGAGGGCGGTGGCCCGGTGCTTCTGAACGACGAACTCGAGAGGCTTTCCCGCTTTCGCGGGACGCTCTTTTCCCTCCGGCTCCGGAGTGACTTTGAAGTTGCGCTTTCGTTTGTATTCTTTCAGGCCCATGAAGTCGATTCTCTCGCAGATTTCGTGCCGGGACTCGCTCGGCCCCGGATGGCCGCCAGGCCCCTTCGGCTGCGGGGCTCGGCGCTCGTGCGAAGATTGTGCGAGCCGGCGGGGTCCTGTCGCGGGACTCGACCCACTTTTCCGCTCGCCGCAAGCCTGAGAACTTTGCTACACCGGCGTCGCGAGCGGCAAAAGGGGTCTCGCCCCGTGCCACCCACCCGGCTCGCGCTTCCCGAGCGCCTGCGCCCCGCGGCCGAGCCCGGAGGGGCTGCTCCCGGGCCTCGCTCGACCGGACACAAGACCTGAGATCCGAATTCCCTCTCCCGGCGGGCGGTCTTCAGGACGGTTAAACGCGAGAGGGGGCCGCGAAGCGGGGGGTGAGGGAGGGATTCGGCCCTCGGCGCTTCGGCGGCAAATCGCTCGCTCGGGAATCGCAACTCGCGTCATTGCTTCGCCCCTCTCGCCCGGGTTCCCGG
>JBOGJO010000115.1:0-2073 GCA_050747885.1 Thermoanaerobaculia bacterium
GTTGAAGGGGGTCGCCGTCCTGGTGGCGGCTCTCGAGCGCCTGATGGATCGCCTTCCCGATCTCCGAATGCTCTTCATCGGCAAGGACGCGCCGATGGGAGATGGAGAAGGGACCGGGGTCGAATTCATTCGAGAACGCCTCGGCCGCTTCGGCGACCGGGTCTTGCGCCTCGATCGAATGCCGCACAGCCAGCTCTATCCGTTCTTGAGCCGCGCGCGGGGAAGCGTGTTGCCGTCGCTGGTGGACAACCTCCCGAACGCCGCGATCGAGGCGATGCTCTTTGGCCGTGTGCTCATCGGCACGCGCGGGGCGAGTTTCGAGGAGCTCATCGAAGACGAAAAGTCGGGTCTTCTCGTCGAGATCGGGGACGTTCCCGGTCTGGCGATGGCCATGGAACGGCTCTGGGGAATGTCCGCTCTCGAGCGCGACGCGATCGGGGCGCTGGCGCGGGAGTCGGCGCAAAGATTTTCGGCCGAACGAACAATTCCGGCGCTCGAGAGCTACTTTCGCGAAGTCGTCGCCGGAGAAATTCGGAATTAGGAATTTGATCCGCATCCTCTTTCTCAATCATGACCTCACATGCGGCGGCGCCGAGAGGGCTCTTTACGGTCTCCTTTCGAAAATCGACCGCTCGCGGTTTCAGCCGGAGCTCTGGGTGCGCCGGGCGGAAGGCGAGCTTCGCGAAGACTACGCAAAGCTCAAGATCCCAATTCGCACGGTTCCCTCCGCGATGAGCGAGGGCGCGCGGCGCCGTCTTCTGGGGAAGGCCGCGGCGGCGGGAGCGCGGATGCGATTTGGTCGGTTCGACCTCGTTCAATCGTTCTGCACGAACGCGTGGTGGACGGAGCCGTGGGCCGTTGCGCTGTCCGGCGCGCGCGGGTACGCCATGCGAAAGTCCGACCTGTACCACCATGGCCCGGAGCGGAGCTGGCGGCTCCGGGAGCGGCGGGCGGACAGGATCGTCGCGGTCACGCGCGAGGTTTCCCGACGCCTGTATGAGGGAACGCCGCTGCAGTCGAAAGTCCGCGTGATCTTGAACGGAGTGGACGAATCGCGATTCGTCCCGCGCGCGTCCAACCCGCTGCTCCGGAGCGAGCTGGGAGTCCCCGCGGAAGCCGGCTTGTTCGCCTGCGTCGCGAGTCTTTCGCCTTACAAGGGGCAGATTCAACTTCTCGTCGCGCTGGCGGTCGCAAAAGGAAAAGGAACGCCGCTCCATGTCGCCTTCGTGGGGCGCGACATCGCTGCGGGGGAGATTCAGAAGTGGGCCGCGGAGCTGGGGGTGGCCGACCGCGCGCATTTCCTGGGGCACCGCGAGGAGATTCCCGCGATCCTCGCCGGATGCGACGGGCTCGTCCTCACGTCGCCGCGGGAGGGCTGCTCGAACGCGGTGCTGGAGGCGATGAGCTGCGGAGTCCCGGTCGTCGTGTCCGCAAACGGCGCGGAAGAGCTCGTGGAGGACGGGAAAGACGGCTTCGTTGTCCCCGTCGGCGAATACGGCACGCTCCTGGACCGGCTGTCGCGCCTCGCGGCGGATGCGGCCCTTCGAAAGCGCCTCGGCGAGGCGGCGCGGCAGAAGGTCCTCGAGAAGTTCACCCTGAGCCGCATGGCGCGGGACTACGAAAGTCTTTGGGAAGAGATGGTGGAGTCGTGAGGCGTGGGGCGTGAGGCGTGAGGAGTGAGGCGACCAGATTGTCATCGCGAGGCCCTCACCGAAGCTCGGAGAGCGAGGGAAGGGCCGTGGCGATCTGCTCGAGATCAGATTGCCGCGGTCGCTTCGCTCCCTCGCAATGACAGGGTCCGCAATCTTCGTGAACAGTGATTGGTGAATAGTAAATAGTGCAATCCTCAATTGGCGATCAGTGATGATGGGTCCAGATCCGCAATCCTCAATCCGCGATCAGCGATGAATCCTTCTCCTCGCATCTCCGTTCTTTTCCCCGCGTACAAGGCCGAGGCTTACGTGGACGCGGCCGTCGAGAGCGTGCTCGCGCAGACGTTCCAGGATTGGGAAATCGTTGCGGTGGACGACGCGTCTCCGGATGGAACGCACGCGAAGCTTCTCGCGTGGGCGT
>JBOGJO010000116.1:0-1929 GCA_050747885.1 Thermoanaerobaculia bacterium
CGGCGGCCTGGCCCCAGCGCTGGCTCGGCGAATGGTCCTCGACCCTCGGCCGCAATTCGCTTTCCCTCGGGATCTCGCAGGCCAGCTCGCGGTGCGCCTTCGTGCCGGAGCCCGCGGCCGGCGATCCGGGGTTCCTCAGGAGCCAAGGTTGAGGTCGACCTTGGGCACTTCCCGCTCGGCGGCCTGGCCTTCCGGGATCTGGAAGAGCTCGACGGGGGTGAAGTGGAACGTGCTGGCGATGAAGCTCGCGGGAAACACCTGCTGGGAAATGTTGTAGTTCGTGGCGAGGTCGTTGTAGAACTGGCGGGCAAACCCGATCTTGTTCTCGGTCGACGTGAGCTCCTCCATCAGGGTGCGAACCTGTTCGTTCGCTTTGAGATTCGGGTAGTTCTCGACCAGTCCGATGAAGCGCGAAAGCGTCGCGGAGAGAGCGTTCTCCGATTGGGCCTGGGCGGCGACCCCGAGGTTCGGGTTCTGGGAGGCCGCGACCGCCTGGTTCCGAGCTGCGACGACCTTTTCCAGGGTGTCCTGCTCGAATTTCATCTCGCCCTTGACGGCCGAAACGAGGTTCGGAATCAGGTCATAGCGGCGCTTGAGCTGAATGTCGATCTGTTTCCAGGCGTTGGCAACCTGGTTGCGGAGGGTGATCAGGCCGTTGTACTTTCCAATCACCCAGAAGACCAGAAACAGGGCCAGCGCCAGGGGAATGAGGCCGCATGCAAACATCAGGACCGTCCCTCCATCCCTCTCTTACGGATTTTCTTTGCAGAAGTTTAGCACGGCGCAGGGATAAGATCGGCGCGTGAGTGTCTTCGTCGGTGGATCGGCCATGGCAATGGTCAAGGACATCGCGGAAGGCTACATCATCGTTTCGGAGCACACGTTCAAGAAATTTCAGGCCGGCGACCTTCAGGGGTTTGGCGCGGAGCTGGAGAAAGCGACCCGCGAAGTTCGCGGCTCCGCGGCGCCTCCCAACGACATCGACGCCGTGCAGAAGCGTAACCGGAAGCTCCAGCGGCTCTATCAGGTTCAGCAGGTCCTCAACTCGGTGCTCGCGCGCCGAAGGCGCCAGTAGGTCTAAGCGACCCAGAAACCCAGCACGAACCGGATCGTGAGATCTCCAAGGACCACGCCCGAACAGATCGTATAAGCCGTCTCGATCCAAGGGACTTTCCGAAAGAGATCGCCGAGCAGAAAAAACACGGGAAAAAGAACGAGAACATACCGGTTCGCGCTGAAGAGGTGGCCGGACAGGCACAGCATGAGAAGAGTCAGGGCAACGTAGAGCGCGTACCCCGGGAATCGTTTCCACAGCGACACCGCCGCGAAAAAGCATAAAAGTGTCACGACCACTTCGAAACGCAAGTGGGGTTGCCAGAACCAGCCGCGAAGGAGGGGAGTCCAGGGCCAGGTGAGGGAATGGTGCCATCCGGATTTCTGAACCGAGATCGGGAGAAAGGGGTTGCCGAGCGTCCATCCGCTGAATGCGAGAAAGGCCAGGAGCCCCGCGCCGGGCGCCACCGAGGCCAGCGCAAGCCAGCGACGCGGGACGGAGGGACGGGCTTTGCGCTCCGCGAGCCAGATCCAGACGATGGGCGCAGACAGGAGAAACCCGTTCGGTCTGCAGAGCCCGACGAGGAATCCCGCGAGAACGGCGAGATGGTCTCGACGGCGGCGGACGGCGAGCAGGCATCCGGCCGACAGGAGGAGGTAGAAGGATTCCGTGTAGACGGCCAGGAAAAAGAACGCCGTCGGGAACGCAAGGATGGCCTGCACGGTCGCACCCGGATCAAAGCCCTCCTCCCGAGCCAGAAGCCCGAGGAAAACGACGGCACCGAGAAACGCCGCGAAGGAAACCGCCTCGCCCGCCGCGAAAGGGGAAAGGCCGGTCGGCCGCGAAACCGCGGCGATCGTGGCTGGGTACAGGGG
>JBOGJO010000117.1:0-27571 GCA_050747885.1 Thermoanaerobaculia bacterium
CGCGCGAAAATACACCAGAGACGAATCGCCGTCCCCCTCCGGCAGATCGCCGAAGACCTGGTCGTAGGTTCGGTTCTCTTTGATGATGTACACGACGTGCTCGAACGCGGGAAGGCCGCGGCCGCGAGGCAACGGCCCCGGTTCCCATCGGTTCAGCTTCGCGACACGTCGCGAGAGGTCCGCGAGCGCCCCGGCCCCCGGATCGGAGGCAATGCTCGTGATCGTGCCATTCAACTGTCCGAGGGTGTAGGCGCGGGGAGGGGCGTGGGCCGGCGGCCGCGCGCCGTCCGGGTTTGGGGAGCTTCCCCGTCCCTTCCCGTTGAGGACGAGAAGCCGGTCTCCCCGGGGAAGAAGGCCCACGGGATACCACTCCGCGGGAAAGCGGCCCACCATCGTGTCCGCCCCCTTTGCCGACGGGACGTCCGCCGTCGCGGCGGAAAGATCGAAGGCCGCCACCGAATTGTCGTCGGCTTCGGCGGCAAAGAGCCGAGTGCCGTCCCGCGACAGGGCGAGCGCGTTCGGGGTGCTCCCCTCCGCGGGCCCGGACGGCGGGGGATCGGCGAGAGTCGCGAGTCGGCGGCCCGCAACCAGGTCGACGACCGCGATTGCGTCGACGCTCGCGAGACAGGCAAACAATCTCGTTCCCGACGGGTTCAGGAGAAGCGCCGACGGGTGTCGGCCGACGTTGATCGCTCCGGCGGGGGCCAGAGAGATCCCTTCCCCGCGCGAGAAGACCGAAACCGTGTCGCCCCCCCATGCGGAGACATAGACGTTGCCTGCCGGCGACACGGCGACGGCATAAGGAGTGGACCCGGTGGGAAGACGCTGAACGACTCTGCCGGTCGCCGTTTCGATTACGGCGAGGTCGTCGGCAAGATTTTCGGCGACATAGAGAGCGCGGCCGTCGGCCGAGACCGCCAGTCCGGCGGGATAGCGAGGATCTTTCTCCGTCCTCGCTTTCTCGCCCGGCGCGTCGGCGGCAACGGAGATGCGGTCGATTCGCGACGCCTGCCCGCTTGCCCACGCATACCGGTACACGACGTCCTCGTTTCCTCCGGATGCGAACAGCTGACGTCCGTCCGGTGAAAAAGCCAACCCGAGGAAAGCCGCTCCCTGCGGGAGCGTCTGGACGACTCGCCGGGATTCCAGATCCACGATCTGCAGACCCTGCTCGCGCCATCCGCTCAGCAGGACGGCCACTCGGTTCGGGTCGGGCGTAGCCGCGATCGCGAGCGGCATATTTCCCACGTCGATCGAAAGGCCCAGCTCCTCGGGCGAGCCGATCGACCTTCCCGTCGGGAGGGGCAGGGCCTCGGCAGGCGCCGGACCGCTCGAAACCGGCGGGGAGCCGGGGGCGCACGCCAGCGCGAAGAGGATCGCCGACACCGAAAAAATGGCCGAAACGGCCGCCTTCACTTCGCCACGCACCCCCAGTCTAGCGTCCTGAACCGGGAATCGCTATCGCGCCGGGCCGGCATTTCGAAGGGAGCAGACCGAGCAGGGAACCGACGGCCGTATTCGCGATCGGACCGGACGAGCGACGCGGAAATCGCGTCAGAAGCGAACTTTGACCGCCAACCCGCGCCCCGTCGGAGAGACGTCGACCGTCGCCCCGCCCGGCCCGGCCGACTTCGAGAGATGGCGATGAACCAGCCAGCGGCCGGTGACGGTGCCCAGCACCGCTCCCGCAAAAACGTCGCTCGCGAAATGAGCGCGGGAGTTCACCCGGTCCATCGCGACGAGCGTTGCGGCCGCATAGGCCAGCCCCGGAAGCACCCAGCCTTGCGAACGCGCCGCAACGACGGAGGCGACCGCAAACGCAACGGTCGCGTGCCCCGACGCGAAGGATCCGTTGCTCGATCCCGGCTCGAAGATGGTCCGCCCGTTCGAGTTGATCGGACGAACCCTTCCGGCGGCGCGCTTGACGACGTTGTCCAGGAGCCCGGCGACGACGGCGGCCTCGAGCGCATCTCTCCCGGTGTCTCGCGTTTCGGGGCTTCGAAACGCAATGCCGCCGAGGATCATCGCGCCCGAGATTCCGAATGCCGCCTCGGCGCCCAGAAAGGTCGTCGAATTCGAAACCGAATTCAGGAACGGGGAACGGACTTCCTGCGCGCGGCGATCGATCGATTTGTCCGCGGCGAAGAGACCGCCCAGCACCGCGCCGAAAGCCGCAGCCTTTTCCCAATCCCCGGCCTTCCAGGAAAGGGGAGCCGTCACGATCCCCAGAGAATCGGTCCCGTATCGCTTCAGTTCGTTCCGGAGAGCGGGCCCGACGCCCGAGACCTCCGGATGCGGCTCGCCCGGCGCCGCTGCGGACGGAGGAGCGGAATCGACCGATTGCGCCCACCCGGCGACCGGCGCGATCAAGCACGCGGCGGCAACGGCGAAGCGAACCCGGAAAGTCACGCCGGAACGCTCTCGGCCCGCACTCTCGAATCCACGATCCAGGTCTTGTACCAGTGCTCGAGAACGAGCAACAGCCACACCTTGTTCCATCTCCTCGGCATTCCGCCGGCGACCCGGCGCTCCAGCGCGCGAACGTCCAAAAGGCCGTCTTGGGAGAGTGATCCCGTCCGAAGCTGCCCCAGCGCCTTCTCGCCCCCTCCCGATCTCACCCATTGTTTGAACGGAGGCGAGAAGCCGTATTTCGGCCGGTCCAGGATTTCACGCGGCAGCCAGGATTCGATCGCCCGGCGAAAGAGGATCTTGGTCTTGCCGGGGCGCAGGAGCATGTCGTCGGGGAGGGACATCGCGAATTCGACGAGCGCGCGGTCCAGCAGCGGGACGCGCACTTCGAGACCGTGCGCCATCGACGCGCGATCCACGCGAGCCAGAATGTTGTCGGGGAGGTACGTGCGAAGATCGAGATGACAGAGCCGCGAGGCGGGAGCCTTCTCGGACCGGTAGAACCGCCGAAAGAGCCACGCCGGGTCCTCGGTCCGAAAGGCCGGCGCGAAGATCGCGCGGCGCTCCTCCCCGCTGAAGAAGCTTCGAAGCGCAAAGTAACGGGCGACAGGATCCGCCGAAACGAATTTTCGCGAGCCGCCGAGTCTCGAGGCCCAGGCGCGGCCCTCGAGGTTCGAGAGCACATGGGAGTCGAGCCAGGAGAGAAGCGGAAGCAGAACGGAGACCCTCTTACGTCGCGCTTCGTAAACGAGGGAGCTTTCTTGCCAGCCGTACCCGCCAAAGACCTCGTCCCCGCCATCCCCGGAAAGCACGACCTTCACGCGCGCCCGGGCAAGCCGCGACAGGTGGTCGACCGCCAGGGACGTGGCATCGCTCACGGGCTCGTCGAAAATGCTGGCGAACCGATCGAGGTCCGCGGACAAATTCGACATCTCCAACTCCTCGGCGAAATGCCGGGTCCCGAAGCGCTCCGACACCTTCCTCGAATAGGTCAGGTCTTCGAGACCTCCCCCGAGATACGCCACCGTAAAGGTCGAGATCTCTTCGTCCGAGCCCTTCCGGAGAAGGGCGGTCACGGCGCTCGAATCGAGGCCCCCGGAGAGAAATGCCCCCACAGGGACATCCGACACCGAATGGGAGCGGACGGCTCGCTCGAGAAGCTCCTGAAGCTGTTCGACCGGCTCGTTCGTCACCGCGACGGGGGCCGGCTCCCAGTAGGGAAACACGCGCGAGACTCCGTCTTTCCGAATCAGGGCATGGCCCGGGGGAAGCTTGCGAATCCCCCGGAACAGGCAACGGTCGAACGGAACGTAACCGTAGGAAAGGAAATCTCCGAACGCGGCGGGATCGATTTCGGACGAAACCTCCGGATGGACCAACAGCGCCCTCGGCTCCGAGGCGAAAAGAAAAGTCTCGCCCTTTTCGAAGTAGTAAAGCGGCTTGATCCCCAGACGGTCCCGGACGAGCAGCAAGCTCCGGTCCCGAGGGTCGAAATACGCGAAGGCAAACATTCCCTCGAGGTCGGCCAGCGCCGCACCGCCCCTCAGCGCGAGCTCTCGCAGGAGGGTCTCGGCGTCGCCGACACCCCGGTACTCGAAACTCCGATTGCGGTCCGCGCGGCGCAGCTCCCGGAAGTTGTAGATCTCGCCGTTCTGGACGAGAACGTGGCCGTCACGCTCGACGGGCTGAGCGCCGGTCGAACCCAGGTCGAGGATGGCCAGCCTTCGGTGCCCGAATCCGACCCGGCCGCCCGAAAAGATCGAGATCCCTTCTCCGTCCGGACCGCGATGGGCCAGGGAACGCGTCATGCGGGAGAGAATCTTTCGATCGACCTCCTTCCCGCCGACCCATCCGACGATGCCGCACATGACCGCAGTGTGACGCTCCAGACATGAACGGGAAGTAAATCTAGAGCGATGCGCAGGCCTCGTACAGGCTTCCCGGCAGGTTCGAGAGGAGCCCCATGCCCCCCGTGGCGAGAACCGATCCGTTCTCGGTGATGAGCGCGCCCTCCACTCCCCTCTGTCCTTCCAGAAAAGCGAGACCGGCCTCCGGCCCAAACAGGAAGGCCGCCGTCGCGCAGCGTCCCGCCCGCGAGGCCGATCCGGCGACGACGGTGGCGGAAGCGAGTCCCCGGACGGGCCAACCGGTTCGGGCGTCCAGGATGTGGTGATAGCGCGTCCCGTCCTTCACGAAGCCGCGCTCGTAGTCCCCCGACGTTGCGATTCCCGCGTCCGCGAGCGGACGTACGGCGAAACGGCATTTTCCGGGCGCTCTCGGGTCGAGCACCCCGACCGACCATGGCCGCCCATCGCCGCGTGCGCCGAGAGTTCTCACGTCGCCGGCGAAATTCACGATCGCATTCCGGACGCCTTCTCGCCGGAGCAGGAGAGCCACCCGATCCACCGCATGCTCCTTCCCCACGCCGCCGAGGTCGATTTCCATCCCCTCTCGCCGGAGAAAGACGGTTCGATCTCGCGTCGCGACGGCTGACGCATCGATGAGCGGCAGCAACGCTCCGATCTCTTCCTCCGAGGGCACCCGGCCGGCACGGAAGTCCCAGGTCCGCCTCAGCACCCCGACGGTGGGATCGAATCGGCCGCCGGTCAGCCGCGAAAGATCGAGCGCCGACCCGATCAACGTTTCGGTTTCTTCATCCACGGCCACGGGGGTCCGCCCTGCGTTCCGATTGATCTCCGAAACGATGCTCGATTCGCGGTAGCGCGAAAACTTCACCTCGATCCGGCGTGCTTCATCTTCCGCGGCGCGCGCGATCTCGCGGGCGCGCTCGGGCCCCCGGCCGTCGATGAAATCGATCGACCCGAACCCGCCCATGAGCAGGAACCTCGTCGTATAGAGGACTTCCCTGTCCCGGGATCTCAATATCGCCAGGTGAATCCTGCCGTGACCGTCACGACGGTCAGGTCCGCCGCGGAAATCGAAGAGCTCCGGAGGGGCCCGGCGGAAGAAGCAACGAGCGGGCTGAGGCGGTTTCGGCCCTGCTGGGACTGGATCGTGGCTCCCAATTTGATGCTCAGGGCGGCGTTGACCTGATCGGTCAGGGTCAGGCCTCCCAGAACGCTGTCGAAGGGCGAGAGGCGGTAATCCGCGGACCGGTACGTCTCCGACCGGGAAAACAGGCTCCCGTAGAAACGGGCGCCGGTCTGCGTGTAGATGCGGACTTCGGGAGCGATGATCCATCCTTCGGAGAGGTGCTGGTCATACTCGACATCGAGAGTGTGGGCCTGAACGGACCAATCGTCGTTGTAGTAGCGATAGCTCACTTTGACGGAGCCGTTCCAGAGGTATGCGTGCCCGTACTTGATTACGAGATCCCTGCGGGAACGGCTGCCGGGACGATGCTCCGGGACGGTGCTGTTCTCGTTCGCCGTTCCGATGGGGACGACGGTGTACGGGTCGTCGAGATATCCGCGCAAAAGCATCAGCGAGCCGGAAACGTCCAGGAGGTCCCGCTCTCCGAGGATCTGCGTGTATCCGAGGGAGTACCCGTTTTCCGATTTGGGAAGGTGAAGGTGATTCGTCACAGGCTCCACGACGTCGCGCGCGATCGATACGCCCAGATGGAGAGTGCCGAGACCGTGGTCGACTGTCCACGCATCGGAGAGGCCGATGCTTCTCGCGATGTAGTCCTTCTCCCGGGAGTACGAAAGATCGACCGACGGAAGATGAGCCCCGAACTTCCGGCTGTAGGAAAGCGAGACGTTCTCGCGGTGATCCGTGTACCGCGCCGTCGGAAACGTCCCGCTCGCGATCGTGTGGCCAGATGCGGAAGTCGTGACATCCGCCGTGGGGTATCCGCCCGTCGGCGAAGCCCCCGAGATCGCGTCGTAGCCCAGGAGAAGATCCATCTGGCCGACGCTCTCACCGAAGTCCTGATGAACGAGCAGGACAGGGTCGATGACCTGCATCCGATTTCCCGATTCCTTGTAGTACAGGACGCGCGAATCGATGAAAGACTGGCCGCTGGCGGCGCGCGCCGCCGCCGACGCGAGACCGGCCCCGAGCCAACGGAGACTCCGAGCACGCCCGGAACGGAACCGGACCGGAACCCTCGCCGCCCCGTCAGTTGCAGCCACAACCGCCGCCCGCAGCCCCGCCGTCTCCCGCGGCGCCCTCTTTGCTCGAGTGGACGTGCTCGCGAAGAAGCCGCGTGAGCCGATCGCCGTCGAGGTTCATGATGGGATCTGCGAGATAGGCTCGCTGCCAGGCCTTGAGCCTCCCGGTCTCCTCGGCGCCCACGGCGGCGAAAACGTCCGTCCCGGGCGGCAGGGTCTCGCCCGCGAGGAGTCTCAGGACGGCGCGCTCGATCTTCGAGTGAATCTTTACGTCTCCTCCCTCGAATCGGGCGACGATGAGCCCTTCGCGATCCAGCAGAAACGTCGTCGGCATCGCGACGACGCCGAAGGCCCGGCCTGCCTCTCCCGTCGGATCCTGAACGATCGGAAAAATCGCGGGAACGCCGTCGAGGAACGAAAAGATCGCGCCGGCATTCTCTTCGAGCGTCAGCCCGACCACGCGAACGCCCTTCGACGAGTACTTCGCCTCGAGGGTATTGAGGAAGGGAAAGCTCGCCCGGCAGGGAAGGCACCACGAGGCCCAGAAATCGAGGACGACCACGTCGCCCTTGACCGACGTCAGCGAGAACGGCTGCCCATTCAGGGTTTCGATCTTGACCACCGGGACGGAAGGAGGTCTCGTTTCCGGCGCTCGAGCCGCGAGCCACGCGGGGAAAAAAAGCAACGCGAGAACGCAACCGAACTTCATCGTCGATTCGCGCCGGCATCCGGGCAGTGAAAGGCCCGGGCTTGAATGAACTGCGGCGTCCTTTTGAGCACCAGGACGGTGTTTCCGCCGGCCCGCGAGGCGACCGATTCGAGAATCGCATCGCGGCTGTCCGGTCCCTCTGGAGCTCCGGACAGATCGATCTCCGGCAGCGCATCGCAGCCCGCGACCGAGGCGGAGTCCTCGGTGATCCGGACTCGGACCGACTTCCTGGACGCTTTCATCTCGACCGGCGCTCGACGGCAGTGCGCCGAATCGGCGGCGACCGGCAGAACGATCAAGGCGAGGGCGGCTCCCCGCAGAAGAACGGAACTCGTTGGCATCACCGGGCACGCTACTCCGACAAAGTTAAACGTTTGGTGTACGCGGAACGGGTCATTGCCCCCGAATTCGGAAGCGCCTCCGATAGGTCAACGCGGTTCGCCAACCGCTCAAGGCGTTTGCCGCGCCGAGGTCGTGTCGGGCTTCGAGAGTGATTTCATCGCGGCGGCTCAGTCCCCAACCGACGCTGATCTCGGCGCCCGCCCGGGCGGCCGTCGAACGTCGATTGCGAAAGATCGTCCCGTTTTCTCGGGCATCCGTCGCGACAACGTAGCCGGCGGTTCCCGTCACGTCGATCTCCAGACGGCGGGAACGAATCACCGACACCTGGGGGGCGATCTCGGCCCCGGCCCGAAAATACGCCTTCGCCACCTCGAACGGCCGCCCGTAATCCAGGTCGAACCGCATGCCGAGCCGCGCGGAACCGGAAAGCCCGCCGAAGAGAGACCAGTCGCTCCGAAAGAAAATCCGATCCTGGCCGTCGGAGACGGGAAGCACCGAGTCGTCCGGCCGACGATGCACCTCGTAGCCGAGTCGAACGACACCTTGCCGGGTTCCCTGCGGACCGGGGTTCCAATCCACGAAGAGTCCTCCACCGGTGAAGCTCGAATCTGAAATCGCGGTTCCGTTCAAGCAGCAGTAGCGGTTGACCGCGTAAGAGCCCAGAATCCCGGCCGCGAAGGCGGAGGAAAGTCCGTAAGACACGCTCGTCTGAAAACGGGACAGGTCCAGAGAATGTGCGAGCTCGTTGCTTCGTCCATTGGAGTCGTCGTACGCCGGATTCCACAGGGATGTGAAGGATGTCTCCGCGGAGATTTCGCCGGGCACGGGCGCGGGAAGCCGCGAAAAAATCACGGGAGAAGGCTGAGCGGCGGCGATCACCGGCGTGAGCAGCGCCAGCGCGAGAATTTCGAAGGGTCTCACATCGAACCGGGAACTCGGTTGGCATCGGTCGAGACCCCCGATTTGACGAGGGTCATCGAGTCGAAAACCGCGCCCGTGACGTCATGCGCTTCGAGCCGCAGCGTCCCGCCGTCGATCCGGACCGTGACGTATCCATGCACCGCGGCGAGGAACGCCGAGAAGCTTCCCGGGTCGAAGGCCGACACCGTCGCACCTCCCCCTCCTTCCACGATGTAGACGACCGGAGTGGCCGGCGGCCCCGAAAGGCGGATTGGCCGGGTTCGCTCATAGAGGTGCTCGTGCCCCGAGAACACGAGGTCGACGCCGTACCGCTCGAAAAGAGGCGAGAGAACGAGCTGCTCCACGACGTTGGAGTTCCCGGACGTGAAAGGCGGCTCGAAGAGGGTGACGAATTTCCAGGCCGCGGTGCTCCCCTTCAAGCCCTGCTCGAGCCAGCGGTACTGCTCGGAGTCCTCGCCGAACTCCGAGCTCTCCACGTCGAGACAGAAGAACTCCGCGTCTCCCTGCCGGAAAGAGTAGAACCGCGGATCCGGCGTCAACCCGTTCGGCGGCAGATCGAAGACCTGAAAAAACGGGGCTCCGTCGGACGTGCGGATGTCGTGGTCGCCGAGAATCGGCATCATCGGCGCCACCGCGAGGAGCGGAGCGAACGGGCCGAAGAAATTCGCGTCGTAGCCTTGCGCCCCTCCGTCCGGATACACGACGTCGCCCACGTGGAGAACCAGGTCGACTCCCGCCGCCGAGAGCTCGCCGGCGATCGCCGCCGGCACGGCTCCCCCGGTCGTGTCGCCGATCACTCCGAACAAGACGCTGTCCTCCGTCGCAGCGCGCGGCGCGCGAAACCGAAAAATCGGCGACAGCGCGTTCCCGTCGCCGAGAATCCAATACTCATACGGAGAACCCGGCGCGAGATGGTCCAGCGTGATCCGATGCGACAGCTGCGCGCCCGTTTCCGAGGCGGTCTGCCAGAGATCGAGACTTGCCATCTCCGGGGAGCGCCCCTCGCCGCTGGTTTTCCGCCCTGGCCGCGCCGCTCCGGAATCCCGCCGGTAGGCCACCGACCCGAGGCTCGCGGAAGACGTCGTCCAGAGAACCGCAAGGGCCGCGTCTCCGGGACGCTGGAGATACGGACCCCGAACGAGCTCGGCGGCCGGCGAATACCGGGAAAACGCCATTCCAAGAACGACGAGCGAGACGAATCCGCGTGGTCCGGCGGCGAGCCTGTCGTGCATGCCCGCGACGCTACCCCGCGGGAGTTAAACCCCGGATGTACGGTCCGACGGATTATCCGGAGGGAGGAAGCGACACGCGGATCTCGGCCACAAACGTGCTCCCTCCGTCGGATGTCTCGACGAGCCGAACGTCACCGGCGTGAAGCTGCGCGATCGACTGCGCGATCGCCAGACCCAGGCCCGCCCCCCTTTTCCCCGAGGGTCCGTCGCCGCCGCCACGGTAGAACCGCTCGAAAATGCGGCCGCGATCGGTTTCCGAGACGCCCCGACCCTCGTCGCGAACGAGAATTCGGTCGGCCCCGTCCGCCCTTTCGAGATCGACCCGCACGGAGCTGCCGGGACGCGTGAACTTGATGGCATTGTCGAGCAGATTGAGAACGAGCCGGTGGATCAACTCTTCGTCGCCGTACACCAGGCATTCGGGCGAGGGCTCGACCGAAACGCGAACGCCCCGGGCGGCGGCGGCCGTTCGGAGAGCCCGCGCGCAGTCCGCGACGGTTTCCTCGAGATAGAAACGCGAGAGACGCATGGGAAAGTTCCCGGCGTCGCGTCTCGAGAGCAAGAAGAGGTCTTCGACGATCTGCGCGAGTTTCCGGGAAGTCTTTTGCACGATTTCGAGCGCCTCGCGATATTCGCCGACGGTCCGGTCGGGCCGAGCGAGCGCCACGTCGGCCTCGCCCTGCAGAATGGCAAGCGGCGTGCGAAGCTCGTGCGAGGCTTCGGCCATGAAACGCCTCTGAAGCGCGAATGCCGATTCCAGCCGCGCGAGCAGGCCGTTGATCGTCGCGGCGAGAATTCCCAGCTCGTCGCGCGGATTCCGAACTTCGATCCGCTCGCCCAGATTGGACGCTCCGATCTCCCGGGCCTTGCGGCTCATTCGGAGCACCGGCGCCAGACTTTCCCGGGCCAGGAAATACCCTCCGCCTCCCGCCACCAGGAGCGCGAAGGGAATTCCGAGCCAGAGCGATTCGGCCGCGTTCCGCAGCCGGGCCGACTGGTCATTCAAGTCGCGCGCGACGACGGCGATGAATCTTTTCGAAAGGACGGTGATGGGCAACGCGAGCGCTCGGATTCCTTCGTCGCCGCGCCGCCCCTTGACAGTGAAAAATCCGGTCGCGCCGCCGGCGACGCGGCGTCCGATCGCCGCCCGATCCCCTTCGTTCAGCTCCTGCGGCGGCCGCGACCAGGCCAGGACCACGCCGTCCGGGCGGAAGAGAAAAAGCGCGCGGTCGCTGTAGCGGAAATCGAGCGGCACGGCGCGCGCCGACGGCTCCTCCTCCGCGGCGACCTGCGAGAAAGCCGCCGTGAGCTCGTGCGCCGTATCCTCGAGCGATGCGTCCGTCTCGGCGCGAATCGTTCTCGCGATCCGCAGGTAACTGGCGGAGCCGAACGTCACGAGCACTACCGCGAGGACCCCGCAATACCACAGGGTCAGGCGCGCGCGAACCGAGTGGAGCATTTCAGCCGGCGACGCCCGGGTCCAGCATGTAGCCCGCTCCCCGAACCGTGTGGATCAGCTTCCTCTCCGACACCCTCTCGATATTCCGCCGGAGCCGATTCACATAAACCTCGATCAGGTTCGAGAAAGGGTCGAACTCCTCGTTCCACACGTGATCCGCGATTTCCTCGCGGCCGACGATCCGTCCCGCGTTTCGCGCCAGGTACTCGAGCAGGGAGTACTCTTTCGTCGTCATGGCGATCGGCTGCGCGTCGAGGCGCACGCGGTGCGATCGCGTGTCGATCTCGAGCCCGCCCACCGAAATCACCGACGCGTGGGTCGCTCCCCCGCGCCGCAGGAGCGCCCGCAGCCGCGCAAGCAACTCGGCGAACTGAAACGGCTTCACGAGATAGTCGTCGGCTCCCGAATCGAGGCCCTCGATCCGGTCCGAGACGGCGTCGCGAGCGGTCAGCATCAGAATGGGAACGTTGACCTTTTCGGCCCGCAGGCGCCGGGAAACCTCGAATCCGTTTGGAGCCGGGATGATCACGTCGAGCACGATCGCGTCGTAATTGCCCACGCTGGCCTCGTAAAGCGCCGCTTCGCCGGTCGTCACGACGTCCACGGCATACGCGCTCTCGACGAGCCCCTTCCGAAGGAAGCGCGCGATTTGCGCATCGTCCTCGACGAGAAGAATCCGCATGGGTCCGAGCCTACACCCCGAAGATAAACGGAAGACGAATTCGGCGGTCTGCCGCTACACTTCCGCTTGCCCAGGGAGGGAGGTTTTCCATGGTTCCTCGAAACCGGAGTCAGAACCCCGGTCTTCGGTTCGCGTCCGCGGCCTGCGTGCTGCTGTCCGCGAGCCTCGCCGCCGCGCAGGACGCATCTTACCCGACGGCTCGCGTGTCCGCGTTCGCGGATCTCAACGTCAGCCGTTCCACGACCTCGGACACGACGGATCTCGATTTCGGGGAGCTCGACCCGTACGGCGAGATCCAACTCTCCGACTCCTGGTCCGCGCTCGCGGAAGGGCTCATCCAGCGTCACGAACGCGGCTCCCGCACGGATGTCCCCGGACGGCGAAAGATCGAGCTCGATCTGGAGAGATTGCTCGTCGCTTACAGCCCGTCCGACGCGCTCCGTCTTCAGGTCGGGGAGGTCAGCAGCGGAATCGTCGAATGGAACGAGCGGGAACAGCTGCCGAGATTTCTGCAGACACCCATCGACGTTCCCGCAATCGCGAAACGCCAGGAGCAGGGTGGAGCGTGGCCGCTTCACCTGATCGGCGGATGGCTGTCCGGGCGCGTCAACGGTTCGGCGGGCCTCCGATACGGAGTGGGAATCGGAGAGGGGCGCGGCACCTCTCGCGACGACATCGCGCCGCTGACGGGCCCCACTTCCGCCGCCGGCCTGTTCTCCGTGGCCTTCGCTCCGACGGGCGTCCCGGGTTGGGAGATCGGCGGCGCGGCCCTCCTCGACGACATCCCCGCCCCGGAAGGAACCTACCGCGAGCGCGACGTGACTCTCTCCACGAGCTACCTCCGCGGGCCCGTCGAGATTCGCGGCGAATGGAGCCGGATGGACCATCGCCTTCCCGGCGGCCCTTCGCACACGACGTGGGGATGGTACGCGTTGTTTTCCTCGCGTCTTCCGGGCCAGCTTCACGAATTCCGCCCGTACCTTCTTCTGGACCGTCTCAACGTCGCGGCCAACGAGCCTTACCTCGCCGACGTGAGCGACGAGCGCGCGTGGGCGGCGGGGGTTCGCTGGGACGCGACGGGAAAACTCGTCGTCAAATTCGACTTCCGATCGCAGCGCTCCCTTTCCCCGGAGCTCGACCACCGCCTGCGGCTGCAGATCGCAGTGGCTTTTTGAGGAAGGCAAGCCCCTTCATCCTGGTCGCCGCCGCATTCGTCGCGGCCGGGTCGACGAGAGCGGCGCTCGCCTCCGGCGAGGCGCTGGTATTCGCGGTTTCGGCGCAACAGGCGCCGTCGGGGCTGTCTTCGGCCGAAGTCCGCCAGATCTTTCTCGGGCGCGTCACCCGTTGGAAGGGCGGCCGACGAATCGCTCTCGGAATCCGGCCCGCGGCGACGGAGGCCGGGCGAGAGTTCTTCGATCGGGTCGTTCACATGTCGGAGATCGATTTCACCCAGCACTGGCTGGGGATCATCTTCCGGGGAGAAGCCCCCGTGTCCCCGCGCTTGCTCAAATCGAGCCAGGACGTGAAGCAATTTCTGATCAAGGACGGCGGCGGACTCGCGTTTCTCCTCTCGAGCGAAGTCACAGCGAAGGACTCCGGTATCCGAGTTCTCCTCCTCGACGGAGCTCGGGCCGATGAGAGGTCCTACCCGTTCCGCTTGCCGTGAGACTCCGGGGAACGACATCGCTCCTTGCCCTCAAACGGCCTCGAGAGCATAATTCGGTCCGGCTCCCTTCTTTCAGAAGGCCAATGACGAGAATCGTTCGGCAGACCATCGGCGCGGCCGTTTCGCTCATGCTCGTGTTCCCCGCCACTCTCCTGCGGGCGAGCCACGGCGGGGGCTCGCACGGGGGCGGGTCTCACGGCGGAGGGTCTCATGGAACCTCGCACTCTGGCGGATCACACGGCTCGCACTCTGGCGGCTCGCACTCTCACGGCTCTCACCATGACGGTTCGGATCACGGCGGTCCACACACGAGGGGTTCGCGCGGGACCGCCCATGACCATGGTCGATCCGGCGGCGAATGGATCTTCTTCGGCGCGCCGTTCTGGGGCGGATTCGGCGGGTGGCTCGACAACCCGGTCGCGGAGCCGTTGCCCGAGGCCGACGAGACCGCCGACTCGGCGGAAACCGCGAGGTTGACGTTTTCCGTCGAGCCGGACGACGCCGTCGTTTACCTCGACGGCCATCTCCTGGGGACCGGCGACGAAGTCGGCCGCACGCTCCGGGGCGTGCCCGTCGACCCGGGAAGCCACACGCTCGACGTTCAGCGCCCGGGATACCGCGCCTGGTCATCCGACATCGAGCTCGCCCCCGCTGAAACGCGCAACGTCGAAGTCTCCCTCGACCGGGAGTAGCGGCCGCCCGCCTACGACGCCTGTTCTTTCTCCCACGCTTCGCGCGAGACGGGGCGAATCGGCGCCAGCGATTTCTTCTCGAGGCTTCGGTTCACGTCGGCGAGCTGCGAAACGAGCTTCTCGAATGCGCGGCGCGCTTCGCCGAGCCTTTCTCCCAGCACCGGAATCTGAGCGAGCTGGCCGGCGGAGGGCCTCCCTCCGAATCCGTTGATGGCGCCGAAGAGATCCGTGACCCACTCCCTCAACTGACGGTCCGAGTCGGACGGCATGCCTTCGAGAGCGGGGTGAGTCGTGACGAGAGTCTTGTGAAGCGCTTCGAGCCTCTCGGAAAGTTGCGTCAAAGTCTTCGCGAGAGAGGAATTTCCCAGCTTTCGCGCTCGCTCGGCGGCGCCGTCCCGCACGCTCGTGATCGAGTCCGCCAGGAAAGCGAGATCCTCCTGCATCCGGTAAAGCGACATCATCGCGTCCTGACGGGCGGAAATGTCGGCCGCCGAATACGGAAGCAGCGGATCGGGAGCGAGCTCGAGTTTTCCTGTGTAGGTCTTTTCGCCGTCGATCACCTTCACGGTGTACGCGCCGACGGGCACGGTCGGCCCCACGAGAGCTCCCACGGCGAGCCCCGTGGCCACCGCGGTCTTCGGGGGCTTCAGCCTCGTGTTCCAGAGGACGCGGTTGATTCCCTTCCGGTTGCTACCGGGCAGCGTCGCGAGGGTTTTCCCGGAGGCGTCGTCGATTTCGATTTTTGACTCGCCGAGCAGGCGGCGCTTGCTTCGATAAAACGAGATCACCGCCGCGTCCGGCGGGTTCTCCCCGACGAAATCTCCGTCGCCGTTCCACGACTGCAGCTGGAAGGGGATGCGAAGGTACGTCGGACGCGAAGGCAGCACCGTCACGCCCGCCGCGAGGACTTCCGGTGTGAGCTGCCGCAGGATCGAGACGTCGTCGACGACGTAGAAACCGCGCCCGTGCGTGGCCAGAACCAGGTCGGATTCGCGGGGGTGGATGGCGATGTCGCGAACCGGGACCTTCGGAAGGTCCCCGGAAAACTGGGCCCATTCCTTTCCGCCGTCGATCGACAGGAAAAGCCCGTCTTCCGTGCCGAGATAGAGGAGCGAGGCGGACTTCGGGTCCTCGCGGATCACATGGGCGTAGCCGGTCACCTCGCTCGTCGCCAGCGCCGTCCAAGTCCGGCCGAAATCGGTCGTCCGGTAGACGTAGGCGGCGAGGTCGCCGCGCGCATGGTTGTCGAACGTCGCATAGGCGGTTCCCGGGTCTCGCCGGCTCGCCTCGATCCCGGACACCCACGTTCCCTTCGGAACGCCCGGGACCCTCGAGACGACGTTTTCCCAATGCGCCCCGCCGTCGCGCGTGACCTGGAGGTTGCCGTCATCCGTACCGGCCCAGATGACTTGCGCGTCGATCGGCGAAGTCGCGATGACGAAAATGGTGCAGTGGTTCTCGGCGGAACTGTCGTCGGGGGTGAGTCCTCCGGACTCGACCTGCCGCTCGAGCTCCGGGTTGTCGGTCGTCAGGTCTCCGGAAATCTGCCGCCACGACTCTCCCTTGTCGGTGGACGCGAAGAGATACTGCGCCCCCGCCAGGAAAAGATGAGGATCGGCGGCCGAAACGACCAGCGGCGATTCCCAGTTGAATCGAAGCGTCTTGTCGCCCCGGGTCGGATAGGGACGAATCTGCTTGGTTTCCTTCGTCTTTCGGAAGAACTTGTAGATCTCCCCGCCCTGGTACTCCCAGAAAATGACGTTCGCGTCGGTCGGGTCCGGAAATGCATACATCCCGTCGCCGAAGCCGAAGTTCTTCCATTCGTCGTTGCCGATACCGCCCGCCCCGCTGGAGGGACCGTACCAGCAACCGTTGTCCTGAAAACCGCCGTACACGTTGTACGGCTGCGCGTCGTCGAGGGCGACGCGGTACGGTTGAGAAACCGGCAGCGTCCGCAAGAACATCCACCGCCCTCCGCGGTCCCAGGAAACGTAGACGCCGCCGTCGGTGCCCAGCATCAGGTGGTCGGAGTTCGCCGGGTCGATCCAGAACGCGTGAGTGTCCGAGTGGTAGCTTCCAAAGTTGATTCCCCCGCCCGAGAAGGATTTTCCGCCGTCTTCCGACACCGTCAGCATGAAGCCGGGTTTGTAAATCCGATCGGGATTTCGCGGATCCACCGCAAGGTGCGAAAAATAGAACGGGCGGACGCCCACGTTGAACGACGTGTTGATCATCCGCCAGGACTCGCCCGAATCGTCCGAGCGGTAGAGCGCCGTTTTTGTCGATTCGATCGTGGCATAGACCGTCTCCGGATGCGACGGCGCCACCGCGATCGCGATGCGGCCGAGGTCTCCGGCCGGGAGGCCGTTGACGACGCGCTTCCAATGAAGGCCTCCGTCGGCAGACTTGTACAAGCCGGAACCGGGTCCGCCGGAGCGGAAGAAATCCGGGCGGCGCCGAAAGTCCCACATCGCGGCGTAGACGATCTTCGGATTCTTCGGATCGATCGCGACGTCCGCGCAACCGGTCGACGGGTTGACGTAAAGCACCTTCTGCCACGTCTTCCCGCCATCGGAGGTCTTGAAGAGGCCGCGTTCCGCGCTGTCGTTCCACAGGTGTCCGACGGCCGCGGCGTAGACGGTCGCCGAGTCCGCCGGATCGACAACGACGCGCGCGATGCGCTCCGTGTCGGCCAGCCCGGCGAGCCGCCAGTCGTCGCCGCCATCGTCGGTCCGGTAGAGGCCGGAACCGACCGACACACTGTTGCGGACGTCGCCTTCCCCCGTGCCGACCCAGACGGTGTCCGGGTGAGCCTGGTCGATCGCGACCGCTCCGATGGACTGCGAGTACTTGTAGAACACCGGCTTGAACGTCACGCCGCCGTCGATCGACTTCCACACCCCGCCGCCCGCCGCTCCGACGTAGAGGAGCTTCGGGTCCTTGGCCGACGCATCGATCGACTCGATGCGCCCGCCGAAGACCGCCGGTCCGATCGCTCGCGCGTGGAGCCCGGAAATCGCCGCGGAGTCGAGCTTCGCCGCGCGCGAGGCGCCGGCAACGGCAAGCACCGCCGCCGCGAAAAACGCGACTCGATTCTTCATTTCTTCTCTTTCTCGGGCGCCGCCTTCGCGGCCGCCGCCGGCATCGCGAAGATTCCATCGTCGATCGCGACGTTCGCTTTGGCGTCGTCGATCGTGAACTGTCCGACCGATTTTCCCTGCACCTTATTCTCGATCGAGAAGGGGAACAGCACACCGTTGATCGGCTTGAAGTTCGTCATGTAGCTGTCCACTTCGACTTCCGACCCCTGCTGCTTGCGCTTCGAAGTTTCCTTGACCTCCAGGCCGGTCTCCGTGTCGATGTAGACATACGAGGTGTCGCCGTTCTTCAGACCGACTTTGAGCTTGTAGGCGGGCGAGCCCTCCACGTCTTCCTTGCCGAGCAACTCCACCGTGTTGCCCTTGGCCTTGTAGTCGACGATCGAGCCGTCCATGTCCGCCTGCTCGATGACATCCTTCGCGTCATCGGCCGACATCACCTGCGGGTCGGGTGATCCCAGAAACGGCATGATCATCCAGGCGGTCTTGCCGTCGTAGGCCTGGACGATCGTCTTGCCCTGGATCGTCATCTCGAGGCGCACCTTCTCGGGCCGCTTCAAGTCCATTTTCCCCGGAAACTCGAGCCCCTGCTGGTTCGCTTTGATCTTCATTTCGAGGCTCTGGATCGCCTTGATCTTCTCCAGTCCTCCGCGGGCCGCCTCGTGTTTCGCAATCACGTCGTCGGCGGTCTCCGCCGAGACCGTTGCCGCGAGCGCCAGTGTCGCCGCGGCTGTTAATTTCTTTAAAATCAAGCTCATCCGAATTCCTCCTCCCCGGCAGACTCTGTCCCCGGTTGGCGCATATTACGACGAGAACGATAAAACGTTCACGGGTACGGCCCGAATCTTGAATAGAAACCGATTCGACGGAGGGGATACATCGGGCATTTATCTCCTTCGCGCCATATTCGCCGTGATTCAGCGCGATCCCGGGGCAACGGAGGACAAGAAATGAGCCGACCGACCTGCACCGTTCGAAAAATTCCGATCCTGATTCTCGCCCTCGGGCCTCTCCTTCTGCCTCCGTCGATTTTCGGCCAGACTTCCGATCCTCCGCCGCCGCCCGCCGCCACAGATTCGACCCCCTCGAAGCAGGAGCCGCCGTCGCTGGAAGACCTGGGGTTCGCTCCCGACCAGACCCGCGGCAACCCGGAGGACCAGGCAAAGCTCGACAAACGCTCTCACATGCTCAAGACCCACCAGCGCCTCGGCCTGATCACGGCCGCCTCCTTTCTGGCCACGGTCCTCACTTCCGGGCTGGCGAGCGGCCAGCACAGCAGCTCGTCCGGACGCGCCATCCACGGCGCCCTCGGAATCGTCACGGCGGGGTTGTACTCCGCCACGGCCTACTACGCCGAGAAGGCGCCGACCGAACCGGGAACCCCCACGCGGGGGCCCATCCGCTTCCACAAACTGCTGGTCTGGATTCACGGTCCCGGAATGATCCTCACGCCCATTCTGGGTGTGCTCGCCTACGAACAGCACCAGCGCGGCGAGAAGGTTCACGGAGTCGCCAAGGCGCACTCGGCCGTGGCGGCCGTGACGACGGCGGCCTATGGCCTTGCCATGTTGTCGGTTTCGGTGAAGTTCTGAGAGGGCGGAGGCGATCCCCGATGAAGAACAAGCTGCTCACCCTCGGCCTGGTTCTCGCGCTCGCCCCCTTCGTCCGCGCCGCGGGAACCGAGTGGGTACTCGAAAAGTCCACGCTCACGTATCACGTCTCCCATCCGCTCCACGAAACCGAAGGCGTGAGCCACGCGGCGAGGGGCAAAGCCGTCTGCAGCGCCGGCTTTTGCGACATCCTGGTCGCGGTGCCCGTGAAATCGTTCGACTCCGGGGACAGCAACCGCGACCTGCACATGCTCCAGGTGACGCGGGGCGCGCAGTTTCCAGTCGTCACGGTTCGCAGCCGGGCGGCCGAGTCGGCGGCCGCCTCCCCGACGGCCCGCGTCGATCTCGAAATCCAATTTGCGGGCCAGACCGTCCAGTACAAACAGGTCCCCTTCCGGCTCTCGGCCGAAGGCGACGGGATCCGGATCTCCGGAACGATTCCGGCGACGTTGTCCGACTTCAAGATCGATCCCCCGACGCTGCTCACCCTTCCGACGAAGAATGAGATTCCAATTCGCGTGGATCTTCTCGTCCGCCGTCAGCCGTCCCGGTGAAGGAACTCGCGCCTCCGGAAAAAGGAAAGGATCCTCGAAACCGTTCAGCGCGGCGGGCGGCGGAAAGCGTTCTTCTTGCGGACGGCCCGAAGCGCTCGTGTTCCCAATCCGCCCGCGAACCGGCGGTCCAGGCGCTTGAGGCGTCCCTTCCAGTCTCGTTCCTCGAGCCACAACTCGAGCCGACTGGCATCGGCCAGTTTGGCCTGAATCGATTGGGAGAGGTCGCCCCGACCTCGCGCTTCCAGCGAAGGAATCATCGCGGTCCAAAAGCCCGCGT
Organism: Thermoanaerobaculia bacterium; assembly: GCA_050747885.1. Taxonomy (GTDB): domain Bacteria; phylum Acidobacteriota; class Thermoanaerobaculia; order UBA5066; family DATFVB01; genus CAWEYG01. The sequence goes on from JBOGJO010000117.1 coordinate 19,728, forward strand.
ATTCTCTGAGCGAGGACCTCAGGTTCGGCGCCAGGGTCAGGCCGTCGATCAGATCGGGCGTAACGTCAGAAAAGGGGAACTGTCGGGCCCCCGCGAGCAGGTCTTCCGAAAGAAGCAAGGTCATCGTCTCCACGCATTTATAGCAGCGGCCGCAGTTGAGCGAGGCCGCGGTCGGATTCTCGTTGCACACCACGAGGTTCTGAATCGCGACCTTCCAGCCCGCCAGCGCCCGAAGCTTTTCCGCCCGGCCATACGCCGCGCCATCGTGCCGCACCGTGAGGGCTTCTGTCCCGAGATTGGGATCGACGAGCGGGTGGGTCCCCCACGGAATCAGGCTGCCCATCTCCCATCCGGAGGAGAAGGAGACCACGTCGAAGCGCCGTGAAAGGACGTGGGCCGCGGCGGCGACGCAGGCGGCCTGGAATTCGTAACCAAAAAAGAAAATGTCCGGATCGAGACCGCGGACGTTCGTACGCACCGGAACGAGCGTTGCGCCCGCGTCCCGAGCGACCTCGTTCAGCACCTGGGAGAGGCGTTCCGCATGACTCAGCGCGGCCGGCGAGTTTTCGCCCCCCTGAAACTCTCTCCCCTCGAGCCAGAGCACGTCCCGGATCGAAGCCGGATGATCCCCTGGAATTTCGACGCGATTTTTCCGAAGCGTGAACAGCGAATCGATTCCGCCCGAAAGGAATGAAGCCGCCCGACCGGGGCTCCTCGGCGTGGGCGGCGCGAAGCCGAGAGCGACGTCGAGGCGGGGCTCATCGCGCTCGCCGCCATACCATCCGCGAAAAAGCGACGCGACCGCCTTCAGTCCGTCGCGCATTCGAGGGCTGACAGGGCCCTCCAGAAGGATTCGCTTTTCCTTGTGGCGGATGGCCGGGAAGTAGGCGGCAAGGAGCAGCGCGTTGGGGTCCGGCTCCAGCTCCGATCCGAATTCGACCCGCGTCTCGAAAAAGACTTCGAGCGCCGGGCGCTCGGAGTCCTCCCAGGCGACCGTCGCTGCGACACGGGCGGGGCCCTCCCGCCGCAAATTGGAAATCTTCACAGAAGTCGAGTCAAGGAATCGGCCAACACCAATCCAAAATGTCTGCTTCGGCAGCCTGAAACTCGAGGAATTTTCGTCTCTTCATCTGCTCGTCTCGAGACGGCCCGCGCGCGTTCCGGGAAGATTCTAGTACATCCCCCCGGCAATTCGCCGCCACGGCCCGTCTTCCGGCTCGGCACGATATTTTTTTCGCCCGAGAACGAAGGAATCCGCCCCGCCGGTTACAATTCGATTCGACGTGGAGGAGAGGATGGAATTTGGCAGCGGCGCGGAACGTGATCTTGCGGACTGGGACCGGATTGCGCCCGGCTATCTCGACCGCGCCGCTTCCCCGGATGGGCGGATCTTCCTGCAATTCACCGAAGCCGTCTGGAAGGTCATCGGCGATGTCCGTCGACAGCGAGTTCTCGACCTCGGCTGCGGACCGGGCTGGATGAGCCGGGCTCTGCGCGACGCGGGCGCGCGAGTTCGGGGAATCGACGGATCTTCGGAGATGCTTCGGCAGGCAAAGAACGTTTGTCCCGAGGTGGAGTTTCTCCAGCGCGACCTTTCGCGAGGCCTGCCGTACCCGAAAAGGAGCTTCGATCTGGTCGTTTCTCACATGCTCGTCACCGCGATCCCGACGGTGCTCGATTTGTTCCGGAGCGTCCGCCGCTGTCTCGCGCGGCGCGGTCGATTCGTATTCTCACTTCGCCACCCGTGCTTCTACAATTTTGCGATGAGCCGGGAAGAGGCGAGCGGTCGAGCGTTTCGGAAGGTGACGGGCTATCTCGAACCGGAAGTCTGGCGCGTCTCGGTTTTCGAGGGAGGCCACAATCATTACCACCGCAGTCTCACGGATTATTTTGAAGCTCTCCGGGCGAGCGGGCTGGCCGTCACGCGGTTCGTCGAGCCGAAAACCGACCCGGGCGCCGACGAGCCGGATTCGGGGTTGAGGTCGTTTCGCGCGAGCATTCCCGACTTTCTCGTCATCGAAGCGCGGCCGCTTTAGCAGTCGCGGAATTTTCAGAACCCGGCACCCGCCCCGGAAGCAGCGTGAGACAGAGCGCGCGAGCCACCGGGCCGATCACGGCGCAGCGAAACGGAGAACAGGCGGCGACCCACCTGGCCGGCAGGGACAGCTCGGGAAAATGCCGCGCCGAATCCTTCAGCGTAAAGCCGTACACGACTCGGCCGATGCGCGCCCAGTGGCAGGCTCCCATGCACATGGCGCAGGGTTCGCAAGTCGTGTAGAGAGAAAACCCCGAAAGATCGAGGCTGCCGAAAGCGGCGCACGCCTGCCGGATCGCCAGGACTTCCGCGTGGGCCGTGGGGTCGCCGCTCGTCGCGACCGCGTTTCGAACGCGCGCCACGACGCGGCCGGAGAGGTTTTCGACGACCTCCGCACCATAGGCCGTGACGTTCTCCGGAGGGAGGCCCCCGGCCGTGAATTTGACGAGATCGGTCATTCGTTCCCGGTCTGCCTCCGTCGCTCTTTGCGGGGGTGAAAAGGCGAGGAACAGGGATCGAAGAAACGCTTTCATCGGGAGCCCTGCTTTGAGTCCCGCGCTTCAGCAATCGAAGGCCCGCGTGTCGGCCCCGGATGCCGCCACGACTCCGGATCGCCCGGGCGTCTCCGCAACTCATCGCTCACTTCGTAAATCTCATCATCCGTCATGGTCCGGGCCACTCTGATGAGCGCGCCCATCGCACGGGGCCGCTGCCGAAGGGTCCTCAGGATGGCCTCCGGAATTATCCCCGCCGACTCCAGCAGCGCATCGACGTCGCGCCGGAGCGCACGCGCCAGTTTCGTAATGGTCTTTGCGCTTGGCGGGCGGACGAGATCGTTCTCGACGAGCGAGAGATACGAAGAGCTCACACCGGAAGAGCGCGCCAATTCTCGCAACCCGACACCGCGTTCCTCCCGACAACGCCGCAGGGCGGCGCCAAACGACATTGACCCCGCGAATCGGTTCATCCGCCTTCCGTCCGAATCCGATTCATCGGCTCGTCCGCGCCCGGAGTCCTCGATCATCGTAAACCACTTTTCCCCCGACCATGGTGAGGACAGAGGTCGTTTTGGGCAGCTCCGATGCCGGCACGGCGAAGATGTCCTGTGAAAGGACGGCGAGATCCGCGAGCTTGCCGGGCACGAGGCTCCCCTTTTCTTTTTCCGCGAATTCGGCGTAGGCGGAAGTCAGGGTGTAGGCGACAACGGCTTGCTCCCTCGAGACGGCCTCGCTCGGGCGGTTCGGATCCAGAGAGGCGAACATGATGTTCAGGTAGGGATTCGTCGGCCCGTCCGAACCCAGCGCGACGGGAATACCCGCGGCCAGGAGCGATCGCATGGGCTGTGTTTTTGTCTTTTCAAAGACGCCCTCGAGATCAGGATTCAAGTTTGCGGCGGCAAAGTGAGTCGGGTTCTGCACGACGACGATTCCCATCGCCTTCGATCGAGGGATCAGCTCCGGCGTCAGGCCGTCGCCATGCTCGATTCGCACTCGCCGCGTGGCCCAGACTTTCGGTCCGCCCGCGAACTGCATAGCGTCCAGCATCGCTACGGTTGCGGGATAACCCACGGCGTGAACCATCAACGGATCATGGTCGTTCAGCGATTCCTGCAGCATGGCGGCGATCTCCGTTTTCGGAAACGTCAACCCCTCGTGCAGAACGAACTGATCCATCGTCGCCGGATCGTCGCGCGGAGCAAACGTTCCTTCGATGGGAACCCCGTCGAGCATCCATTTCGTTCCGCTGACCGTAATGAGGGGATTCGAGCTGCGCGGCGCCGGCCGGCCCTCCCGTGTGTCGCGGCCGGCGGGAGTCGTTCCCGGCATCCTCATGACACGAACCCGAATCGGGGTGGGCACTTTCTCCAGGAGCGCAACGCATCGGCCGGGAGCCATCCGGTTCGACATGTCCTGGATGGTCGTGATTCCCCACCTGGCGGCCGCGGAGAGGGCCTTTCGCAACTCTGCAACGGCGTTCGCCTCGCTCGTCTGGTCCGAAAGGCGGCGCTTCATGTTGAACGCCGCGTATTCTCGAATCACCCCGGTGAGCCTTCCGTCCGGCGACCTTTCGTAGCGCCCGCCCATCGGATCGGGCTCGTTCTCCCGAATCCCCGCTCGCGCCAGAGCGGAGCTGTTCACGATCAGGGCATGGCCGGTCAGGGTTTCCAGGACGACGGCGTTGTCGGGAGCGATCTGGTCGAGGGTGCTCCGATTCACCGCGGGATCGCGGAAAACCTTCCAGGCGATATCGCCGTGAATGAATCTCTCCTTCGGCCCCTTCCGCACGGCTTCGGCAATCGCAGCCTTCACTTCAGGCCAGTCCGGATCCGGGGTCTTGAGGTCCAGGTCCATGCGATCCGCACCGGAAATGTCGAGGTGGTTGTGAGCGTCGTTGATGCCCGGGATGACCGTCCGACCGCCGAGGTCGATGCGTTTCGTCCGTCGGCCGGCGAGGGCCTCGATTTGAGCGGTCGTGCCCGTCGCGACAACGCGCTCGCCGCGGACCGCCAATGCCTGGACGTAGGGGTGCGCCGCATCGCTCGTGAAAATCTTCCCGTTGAAAAGGATCGAGTCGGGCGCCGTTTGCCGTCCGCCGAGCGCGGGCAGAAAGAGCGCCAGGCAGAGCGCCACGAGCCAGCAACGGATCGAGACGAGTCCCGATCCCAACATGGTCGCCCTCGCCGTTTTCACATCACGCTCCGTGGTGCTCGGCCTCCGGTGTCCCGTCCGCGGATTTTCAGTTTCATTCGTCACCTCATGAAAAGAACAATAGCAAGGCGCCCCATCCGTTTCGCTTCGTCCGTCTCAGTGCGGATGCTGAGCTGTTGGCCCTGAAGGCTGGCTGTCGGCGGGACTGGGTGTCCCGTCGGACCACTTGGGCGCCAGGACATTGAACACGGTGGTGTTCTTGAAGTTGGTGGTGTCGGCCCGCACCGGAGAACCGGGTAGGTTCTCCCCCCATTGCCCGCTTTCGGACCTCGGCGCGAAGAACATGACGTGCGGGAGCCACGGGCCTGCGTCGTCGTTGAGGTAGCTCTGCCTGGACAGCATGAAGCTCATGGCGCCGGGTTCTGGAGCCTTGTATTTTCCGGAAGCCCACTCGGCATCCTCGCGCGCCTTCATGTCGGCGATGGCCACGGCCGCAAGGACCCACTCGGTACGGGCGAGGTGCAGCGGCAGCACCGAGCGGGCGGATACGGAATTCACGCACAAGGCCGAACGGATCTTCGGATTCCAGAACTCGGGCTTGTCGAAGCCCAAGGCCCAGGACCTGCCCACGAGACAGACGAAGCCGTTCGTGCCTTTGACCGCCGTCTCGTAGCCGTGCCGCCCGAGCACCAGAACCTCTGCATGCTCCGCCACCGAGTCCGGCGCCGCGCTTCGCGCCAGGGCCACTTCGGCATTGCGATCGGCGATCAGGTATTGATCGATCGGCGCCATGCTGGGATACGGGTTTTGGGTTGTCTGCGCCCGCGCCTGGCGTCCCGCGCCCGACGCGACGGTCAGAACGAGAAGCATGGAGAGAGAGAAGTGTCGAGCTCTTGCTTTCATTTTTCTTTTCCTTTCGTGTCGTCACATACCCTGTTACTTCGACAGGAGAGGATATCGGATCTCTCGTCGAAGCGCAATGGGAGATTCTCGTAAAAAATGCCCGCCGGAGCCTGAGCCCCGGCGGGCGAAAGGAAATCGACCGGAGACCTTAGAAGCTCAAGCGAGCTCCGAAACGCAGGACACGCGGGCTCATGGTTTCCTCGACACGGTTGCCCTTACCCGTGCAGCTGACGCCCGGGCTGGCCGTGCCGCACGCCTTCGTGCTCAGCTGAGCCGCCTGCTGGAGAACCGTGCTGCTGTTCAAGGCATTGAACAGGTCGATCGAAAGAGTCATGTCCGCCTTCTGGAACAGGGGAAGGACCTTCTCCACGCGCAGATCGAGCTGGTAGACGTTCTTCAGACGGTGGTCGTCGCTCGATCCGACGATGACCTGACGCGATCCGAGCGTTCCGCCCACATCGCCACCGCTCACCGAAGCCCAATACGGCTCAAGATATCCCTGGCGTCCGAAGAGATTGGCCGCGATGTTGAAGTTGAGCGGCAGCTGGTACAGGCCGCTGACGTTGAACTGATACTTCGAGTTCAGGAAGACGTCGGCTTTCGAGCCGGATCCCTGAGACTCCTCGAAGTTCTGAGCGCCATCCGCACAGCTCGGTCCGAATACCGTCAGCACGTTGGTCGGGCCCTTCCAGGAGGTTTGTGACCCGCCGGTTTGAGCGAGACAGCCGCTGGCTCCGCTGACATTTTGCTTCCAGTCGGTATAGCTGGCGGAAGCGTGCGCCATCCATCGGTTGGAAAGGCGCTTGGTCAACTGCAACTCGACACCATTGTAGTCGGTCGAAAAACCGGGGTTGTTCGTCAGGATCTTTCCGTTGTTGAACCCTGCCGGAGCGATGAAGTCGTAATAGTTGCCGGTGTTGCCGATCAGCTTGCCCTGTTGATCGTAAGCTGGCAGATCGCTCCGGCTCGGATCGAGAGCGAAGTTCGAAGCGTCGACACCGATGTAGCGGTAGTCGATGTAATTCGTCCGGTGCCTGTGAGTGTAGGTCGCGCCCGCAACCAACTCGGGGAGGAGTTGGTGATCAATGCCGACCATGAACTCGTCGGTCTTCGTGTCCTTCAGGTTCGACGCAATCCGGTTCGGCGAGGTCACGCTCGTCGGATTCGCCGGGTCGATGCCGTTGTAGAAGTAGGCGGGTCCGAGCTCGCCTGGATCCGCCAATCCGTTGTGGTTGGTGTCGGTGAAGGGATAGAACATATAGGTATAGCCGATGGGGTTGTCAAACCCGACGCGTGCCGACGAGAGCTGATCCGCGAACCGCGCGTAGGAAGCGCGAAGGAGTGTCGCCTTCTGCGCGCCCAGAGCATACGTGACGCCCACGCGCGGCTCCCAATCTTTGAAATGGATTTCCGTCGGCCCCCCGGCGTAGTTCAATGCCGGAATGCAGGGATTTGTCAGAGAGAACGCCTGGGACGGATCGCAGAGGGAGTTGTTGCCGGGAGTGCTCGAGGGGGCGTTGAAGCCCTTCTGATCGTCGTAGCGGACGCCGACGTTGACCGTCAGGTTATTCGCCGTCAGCGTGTCGCCCACGTACGCGTCATAGTAAGTCATCGTCTCGTTGACCGCGAGGTTCCGATTCAGCTTCACATACGACTGCCCGCTTCCGTTGTAGTTCAGATAGTTGACGTCCTGGTTGCCGGGCCAGGTCGTCGTCGATCCGCCGATAATGTGGCGATAGCCGAATCCGAATTTCAGCTCATGACCGATCGAGCCCGTGTTGAAGAAGTAGGAGGCATTCGCTGTCGCCTGGTGCTGTGGCCGATACGTCGAAAACTGATAGAAGGTCCCCTGCCACACTTCGTTCTGGTCCTGGACCATGTTCGGTCCCAGGCCCGCCTGCGGGGCCAGGGCGAATCCGGCACGGACATAGCTCAGCGAGCCGTTCACGACGAAGTTCGGGCCAAAGACCTGAGAGTCGTCGCCTTTCCAGATCGTCGTCGGTCCGCTCTGGTTCCACGCCGTGCCCTGTGCGCGGTTGGCGCAGCACGTGCGGCCGAGCTTGATCTTGTCGCCGCGGAAATAGAACATCGTCGCCGAATTGGATTCCACGGGCTGGATGTTCAGTTTCCCGGCCCAGTTCTCGAGGGTGGTCTGGTCCGGGGCCGCCGAGGAGAGCTTGATCAGGTCGATCTGATCGCGCCCGTAGCTGCCCCACAACCACGCCTTGTCGGGCCAGATCGGTCCGCCCGCTTCCACA
>JBOGJO010000118.1:0-2274 GCA_050747885.1 Thermoanaerobaculia bacterium
TACGAGGACGCGATCCTCATCTCCGACAAGATGGTCAAAGAGGACTACTTCACGTCGATCCATATCGAAGAATTCGATCTCGAAGCCCGCGACACGAAGCTCGGACCGGAGGAAATCACCCGCGACATCCCGAACGTGTCGGAATACGCTCTCGGAGACCTCGACGAATCCGGAATCATTCGAATCGGGGCGTCCGTCAAGCCGGGAGACATCCTGGTCGGGAAGGTCACTCCCAAAGGCGAAACCCAGTTGACGCCCGAAGAGAAGCTTCTCCGCGCGATCTTCGGCGAAAAGGCGGGCGACGTCCGGGACGCGTCTCTCAAGTGCCCCCCGGGAATCGAGGGGATCGTGGTGGACGTGAAGATTTTCTCGCGAAAGGGGATCGAGAAGGACGTCCGCGCGCTTCAGATCGAAGAAGACCAGATCGCGAAGCTCCAGAAGAACAGTCAGGACGAAGTTCGGATCATCCGCGAGGAAGCGAACAAAAAAGTTCAGGGAATCCTGGACGGGAAGACCCTGGCCGAGGACCTGGAAGACCGCCGCGGGGAGATCGTCGCCAAGAAGGGCGCGCGGCTGACGCCGGAGATCGTCGGGAAGCTGTCGAAGAAGGAGCTCCTCTCGGCCCGCCTCAAGGACGACGAGGCCCGCGAAGAGGTTCGGCGCGTTTTTGCGCGCGCGGACTCCCAGATCGAAGTGCTCAACAAGGTCAACGCCGACCGCATCGACCTGCTCCAAAAAGGCGACGAGTTGCCCCCCGGAGTCATCAAGCTCGTCAAGGTCTACGTGGCCATGAAGCGCAAGCTCTCCGTCGGCGACAAGATGGCGGGCCGCCACGGCAACAAGGGCGTGATTTCCCGGATCCTGCCGGAGGAGGACATGCCGTACCTTCCGGACGGCCGTCCCGTGGAAATCGTGCTCAACCCGCTCGGCGTTCCGTCCCGAATGAACGTCGGGCAGATCCTCGAGACCCACCTCGGCTGGGCCGCGAGGGCGCTTGGCCTCCACGTGGCGACGCCGGTTTTCGACGGCGCCTCCGAAGGGGAGATCAAGGTCCTCCTCAAAGATGCAAACCTTCCCTCGTCGGGGAAGACGACGCTGTACGACGGCATGACGGGCGAAGGGTTCGAGCAGAAGGTGACCGTCGGTTACATCTATATGCTGAAGCTCTCGCACCTCGTCGACGACAAGATCCACGCGCGATCGATCGGGCCGTACTCTCTGATCACCCAGCAGCCGCTTGGGGGCAAGGCCCAGTTCGGCGGGCAGAGGTTCGGAGAGATGGAAGTGTGGGCCCTGGAAGCATACGGCGCGGCGTACACGCTGCAGGAGCTGCTGACCATCAAATCCGACGACGTGGAAGGCCGCTCGAAGGTCTACGAAGCGATCGTGAAGGGAGAAGTCCCGGAAGATCCGGGTCTGCCCGAGTCGTTCAACGTCCTCGTTCGGGAGCTTCAGTCGCTCTGCCTGGACGTCGAGCTCCTGAAGCGGTGAAGGCGACGGCGCGGTTTTGACGCAGTTCGAAAGGAGTGGGCAATTGGAAACGCTCACGTTGATGAATCAACCGACGAGTCTGAAGGACTTCAATTCGATCCGGGTCTCGCTGGCCTCGCCGGAAAAAATCCGGTCCTGGTCCTTCGGCGAAGTCACGAAACCCGAGACGATCAACTACCGAACGTTCAAGCCGGAACGGGACGGGCTCTTCTGCGCGAAGATTTTCGGACCGATCACCGACTGGGAATGTCTCTGCGGCAAATACAAGCGGATGAAGCACCGCGGAGTCGTGTGCGACAAATGCGGCGTCGAGGTGACGAAATCCAGGGTCCGTCGCGAGCGCATGGGACACATCGAGCTCGCCGCGCCGGTTTCCCACGTGTGGTTCTTCAAGGGACTTCCCTCGCGGATCGGTCACCTGCTCGATATGTCCCTGCGCGACCTCGAGCGGGTTCTCTATTTTGAGTCGTACGTCGTGATCGACTCGGGCGAGACCGACCTGAAGGAGAAGGAGCTTCTCTCCGAGGAGAGGTTCCGCGAAGTGCGCGGGGAATGGGGGGACGTCTTCGTCGCGCGAATGGGCGCCGAGGCGATCCAGGAGCTCCTTCGCCGCGTCGATGTGGAGTCGGCTTCCGAAGAGCTGCGTCTGATCATGAAGACCGAGACGTCGCAAATCAAGAAGCAGAAGGCGGCCAAGCGCCTGAAGGTCATCGATTCGTTCCGGCGCTCGGGGCAGCGCCCCGAATGGATGATCATGGACGTGATCCCGGTGATTCCGCCGGA
>JBOGJO010000119.1:0-3079 GCA_050747885.1 Thermoanaerobaculia bacterium
GGGAAGTCGAGAATCACTTTACTACCAGTTTCATAAGAGTCAACAAGGTCACGCCCCGGTGCCTAGTTGCTGCGCCAGTTCTCGCGAGGCCGGCCAGACCATGCTCCCGACCGGCGCACGGTTCTCCGGAGTCGACGAGATCCGGTTACCGAAACTCGGACGGAAGCTCGGGAACGTTGCGCGCCGGCCCCCGAAGCGCCTGACGCAAAGCGTCGAAGACGTCCGGGCCGGTGACGTTCAGCATCGCAAGACTCGGGTCGATGGGAAACGGGGCCGGCGCGGCAAGGCGCCACACCTCGAAGCGGAGCCGCGGCGCGTTGACCCAGGGACTGATCCCGACCGTCCCCACCTTTTCGCCGCGGCTTACGCTCTGCCCCTTCCGGACCTGCACCGATGCGAGAAAGCCGAAAAGCGTGACCGCGCGGTCTCCGTGGCGGATCGCAACGATCCGCCCGAGGTGGCCATACGGCGAGCCGGGACGGATGGGGAAAGCGCCGGCCCAGTGAACGACCCCGTCGGCCGGCGAAACGACCGAAAGGCCGGACAGGCAGGCGAGGTCGAGCCCCGGCACGAACTCCCTTTCGCGCGTCAATCGCGAGACCGTCCAACCAAACGTGTTCGTGGGCACGAATGCCGATTCCGGAACGGGAGAAATCGAGGGAGTCCGGGACGGCCATTCCGGGTTCTTCTGTTCGATGTCCAGGAGCTTCTTCAGCGCGCTTCTCAGAAACTCGAGCTCCGCCTCCGTGGCCGCCAGCCTGCCCGCATCCGACTGCCGGCTCTCGGAGAGAGACGACGCTTCCCGAGCCAGGCCCGGAAGGTCGTAAAGGTACGCGATGCGTCCCAAAAGCGCCCGGTCCGACGTGAGTCGAGCGGCCGTCTGCCGCAGGGCCGAGGTCGCCAGATCCAGGGCCTCCTTTCTCCGGAGGTTCAGCGACTCGGCCTCGGACTCCGCCTCCCCCCGCCTCCACCGCGTGAGAACCGTGGAGACGACCAGCGGAGCCCCGACCAGGATCGCCGCCGCGAAAAACAGAATCGAGACGGCCAGCGTTTGCCGGCGCGGCGAGAGCTCCCGCGACAGAACCGTCCTCCTGGCCGACGCGGGGTGCCATTGAATCTTCAAGGCTCGAAAAACACCTGCATGGCGAGCTCCCGGGAATCCTTCGAAGCCCCGAACGCCGAGGGCCGGAAGCTCGCGGCGTTTTCGAAAAAAAAGACGGACGAGCGGTCCGCCGGTGCGACGAGGGTCAGGCGAAGATCTCGGTTGCGTTCCAGATTCGCCGTGAAGAGCTCCTGCCGGTCCGAGGAGATTCGAAACTCCTCGGCCGGAGTCGAGGGATTCCGAAAAACGACGCGGATCCTCCTGCGTCCGCCCGGCGGGAGTCGAAGGGCACAGCGCCGGCCGGACCACTGAAACCGCCCCTCCCGCGAGTTTTCGGGCGCGGAAAATCCAATCCCGGCGGAGTACCGGAACGCGTAGTCCGGATCGGCCGTTCGCGCGGCCTCGATTCCCCACGCCACGGCCGCGGCGGCAAGGCTGATTCCCAGAAGAGCCCGGACCCGGCGGGAAGGGACTTGCCACGCCCGAAACTGAGCCAGCAGGACGAAAGCGGCGCAAGACACTTCCGCGGCGAGCAGATGCGAGCCAAAGACCAGCGCGACCGAAAATGCGCCGAGCGCGGCGGCGGCCCCCTCCGAGAGGAAATCCCGGGATTCGATTCCCTTGAGGCCGTTCACGATCGCGCGCGCCGCGGCCGCGACGAAGGCCAGCAGGATCGCGATTCCCGCAAGCCCTGTTTCCGCGAGAGCCTGAACGTAGAAATTCCCGGGATTGTCGTACCGATCCATCGCGGCCCCGGCGCGGGCGTTGACGTTCGGGAGCTGCCAGGAGAACGCGTTCCAACCGACTCCGGCGGCGAGATTCTGCCTCCAGGCGTCCCACGCGCCCCGCCACAGGATCGGCCGAGCCGACGCGCGAAATTCGATCGGAACGTCGCGGTCGAAGATCGAGGCGAGACGCTGCAGCAGCCCCCCCGAGTGCCGGTCCGACGCGACGATGACCGCCAGCAGGGCGAGCGCCGCCGCCGTCCCCACCCATGCCACCGAACGCGCGCCGGACCTCGCCGGCATCCTTCCGCGGCGAAGGACGACGAGGATCGCGGAGCCGCCGAGAGCGACGAGAAAACCGCTGCGAGAGCCCGATGCGGCCAACCCTCCTCCGAGAGCAAATGCCGCGAGCCACCACGGAAGCCGGCGGGCGCCCGAAAGACCTCCCGCGACGGCAACTGGAATCGCGAGCCCCACCAGGACGCCGAGGGCGTTCGGGTCGCTGCACAGGCCCTGGAGGCGGCCCGCCATTTTCCAGAAGGGCAGGCGGGGCGAGGCCATCCAGCCCCGAGCCTGCAAGACGGCGACGAGTCCCGACGCCGCCGCGCCGGCGAGAAGGGCGCGAAGAGCGCGGCGGGCGGATTTCGAGTCGAGGATGCGGAGGACGGCGAAGAGCACCACGCCCGAGAGCACGGCCGCAAGGGAGGTCAAGTTTCCGGTCAGCGCCTCGGCGTCGGTCATTCCGCGCGAATTCACGACCCGAAGGTCGAGCCCGTGGAAAAGCGCCCACAGCGAGCGGGCCGAAACCGCGGCGGCCGCCGCGGCCAGAATCCAGAGCGCCGTCAGGAAGCCCAGAACATGGACGCGAGAGTCCGGAGGGCGCGCCGCCCGCGAACCGACGAGATCGCGAAAGAAAAATCCCGCGCCGAACGAAAGGACGATGAGGGCCGACCACGGGCACTGTGGCGCGCCCTTCAGCAGGACCGCCGCCCCCCCGGCGACGGCGGCCGCGAACGCGGCCACGGCGACTCCCCACCCGCGCCCCGTCAGGCCGACGGCTCCCGAGGCGAGCGCCAGAAAGACGGCCCAGCGGGATTCCGGCGAGGCCGGGGAAAAGCCGCCGAACAGGACGCCCGCCGCCAGGATCGAAAGAAGCGCAAATCGCGCCGCCCGCGAGGTCATCCCGCGTGAAACTCCTGCAGCGAGGAGACTTCCGTCGCCCTCTCCTGGAGGGCGCGGATCGCCTCGACGG
>JBOGJO010000120.1:0-15961 GCA_050747885.1 Thermoanaerobaculia bacterium
GGCCCAGGTCGTCCGTTATGCGGCATTTCTCCGCGGCCGGCCGCGGCCGCCCGAGGCCGAAGGCGACCTGGAAGGAGCTTCCCGCGCGGACGCGGAAGCCGCGCGGTCGCTCGGAGTCAGCCTCGACGAGATTCGGTGGATCGGGCAGAAGGTGCTCGACGCCCGAATCCGAATCGCCGAGAAGGACGCGCAGCGACGGAATCTGGAGACTTACCGCGCCACGCTCGCCTCGCTTCGGAAGGCGCAAGAGGCCTCTTCCGATCCGGCGACCCGTTCCACCGTTGCCCGCCAGATCGCGGAGCTCGAAAAAGAGTCGGCCGAGCTCGAGCGGACCGTGCGCAGCCCGACCGAAAAGGCGCTCGCCTCCAACGAGGCGTTGGTCCTGCGTTTTCGGGTCGATCTCGATTCCGCGCGGGAAATCCTTCCGGTTCCGCGTTGAGCGGCCTGCAGGATTTCCTCGACTGCGAGCGCGAGCGCGGAAGCTTTCCCTCCGGGGCCGCGCTCGTGGGGAGCGGCGAGGAAGTCCTCGCGACGGGGTGGACGGGATGCCGGGCCGGAACGCTTTTCGACCTCGCGTCGCTCACGAAGGTTCTGGCCACGGCGCGGGCCGGCGCTCTGGCGCTTCGGGAAGGGCTCGAGTGGGACCGGCGGGTCGGCGACTACCTCCCCGATTTTCGGCGGACGCGGTTCGAAGATCTTCGTGTCCGTAGCCTGGCGACCCACACTTCCGGCCTTCCGTCCTGGCGCCCCCTTTATGCTTCCGGCTTCGGGGCGGCGGCGTACCGTGAGACGCTCGCGCGGTTGGAGCCGGAGTCCCGGCCGGGCGCGGCGGTCCTCTACAGCGACCTCGGCACTCTCGTCTTCGGCGAGATCCTCGAGGCCGTGCTCTCCGATCCGCTCGACCGGATCTTCGGCAGCGAGATCGCGCCCGCGGCGGGAGCCGGCGCCCGTTTCGGGCCGATCCCCGCCGAACAGGACGTCGCGCCGACCGAGGAGGGCAACCGCTACGAAAAGGCGCTGTGCGAGTCGCTCGGAATTGCGTTCGACGGGTTCCGGAACGAGCTCATCCGCGGAGAGGTCCACGACGGCAACGCATTCTACCGGGGCGGAGTCGCCGCGCACGCGGGCCTCTTCGGGACCGCCGAGGACGTCTGGAAGCTCACCCGCCCCTGGCTGACGCAAGGTCGCGAGTTCCTGATCGATCAAACGCCCGGTCTTCCCGAATCGCGGGGTCTCTTCTGGCAGCGCAAGCGCGGCGCGGGCTCGGCGATCGACGATTTCGGAGAAAACACGTTCGGGCACACCGGGTTCACGGGGACCTCCGTCTGGGCCGACCCCGGGCGCGAACGGATCTACGTGCTGCTGACCAACCGGGTTCATCCGGAAGTGAAGCCCGGGGACTTTCACGAGGTGCGGCGGAGGTTTCACCGAGCTGCCATAGACTTGGGTGTATGAAACCCGAAAAGGACATCGTCATTCTCGAAGGGGCCCGCACGCCGATGGCCGACTACAACGGCGTTTTCGCCGACGTCTCCGCGATCGACCTCGGCGTCGAGGCCGGGAAGGAGGCGATGCGGCGATCCCGGACCGAGCCCTCCGAGGTCGGTCACGTGATCTTCGGAAACGTCATTCAATCTTCTCCCGACGCCGCTTACGGCGCGCGGCACGTCGGGCTCAAAGCCGGCGTTCCCCTGGAGGTCCCCGCCGTCACGGTCAATCGGCTCTGCGGCTCCGGCTTCGAAGCGATCGTTCAGGCCGCGCAGCGCATCCTCCTCGGGGAGACGGAAACCGTCCTCGCCGGCGGGATGGAGAACATGACACAGGCGCCCCACGTCGTTCGCGGCGCGCGGAAAGGATTTCGTCTGGGCGGGGCCAAGCTCGAAGATTCGCTGTTCGAGGCGCTTCTCGACACGTACTGCGGCCTGATGATGGCTCAGACGTCCGACGGGGTCGCGAAGAAATACTCCGTGACCCGCGGGGAGCAGGACGAATTCGCGCTCGAATCTCAACGTCGGGCCGCTGCGGCTCAGTCGGCCGGAAAGTTCGCGGAAGAAATCGCGCCGGTCTCCGTTCCCGGCCGTAAGGGACCGCAGGTCGTCGCCGTGGACAACTCGCTTCGACCCGACACGTCGCTCGAGGCCCTCGCGAAACTGAAGGCTTCGTTCGGTGAAGGGGGGATGGTCACGGCCGGAAACGCCTCGGGGATCGTCGACGGCGCCGCCGCGGTCGTCGTTTCGTCGGCCCGGCGCGCGAAAGAGAAGGGGATCACGCCGCTTGGACGGATCGTCTCGTGGGGCGTCGTCGGCTGCGAGCCCGCGCTCATGGGGATCGGGCCCGCGCCGGCGTCGCGCAGGGCGCTCGAGCTCGCGGGGCTGAAGATCTCCGATATCGATTTGTGGGAGATCAACGAAGCGTTCGCGGGCCAGATCCTCGGCGTCGTGAAGGAGCTCGGCCTCGACCGCTCGAAACTCAACGTCAACGGAGGGGCGATCGCCCTGGGCCATCCCCTGGGCGCGACGGGAGCCCGGCTCGTTCTGACTCTACTCAAGGAGCTTCGCCGCAGCGGGAAACGCCTCGGCCTCGCGGGCGCGTGCATCGGCGGCGGGCAGGGGATCGCGATGGTCCTCGAGGCCGCGTAGTCGGAAGGTGGAGCTCACGTCCCGGCTTCTCGACTTTCCGACGCGGGCCGCGGCCGTCGCCTCGTTCCTCGCCGACCTGAAGGCCCGGGGCCTCGGCGACGTCGGGTCCCTCCAGGCGGCGATCAACGACGCGGCGCTGTGGGACGAGGTCCTCGGTTTCTGGCGAGACCGGGAATGGGTCCGTCCGGCTCCGCATTCGCCGATGCACGTGTTTCCCGGGGAGGGCTTCGAGCCCGGCCTCACGCTTCGGGAATTCTGCGGCGAGGGATTCGGAGCCCCGACGACGGATCCGATTTCCGAGTAGGATTCCACTTTTCTCGGAAGGAGCCGGATTTGACGATGAAAAAAGTCGGTGTTCTGGGATGCGGCCTCATGGGGTCGGGCATCGCGGAAGTCTCCGCGAAAGCCGGGTACGAAACGGTGGTCCGGGAGGTCGACGAGGCTTTCCTGAAGAAAGGCCTGTCCCGAATCGAAGGCTCGCTCGCGCGCGCCGTCGAGAAGGGCAAGCTGAAGGCCGAAGAGAAGGCGGCCATGAGGCTCTCGGGCACGACGAGGCTCGAGGACCTGAAGGACTGCGACATCATCATCGAGGCGATCATCGAGAACCTCGAGCTGAAAAAGGAGACCTACGCCGCCCTGGATCGGATCTGCAAGCCGGAGACGATCTTCTGCTCCAACACCTCGTCGCTCACGATCACGGAGATGTCGATGGCGACGAAGCGCGCGGACCGGTTCGCGGGGCTTCATTTCTTCAACCCCGTTCCGGTGATGAAGCTCGTCGAGGTCGTGCAAACGATCCTGACGTCGCCGGCGACGCAAAAGGCCGTGTTCGCGTTCGCGAAGTCGCTCGGAAAGGAACCGGTTGCGGCTCGCGACAACTCGGGTTTCATCGTCAACCGGCTTCTGGTTCCCTATCTCCTCGACGCGATCCGGGCGCTCGAGGAAGGCGTTGGCTCGGTCGAGGACATCGACAAGGGGATGCAACTGGGCTGCGCGTACCCCATGGGTCCCTTCACGCTTCTGGACTTCGTGGGGATCGACACCGCCTACTACATCAGCGAGATCATGTTCACCGAGTACCGGGAAAAGCGCTTCGCGCCGCCGCCCCTGATGAAGAAGATGGTTCTGGCCGGGTTGTACGGGAAGAAGGCCGGCAAGGGCTTTTACGAATACGACGAAAAGGGAAATCGAAAGGCATAGGAGATCGAGATGGCGAAGAGGGATTCGATCCTGAAGGTGCTCGAGAAAGAAGCCCCGGTCACGCAAAAGGTCCTGGCTCGCGTGCCGATGGAGAAGGCCGATTGGAAGCCTCATCCGAAATCGATGTCGCTCGGGCAGCTGGCGGGATGGCTCGCCGGAGCTCCGTCCTGGGCGGCGGGAACGCTCGCCCTCGACGGCTTCGACGTCTCGAAGTTCCAGGCCGCGCCCGTGCCCAGGACGTCGGCCGGGCTCGTCGAGTTCTACGAGAGCGGTCTGGCCGCGGCCCGGAAGACGCTCGACGGGCTCGATGACGCCGCGATGGAAGAAAGCTGGAGCTTCCGGCTGGGGGACAAGGCGCTCAACACCCTGACGCGCTTCGACGCGGCTTCGCTGTTTCTCGTGTTCGACGCCATTCACCATCGCGGGCAGCTTTCGGTTTTCCTCCGGCTTCTCGATGTGCCGGTGCCGTCGATCTACGGGCCGAGCGCCGACGACAACCCTTTCTTCTAGCCCGCTTTTCAAAGGAGGTCGAGGATGGGCTTCGTTCGAACGGAAATCGACGGCCGGATCGCGGTCCTGACGATCGACCGGCAGGACAAGCTGAACGCTCTGAACTCGGAAGTCCTCTCGGAGCTCGACGCCGCGCTCGACGCGGCGCGCGCAAATTCGGAGGTCGGAGCGGTGATCATCACGGGCGGGGGCCCGAAGGCGTTCATTGCCGGCGCCGACATCGGAGAGCTCTCGAAAATGACCCCGATCACGGGGCGGCGGCACGCCCTCCGGGGGCAGGCGATCTTCTCCAAAATCGAGACGCTCGGGAAGCCGGTGATCGCGGCGATCAACGGTTTCGCGCTCGGGGGAGGCTGCGAGCTCGCCCTGGCTTGCACGATTCGAATCGCCTCCGAAAACGCGAAGCTCGGCCAGCCGGAAGTCAAGCTCGGGATCATCCCGGGATACGGCGGGTCCCAGCGCCTTGCGCGAATCGTCGGGGAGGGGCGTGCGATGGAGATCTGTCTGACGGCGGAGCCGCTGTCGGCCGAAGAGGCGTTTCGGATCGGCCTCGTGAATCGAATCGTTCCCGCGGGCCAGTCCGTCTCCGCCGCCCGCGAGATGGCCGACAAGATTCTCGCCAACGGTCCTCTGGCGGTCGCGTACACGATGGAGGCGATCCACCACGGGTTGGACCTCTCCCTCGAGGACGGTTTCCTTCTGGAAGCCACGCTCTTCGGTCTCTGCGCCTCCACCCGCGACATGCGCGAGGGGATGAGCGCCTTCCTGGAGAAGAGGCCCGCCCGCTTCGAAGGGGAATGAGCTTTTACCGCGGAATCCGGCTGGCCGGCTTTGCCCGCCGCCATCTGGGCCGCATGAGCCGGGGGCGCAAGAGCGTGACGGCGCACCTGGCCTCTCCCGGCCGCGACAATCTGCCGATGCCGACGTTCGTGCAGCTCCGGGTGACGAACCTCTGCAACCTGCGCTGCAAGATGTGCGGCCAGTGGGGCGACACCGGAATCTATCGGACGGACGGATTCTCGGCAAGCGCGACCGACGGGCGGAAGGAGCAGCAGCGCATCCACGAACTGATTGGCGCGAAGCGCCAGCTCTCGCTCTCCGATTACGTCTCGCTCCTCGACCAGCTGCAGGCCTCGCAGCCGATCGTGAGTCTTTTCGGCGGCGAGCCTCTGCTGTACCCCGACATCCTTCGTCTCGTGCGCGAGATCAAGTCCCGCGGAATGACGTGCACGCTCATCACGAATGGCGGAAAGCTCGAAATGTACGCCCGCGAGCTCGTCGAGGCGGGGATCGATCTCATCGCGGTCTCGATCGACGGGCCTCCCGAGGTCCACGACCGTATCCGCGGGCAGGCCGGGGCCTACGAAAAGGCCGAAGCGGGCATCCGGGCGATCGCCCGCTGGAGGTCGAAGAAGGGGCGCGCGCTGCCGATGCTGGTGGCCATCCTGCCGATCACCGAGCTCAACCTCGGCGCGATCGCCCCGGCCGTCGAGGGGTTGAGGAAGCTGCCGATCGACACGGTCAACGTCGGCCTGCGCTGGTTCGTCCCCGCGGATGCGGGCGCCGAATACAAGGCGGTCATGAGCGAATCCTTCGGCGTCGAGGCGTCCTCGTGGAAAGGGTTCGAGCTCGACTGGTCCCGGCACGAGGAGGCTGCCGCGCCCAGGATGACCGACCTCGTGAAGCTGCTGAAGGGGCTCAGGCGCCGGCGGCTCTTCGACGCGGCCCGGGGTCTCCCGTGGACGTCCTTCGTTCCCGGCATTCCCGCCGAGAAAGTGCCCGAGTATTTTTCCGACTCGCGCCAGACTTTCGGGCACAACCTCTGTCCGGTCGCCTGGTATTTCGCTCAGGTCGAGCCGGACGGCGAGGTTTGTTTTTGCGGCGATTTCCCCGACTACTTCATCGGCAACGTGCGCAAGGAGCCGTTTTCCGAGATCTGGTCGGGGGAGAAAGCCGGGCGATTTCGCGAAAAGCTGGCCAAGGAGCCGCTGCCGATCTGCAGCCGGTGCTGCGGAAGCTTCGTCTACGGCAAGTGGGACCGGCCCGCGGCCGGATCTCTCCAGAATTCGTAAAAGTTGTACCACTGGGTCGGGCTGCCGCGAACCGCGCGCTCCAGCTCCGCCGCGACGCGCGTCAGGATCCGCCGCGCGTCCTCGTCGTGCGAGAGACTCGGATTCGGAGAAACGGGCTCGCCCCAGACGTTTCGGTAGGATCCGTCCCGGTTTCTGAGAAAGAACCCCGGAAGGATCGGGCAGCCGCAAAACCGCGCCAGCAGGGCCGGAGACCGGAGAAACGGGGTCGGCTTTCCGAAGTACGGGACCACGACTTCGTCCTCCGGATAGGCGCGGTCGACGAGAAGCGCCACCGCGCGTCCCTTTTCGATCGCCGCCCGGACCTGGAATGCCGTGAACATGGAGGATCCGATGTCGATCGATTCGACGCCCAGCCGCCGGCGCAGCATCTGGCGCATCTCGTGGACGCGCGGGTCGAGCTCCGGCTGCCCGACGACGGCGGGGACCAGGCCGTGTCCGCGCAGCGTCACGGCGCCCATCTCCCAATTGCCGAGGTGGCCGGTGACGAGGAGGAAGCCGCGGCCGCCGTTTCGGACCGCGGAAAGGGTCCGCGCGTCGTCCTCGAACGTCGTGATCTTCGGAGAGAACGCCCCGCTTCGGAGGCGCCAGACGTCGATGGTCGCCTTTCCGTATTCGAAGAAGACGCGGCGGGCGAGGGAGCGGGCTTTTGCGGGCGGAACCCCAAGCGCGAGGCGGAAATTCGTCTCCATGCCGTCCAGCGTTTTTTGCATGAACGTCACGGCGATCGAATTCCCGACGAGCGAGATCCCGTTCAACACGGAAAGCGGAAGCCAGCGCGCGCCGTAGTGAAGCCCTCCGTAGACGACGGCGTTGGAGAGGTCGTGACTCACCCATTTTTTCCGGCCGCGGGCCGCGATGCCGGTCTCTTTCATCGTTCGCGAAATATACAATGCGCCGCAGCGATGACGGTCCCGAACAAACGCGAACGCCGCGAGCCGGACGTCCGGGACGTGATCGTCGTCGGCGGCGGACCGGGCGGAGCCTCGACGGCCGGATTCCTCGCCCGAGCGGGCGTCGACGTTCTCGTTCTCGAGAAGCTCGAATTCCCCCGCTTCCGGATCGGGGAGTCGCTCTTGCCCTTTCAACTCCCGATCCTCGAGAGGCTGGGCGTTCTCGAGAAAGTGCGCCGGGCGAATTTCATGGTCAAGCCGGGCGCGACGTTTCTCGCGGAGGATTCCGGCGGCCGGCGGACGGTGAACTTCGTTCACGGCTGGGACGGCGAGCACTCGTTCTCCTACCAGGTGCCGCGGGCGGAATTCGATTCTCTGATGCTCGGCCATGCCCGGGAATGCGGAGCCGAGGTTCGCCACGGCGTCGACGTGAAGAGGGTCCTCTTCGATGGCGCCCGAGCCTTCGGCGTCGAAGTGCAGGAGAGCGACGGATCGCGCCGCGAGATTCGGGCTCGGGTGATCGTCGACGCGTCGGGAGGCGCGGCCATCCTGTCGGGGCCCCTGAAACTTCGGGTCCCTTATCCCAAGATGCGGCGCGCGGCGCTCTTTGCCCACTACCGGAACGCGAGGCCTCACCCCGACGCGAGGCCGGGCGATATCCTCCTCCCGATCCGGCCGGATGCCTGGTTCTGGCACATTCCTTTTTCGGACGGGAGCGCGAGCGTCGGCGCCGTCTTCGAGCCCGAGAAGGGGAAAGGAAGGGCGGGCGACGTCGACGGGCTCCTCGCCTCGCTTCTGGCGGAATCTCCGGCGATGAGCTTCGTCCTGGAGGGGGCAGAGCGCATTTCCGAGGTTCGCGGGGCTTCCGATTTCTCCTGGAGATCGCGCTTCTTCGCGGGGGAGGGATGGGCGCTCGTGGGAGACGCGGCGGGGTTTCTCGATCCGACGTTCTCGACCGGGGTCTTCCTCGCGATGACCATGGGGGAGAAGGTGGCGGCGGCGATCGCGCCCGCGCTCGCGCGCAAGGGGAGCGTTTCCCGGCGAGACCTCCTCGGCTTCGAGCGGGAGAGCCTGAAAGTGCTCAACGCGTTTCGCCGTTACGTCGAGGCTTTTTACAGCCCCGGTTTCATGAAGACCCTGTGCACCCCGGCGCCGACGGACGCGATTCTCCGGGCGGTGACCTCGGTGCTGGCCGGCGGCTACGAACAGCTGCCCCTGAGTGCGAAATTCTGGAACAACGTCTTTTTCCTCTCCTATGCGATCGATCGCCGGATTTCGCGCCTCACGGGCCCGGTCTCGGGAGCGGGCTGAAGAAAATTGGGATTACAATGTGCTCAATGACCGCAACGGTTCGGCCGACGGAGTCGGAGCTCATTTACGATTGGAACCTCTCCCGGACCTCGGCCCGGCCCCGCTTCACGCCGGTCGAGCTGGACGACGAGTCCCTGCGGGACGGCCTCCAGTCCCCTTCGGTGCGGACGCCCTCGATCGAAAGCAAGCTCGAAATCGTCCATTTGATGGATGCGCTCGGGATCGACGTGGCCGACGTGGGCCTTCCCGGCGCGGGCCCTCACGTCGTCCGGGACGTGTCGCGCATCGTCCAGGAAATCGCGACGCAGAGGCTGCGCCTTCGGCCCACCTGCGCCGCGCGCACGGTCGCTTCAGACATCCTGCCGATCGTCGAGATCTCGCAGAAGTACGGCCTGCCGATCGAGGTGCACGCGTTCATCGGGTCGTCTCCGATCCGCCAGTACGCGGAGGACTGGAATCTCGAAAAGATCCTGCGGCTGACGGAAGAGGCCGTGTCGCTCTCGGTCCGGGAAGGCCTCCCGATCATGTACGTCACGGAAGACACGACGCGATCCCACCCCGAGGACCTCAAGAGGCTCTTCCTCGCGGCCATTCGGGCGGGAGCTTCCCGCGTCTGCGTGTGCGACACCGTCGGGCACGCGACGCCGGACGGCGTTCGCGCGCTGGTCTCCTGGGTCCGCGACCTCGTGGACGCCGAGTCGCCGGACGTGAAAGTCGACTGGCACGGGCACCAGGACCGCGGCCTCGGGGTGATCAATTCGCTGACCGCGCTGGAAGCCGGCGCCCACCGGGTGCACGGGACGGGTCTGGGAATCGGCGAGCGCGTCGGCAACACACCGATGGATCAGCTCCTCGTCAATCTGCAGCTGCTCGGCTGGATCGACCGGGACCTGACCTCCCTCACGCGGTATTGCAAGGTGATCTCCGATTCGACCGCCGTGCCCCTGACGGACAACTACCCGATGGTGGGAAAGGACGCTTTCCGCACGGGGACGGGCGTCCACGCGGCGGCGATCATCAAGGCGCGGCACAAAGGCGACGAGTGGCTCGCGGACCGCGTCTACTCGGGCGTGCCAGCCGCGATGGTCGGCCGTCACCAGAAAATCGAGGTCGGCCCGATGTCGGGCGAATCCAACGTGATCTACTGGCTCTCCGAAAGGGGGATGGAGGCGACGCCCGACCTCGTCGCAGCGATCTTCCGGGCCGCCAAGGAAAGCGACCGCGTTCTCAACGATGAAGAGATCCTTGAAATCTGCAAAGAAAAGACCTCCCCGAGATCCGTCGCGGTCTCCTGATCCGGAAAAACCGGCGACCGATTTCTTTCGGCGCTCTCTCCCCGGGTACACCGACCACCTCGCTGTCGAGCGCGGGCTCTCCGGCCGCACCGTGGAGGCGTATGCGCGCGACCTGGGCGGATTCGGGAAGTATCTCGCGGCGGCGGGGCGCGATCTCGCGAAGGCCGACCGCCAGGACCTCGTTCGGTACGTCCAGATTCGCCGCGCCGCGGGCCTGTCGGCCCGCTCCGCCGCGCGGCTCCTGTCGGCAATGCGGGGCTTCTTTCGCTATTGCGCGGCCGAGGGAATCGTCGCGGAAGACTCTTCCACCCGGCTGACGAGCCCGAAGACCTGGGTCGCTCTTCCCCACGTCCTTTCCCCGGAGGAGATCGACGGGCTGCTCGCGGCGCCCGACGTTTCCACGGCCCGCGGCCTGCGCGACCGGGCGATGCTCGAAACGCTGTACGCCTCCGGCCTGCGCGTGTCGGAGCTCGTGCGCCTCGAGACGGAGCGGACCGACCTCGAAGCCGGGACCCTCCTCGTTCTCGGAAAGGGGAACAAGGAGAGACTCGTCCCGGTGGGCCGCGGCGCCCGAAAGTGGATCGGCCGCTACCTGAGGGAAGCCCGTCCGGGCCTCGACCGGGCGCGGTCGGAGCACCTGTTCCTGACGGCCCGGGGCGGCCCGATGACCCGGCAGCGCTTCTGGCAGTTGATCGAGGGCTACGCGCGAAGCGCGGGGATCCGGTCGCACATTTCGCCCCATGTTCTCCGCCACTCGTTTGCGACCCACATGCTCGAGCACGGTGCCGACCTCCGGTCGGTCCAGATGCTGCTCGGCCACGCCGACATTGCCACGACGCAGATCTACACCCACGTCTCCCGCGAGCGGCTGCGGCAGGTCTACGACGACTTTCATCCGAGGGCCCGTTGAGGGAATATTCCGTGAGAGACAAACGTTCTCGGGAGTCCGTGCCATGACGCAGAAACGACCGACAAATCGAGCCGCTCGAACTCTCTCGCTCCTGGTGCCCGCGCTGTGCCTCGTCGCGGAGCCCGCGCTCGCGAAGCTGGCGATCTTCAACGACGGCCGGGTCGTGAAAGTCACGTCCTACCGTGTCGACGGGGACGACGTGTCGATCGAGCTTCCGGGCGGAGGGGGATTCACGACGTCGATGCTGCTGGTCGAGCGCTTCGTGGACGACGAGGTCGCCGCTCCCGCCGCGCAGAGGAAGGCCCTCCCGAAACCGACGGCCGCGGACCTGTCGTTCAAGGCCGCACGAAAACCGTTGTTCCAGTCGCGCTATGACGGGCTCATCGAATCCGAGTGCCGAAAGGCGAACCTCGACGCGGCGCTCGTCTCCGCGGTCATCAAGGCGGAATCCAACTACGACCCCCGCGCCGTTTCGCGAAAGGGCGCCCGGGGCCTGATGCAGCTGATGCCTTCGACGGCGGCCCGCCTTGGAGTTCGCCGCTCCTACGACCCGACGGCCAACATCCGCGGGGGAGTCCTGTATCTCAAAGAGCTCGCCGCGCGCTTCGGGAACCAGCCCGCGCTCATCCTCGCCGCGTACAACGCCGGCGAGAACGCCGTCGATTCCTGCGGAGGGGTTCCCCCGTACCGGGAGACGGTGGAGTACGTGGAGCGGATCCTGAAATGGTGGTCGCCCGCCGCGCAGGCCCCGTCCGTGTAGAATCGTCTCGTGCCGACACAAATCGCGACCGTCCGGGATCGGCCCGTCCCATGACCGAGCCGGAAAAGCCGGAGAAGAAGGACGGGCCGCCCTCCAAGCGCCGCGGCCGCCGAGGCGGCGTTCGCCACCGAAAGAAGGTCGAGAAGGCCGCCGCGCCGGCCCTCGAGCCCCCCTTCGAGATTCCCGAACCGGCGCCGCCTCCCCAGCCCGCGGCCCCGGAAACTTTGACATTTTCATCCAGCGGAGGACCCACTCCCATGCCGAACAACCAGGCCGAAGAACAGCGGCTGGCCGTTTTCATCGATTTCGACAACCTCGCGATCGGCGCGAGGGAGGCGAAGTATCCGAAGTTCGATCTCGACCTCATGCTCGAGAGGCTGCTCGAAAAAGGTCGCATCGTCTACAAAAAAGCCTATGCCGACTGGAGCCGCTACCTCGACTACAAGCGACCGTTCCACGAGGCCGCGGTCGAGCTCATCGACATTCCCCAGAGGAGTTACACGGGCAAGAACTCGGCCGACATCCGGATGGTCGTCGACGCGATGGACCTGTGCTACTCGAAGGGCCACATCACGACGTTCGTCATCGCGTCGGGCGACTCGGATTTCTCGCCGCTCGTCTCCAAGCTCAAGGAGAACGACAAAGCCGTGCTCGGCGTCGGTGTCAAGAACTCGTCGTCGGACCTGCTCGTCTCGAACTGCGACGAGTTCATCTTCTACGAGGACCTCGTCCGCGGGCCGGCCGCGGGCTCGCCCTCGCTCGATCAGCTGCCCGAGAAGAAGCGCGAGGTGTTCCGTCTCATGCTCGACTCGATCCTTGCGTTGAAGCGCGAGAACAAGGACGTGATCTGGGGCTCCATGGTCAAGCAGACGATGCAGCGCAAGAAGCCGTATTTCAACGAGAGCTACTACGGTTTCGACTCGTTCTCGAGTCTCCTCGAAGAGGCCCAGAAGATCGCGCTCGTCACCCTGAAGAAGGACACCAAGAGCGGCGGTTACATCGTGAGCGCGTGAAACCCGTCTGGCGCCGGGTGAAGAGCGAGCCGCTCGGCGACTTCAAGATCTTCACCATCCGCCGCGACCGGATCGTTTCGCCCCGCACCGCCGAAGAGCACGACTTCTACGTCCTCGACGGCTCGGACTGGATCAACGTCATCGCGCTGACGCCGGAAGGCCGCATCCTTCTCGTCGAACAGTACCGCCACGGGACCGAGAGCGTGACGCTCGAGATCCCCGGGGGAGCGGTCAACCGGCGGGACGCCTCGCCGCTCGAGGCTGCCCGGCGCGAGCTCCTCGAGGAGACGGGCCACACGGCGGAGACCTGGGAGGATCTTGGCTTCGTGCATCCGAATCCCGCGATCCAGTCGAACCGTTGCTTTACATTCGTCGCGCGCGGCTGCCGCCGGGTGGCCGAGCCCTCGCTCGATCCGGGCGAGGACATCGCGCTCCTGGAAGCCGAGCCGGGCGAAGTGAAGGCGATGCTGCGCGACGGGCGCATCAGCCACTCGCTCGTCGTCGCGGCGTTTGCGCGGTGGGCGGAGTTTTAGCCCGGAGCGCTCACGACCGTGAGCGCAAAGGGCTGAATCCCGAGCTCGCGAGGGATCTCTACTAGTATCGAACGAGCAGCCGTGCCGCGGTGACGACGTCGTCTTCGCCCGGCAGGAAGAATTCTTCGAGCGGGGGAGAGTAGGGCACCGGCGTGTCGAGCGCGCCGAGGATCCGAATCGGGGCATCCAGATGCTCGAACGCTTCCTCCTGAATGACCGCCGCGAGGCTTTCGCCGATGCTTCCCGTTCGCGTGTCCTCGTGGACGATCAATATGCGGTTGCAGGTTCGCGCGAGCGACAGGATGGCCTCGCGGTCGAGCGGGGCGAGACTTCTCAAATCCAGCACCGACGCCTCGATCTTCTCCGCCGCAAGACGTTCCGCCGCGCGCATCGCGACGTGGACGTACGCCCCGTACGACACGATGGCTATGTCCTTGCCTGTGCGTCTCAAAGCCGCCTTGCCGATCGGAATGGGTTCCGGGACGCCCGCTGGCAGGACCTGCTTGATCCGCGGGTCGCGGTACAGCGCGATGTGCTCGTAGTACAGGACAGGATCCGGATCAGCCACCGCCGAAGCCATCAAAGCGCGCGCGTCGTGCGGTGTGGACGGAACGAGGATCTTCAATCCGGGCGTTCGGTAGAACCATGCCTCCGTGTTCTGGCTGTGGTACGGGCCCGCGTGCCTCAGGCCGCCCCACGGCATGCGAACGACCATGGGGACGTCCACCCCCGAGCCGGCTCCCCAGCGGTAGCGGATCTTCGCCGCGCTGTTGACGAGCTGGTTGAACCCGGTCGCGACGAAGTCGTTGAACTGCATCTCGCCGATCGGGCGCTCTCCCGCGAGCGCCGCGCCGATGCAGACGCCGAGGACGCCCCCCTCGGCGAGGGGAGAGTTGAGGATTCGGTCGCCGTATTTCTCGAGCAGTGGCTTGAGGAGCAGAAACGCATTTCCATATTTTCCGCCGACGTCCTCGCCGAAGACGAACACGCGCGGATCGGCCGCGAGCGCGTCGCCGACGCCGAGCGCCACGGCGTCCAGAAACGTTCCGCCTTTCGGGTCGAACGGCGGGCCGGTCTCGACGGAAAGCTCGAGCGGTGGGCTCGAGTGCGTCCGGACGGCGGGATCGAGCGGCTCGGAGCGCTTTCTCGGGCTTTCATTCGCGAGGATACCCGCGCCCGCGATCTCGGGCGCCGGCCATGGGGCGTCAATGACGTCGCGCGCCTCGCGCTCGACGAGCGCGTCGGCCTCGCGCTGCAGGCGGGCGAGGTCACCTTGCGGGATCACGCCCTCGGCGGCCAATTTCTCGGCATATCGGGTCATCGGATCGCGCTGCGACCAGAGCTCGTAGAGCTCCCGCGGCGCGTACCCCGATTCCGAAAGAGCCGGGTACGTCCAGGACGGTTGCGGATCGCGTCCGAGATACAGCATGTCGTCGTGGTGCGCGTGGCCGCACATGCGCATCGACACGAGCTCCAGCAGCGCCGGCCCCATCCCGGCCCTCGCGCGCTCCGCCGCCCATGCGAAGGCGGCCGCGATGGCGTCCGGGTCAGTTCCGTCCAGCGTCACGCCGGGGATGCCGTAACCCACCGCCTTGTCGGCGAACGTTCGCACGGCGGACTGATCGGAGAGCGGCGTTGAGAGCGCGGTCTGGTTGTTCTGAACGCAGAAGACGGCCGGAAGGCGCCGCGCGGCGCACACGTTGATGGCCTCATGCCATTCCCCGAGCGAAGTGCCCCCCTCGCCGATGAGCGACACGGCGACGCGGCCTTCCCCCTCGCGGGCGAACGCGAACGCGAGCCCGGCGATGGTCAAAGATGAAATCGCGAGCGGGGCCGCGGCCGGCAGGACCCCGCGCGAGAAATCCCCGGAGTGAAGGTCCTTTCCGTCCATCGGCGGCCCGGCCTTTCCCATCTGGGCGCTCAGGATGGAGCGCACCGTCTCGGGCGCCGGGTGCATCGCGAGCGCGAGCCCGAGATCGCGGATCAGGGGCGCCACCACGTCGCCCTTCCAGACTCCGTCTTTTCTGTACGCTTCCCCCCGGCGGAGGCGCACACCGGCCGCGTAGATCGCCTCCTGCCCCAGCGACCGGAAGCCCTTGCCCTGAAACGAGACTCCCTTGTAACGGACCTCTCCCCCCGTGAAAAACGCCTTGAGGCGGTTGTCGATTGCTCGCGTGAGGACGATCCCGCGCAGGATTTCCCGGCGTTCGTCGGGCGTCAGAGACGCGGACAGCGACTCGCGCCGAAGGAAACCGTCGCACCCCTCGACGGCCTGCGCGACGGCGAGGGCGAGCCTCGTCGCCGCCGCCACGCCCGGCGCGGTTTCGGGAGTTCCCGAGGGAGGCGCCTGCGTGAGGGCGGCCCGGAGAGCTTTCGAGAGCGGCGCGCGCAGCGCCTCGAGGCGGGCGGCATCGCGCCCGGGGTCCCCCTCCCGGCGCAGCAGGTTTCGAAAAACGACCGAAGCGTGGTCGAGCGCGAACGGCGACGATTCCGCCACGAAAGCGGAGAACCGCTCGGTCAGTCCCGGTTGCCTCGATTCCATTCCCCGGCATTCTAGCCGCAGAGTCGCTCGAACCGGATTCGCGGGGTTCGTGAGCTTCGCTCGCCGCCTTCAGGTCCGAGCCCGATCGCCCGCTCCGGAAATCCCTCGCCCGGGCGGGTCCTGTCGCGGGACTCGCTCCACTTTTCCGCTCGCCGCGAGCCTGAGGACTTTGCTACACCCGCGTCGCGAGCGGATAAAGGGAGTCTCGCCCCGCGCCACCCGCCAGGCTCACCGCCCGAGCGAAGGCACGGGAGCGGCCCGGGCT
>JBOGJO010000121.1:0-5759 GCA_050747885.1 Thermoanaerobaculia bacterium
CTTGTTCGACAAGGAACGGAAGGTCTTCTCCATCGGATGGAGCGCTCAGACGGAGCGCCTCGACAACTCCTACTACGATCTTCTCGCCTCCGAAGCGCGGCTGACGAGCTTCTGGGCGATTGCGAACGGAGACGTTCCGACCGAGCACTGGTTCCGGCTGCAGCGGCCGTTTGCGCTCTCCTTCAAGCGGCCGGTCCTTCTTTCGTGGTCGGGCAGCATGTTCGAGTACCTGATGCCACTGCTGTTGTTGCGTTCCTACCCGGACACCCTCCTGCACGAGACCTGCCTCGCCGCCCTCGAAGCGCAGATCCAGAACGTCCGCGGGCGCCAGGTGCCCTGGGGGGCTTCCGAATCGGCGTACAACGCGCGCGACCTGAACCTCAACTATCAATACGGACCGTTCGGGGTCCCCGAGCTCGGCTTGCGCCGCGTGGCGCCCGATGAGCTCGTCATCTCTCCGTATTCGACCTTCCTCGCCCTTCTCGTCGACCCCACGGGCGCCCCCGAAAACCTTCGGCGCCTCGCGGCCGAGGGGGCTCGCGGTGACTTCGGCTTCTATGAATCGATCGACTACACGCCGGGGCGGGTGCCGCCCGGGTCCTCGCGCGCGGTCGTGAAGGCCTTCATGGCTCACCACCAGGGAATGATCCTCCTGTCGATCCACAACGCCGTTCTCCAAGATCGTATGCGGAACCGGTTTCACTCGGACCCGGCCGTCCAGGCCACCGAGCTGCTCCTGCAGGAGAGAATCCCCCGCAACACCACGGCCCTCGCCGGATCAATCGTGGCGCAGGTCGCCGCCGGACGGGTCGTCCGCGAGGAAATCGCGATTCCGACCCGGCGGTTCGACTCCCCCGACTCCTCGACCCCGCGCGGCCAGATCCTCTCGAACGGGTCCTATTCGGTGCTCCTCACGGTCGCGGGGTCGGGCTTCTCGCAGCGAGGCGGCCTCGCCGTCACCCGCTGGCGCGACGATCCGACGGCCGATTCGTGGGGCTCGTGGATCTATCTGCGCGACGTGCGAAGCGGGCAGAGGTGGTCCGCCGGCTACCAACCGACGGGGCGGCGCCCGAAGAGATACGAGGCGAAGTTCTCGGAGCACAAGGCCGAGTTCTTCCGCAGCGACGACGGGATCGAGACGCGGACAGAAGTGACCGTTTCGGCGCAGGCCGACGTTGAAATCCGCCGCGTGACTCTCACGAACACCTCGACGAGGGCGCGCGACGAGCGCGACATCGAGGTAACGAGCTACGCGGAGCTCGTCCTGGCGCCCCCGGCGGCGGACATCGCGCACCCCGCATTTTCGAAAATGTTCCTCGAAACCGAATGGACGGCGGGGTGCCTCCTGTGCCACCGCCGGCCTCGATCTCCCGAAGAAAAGCCGGTCTTCGCCGCGCACACCATGGCTGTCGCGGGGACGAGCCTGGGAGGGGTGCAGCACGAGACTGACCGCGCGAGATTTCTGGGCCGGGGAAGGTCCGTGCGCGCGCCCGCGGTTCTGGTCGAGGACCGTCCCCTGTCCGACACGACCGGCGCCGTTCTCGATCCGATCTTCTCTCTTCGCAACCGCGTTCGCGTGCCGCCCGGTCACAGCGTTCAGATCGCGTTTACAACTTCCGTCGCCGACACGAGAGAGGAAGCCCTTGCCCTCGCCGATCGTTTCAAGGACCCCTCCCAGTTCGACCGCGAAGCCTCGCTCGCCTGGATGCGCTCGCAGGTTCTCCTGCGGCACCTCATGATCACGAGCGATGAAGCGCAGCTCTTCCAGCGGCTGGCCACGCGGGCGTTCTACAACGACGCGAGTCTGCGGCCGGCCTCGGAGCTGCTCGCGCGAAACACCGGATCGATTCGCGAGCTCTGGGCCCAGGGCATCTCCGGCGATCTCCCGATCGTCCTGGTTCGAATCGCCGACATGGACGAGATCGACCTCGCCCGTCAGCTCCTGCGGGCTCATGAATACTGGAGCCTCAAGGGGATCTCGGTCGATCTCGTCATCGTGAACGAGAGCCCTTCCGGCTACCTCCAACCTCTCCAGGAGCAACTCAATGCGATCCTTGCGGCGTCGCCCTCGCGCCCCGTCGTGGACAAACCGGGCGGCATTTTCGTCCGGAGCGGGGACCAGATCCCGGAGCCGGAGAGAGCGGTGCTGGAGGCGGCCGCCCGCGCCGTCCTCGTGGGATCGAAGGGGACCCTGTCGGAGCAGGTGGAGCGCGTGCCGTCCAACGAAATCCTGCCGGCCCCTTTCGCCTCGACGGCGCCCGTTGCCAAAGAAATACCCCGTCCGCCGATCGACCCGGGAAAGCTCTCCTTCTTCAACGGAATCGGAGGGTTCTCGGCGGACCGGCGCGAGTACGTGATCGTGCTCCTGGAAAACCAGTACACCCCGGCGCCCTGGTCCAACGTGATTTCGAATCCCACGTTTGGATTCCTCGTCACGGAGTCGGGCTCCGGCTGCACCTGGTCAGAGAACAGCCACGAGAACCGACTCACTCCATGGTCCAACGACCCGGTGACCGATTCGCCGGGAGAAGCCATTTACCTGCGCGACGAAGAGAGCGGCGAAGTCTGGACGCCGACCGCCCTTCCGATCCGCGATGCCGAGACCTACTTGTGCCGCCACGGCCAGGGGTACTCGTCCTTCTTTCACCGGAAAACCGAGATCGAAAGCGATCTCGTGATGTTCGTTCCGTCCTCCGATCCGGTCAAGATCCTCCGCCTGCGCCTGACGAACCATTCGCCCTCGGCCCGAAGGATCTCGGCCACGTTCTACGCGGAGTGGGTCCTGGGATCGGAACGGTCCGCGAGCGCGCGATTCGTCGTGACGGAGCACGACGCCCAGATGCAGGCGATCCTCGCCCGGAACGCCTTCAACGCCGATTTCGCGACGCGGATCGCTTTCGCGAGGGCGGGCGGATCGCTCCGCTCGTGGACCGCCGACCGGCGCGAATTCCTCGGACGGAATGGCCATCTGTCCGACCCGGCCGCTCTCCGCCGGGCGAGCCTCTCGGGGCGCAGCGGCGCCGCCCTCGATCCCTGCGCGGCGCTTCAAACGTCCGTCAACCTCGACCCGGGCGAAACGCGCGACGTCGTGTTCCTCCTCGGCGAGGCGGCCGACCGTGATGCCATTGCAGAAATCGTCGGGCGCTACGGCGAGCCCGAACAGGCCGAGGCCGCGCTCGCCGAATGCGTAAGCGCGTGGGACCGGCTTTTGGGCGCGGTCCAGGTGAAGACTCCCGACCTCGGCCTCGACCTCATCGTCAACCGCTGGCTTCTCTACCAAACGCTGTCGTGCCGAATCTGGGGCCGAACCGGTTTCTATCAATCCAGCGGCGCCTTCGGGTTTCGCGATCAGCTGCAGGATGCGACGGCCCTTCTGGCGGCGGCCCCGGATCTCGCGCGGGAACAGATCGTCCGCGCCGCGTCGCGGCAGTTCTCCGAAGGGGACGTTCAGCATTGGTGGCATCCCCCGGCCGGACGCGGGATCCGCTCGCGCTGCTCCGACGACCTTCTCTGGCTCCCGTTCGCCGCGGCGCTTTTCGCGGAAGTGACGGGCGATTCGTCCCTGTGGGACCTCGACGCGCCGTTCCTGGACGCTCCTCAACTCGGGTCGGGGGAAATCGAGGCGTACCAGGAGCCCCGGGTTTCCCCGACCGGTGGAACGATTTTCGACCATTGCCTTCGAGCGATCGATCGGAGCCTCGCCTCCGGTGCGCATGGGCTCCCCCTGATCGGCAGCGGCGACTGGAACGACGGATACAACCGCGTGGGCATCGGCGGGAAGGGCGAGAGCGTTTGGCTGGGATGGTTCCTCGCCTCGATTCTGGAGCCTTTCCAGCGGCTGTGCGACGAGCGGGGCGACAAGGGCCGCGCCGAGCGTTACCGGCTCCACGCCGCCGGACTGAAGACCTCCATCGAGAAAAGCGGGTGGGATGGCGACTGGTACCGCCGGGCCTACTTCGACGACGGATCGACTCTCGGCTCCGCGGCCGACGCGGAATGCCGAATCGACTCGCTGTCGCAAACCTGGGCCGTTCTGTCGGGGACCGGAGACCGGACGCGAACCGCGCGCGCCATGGTCGCCGTCCGCGAGTATCTGGTCCGACGGGAAGACGGTCTGGTGCTCCTTCTCGCTCCCCCATTCGACCGTCCCGCTCACGATCCCGGCTACATCCAGGGATACCCCCCGGGGGTGCGGGAGAACGGAGGCCAGTACACCCATGCCGCCGCCTGGGCCGTCATGGCGTTTGCCCGACTCGGCGACGGCGACCTGGCCGGAGAGCTCTTCTCCTACGTGAACCCCATCACCCCGACGAGCACGCGCGCGGGCCTGCACAAATACAAGGTGGAACCGTACGTCACGGCGGGCGACGTCTATTCGGTTCCCCCCCTGACGGGCCGGGGAGGGTGGACCTGGTACACGGGATCCTCGGGCTGGCTCTACCGCGCCGCCGTCGAATCGATCCTCGGCTTCAGGATCCGGGGAAATCACTTCGAGATCGAACCCTGCATTCCCCGGCGGTGGCCGGAGTTCGAGATCCAGTACCGCGACGGGGAGACGCTCTACCGGATTCGCGTCGAAAATCCCCTGCGTGTCTGCCGCGGGGTCGAGAGCGTCGAGGTCGACGGAGCGCCCGCGCCCGAAAAGCATGTCTGTCGCCACCGCGACGGAAAGCCGCACGACGTCGTCGTCCGGCTCGGATCCGGTTCCTGAGCGCGTGCTATCCTCCCGCCCCGATGCAGCCCACGAGACCGCGCGGCGACAGCCGCGCCTCCAAACCTCCCTCGCCCTCGGGGAGAGGGATGAGCGCCGAAGGCGCGAAGGGTGAGGGCCGTCCCATGCGAATCGCCGCCGTTCCCGGAGACGGAATCGGCGTCGACGTGACGCGGGAAGCCATGAAAGTCCTCGACGCCGCGGCCCGTTCCTGGAAGCTCGACGTCGCAACGACGGAGTTTCCGTGGAGCGCGGACCACTACTTGAAGACGGGAGAATCGCTTCCGAAGGGCGCCTTCGACGACCTTCGGGCAAACTTCGACGCGATTTTCATGGGAGCTTTCGGGGATCCGAGGGTTCCCGACATGGCGCACGCCCGCGACATCCTCCTCGGAGCGAGGTTCGTGCTCGATCTTTACGTCAACGCCCGGCCCGTCCAATGCCTGAACGACCGGCTCAACCCCTTGAAGGGCTTTCGGGCCGAAGACATCGATTTCGTCATCTTCCGAGAAAACACGGAGGGCTCATATGCCGGCACCGGCGGCAACTTCAAGAAGGGAACTCCCGACGAGGTCGCTCTCCAGGAAGACATCTCGACGCGGAAAGGCGTCGAGCGGATCGTTCGCCACGCGTTCGAATTCGCCTCGAAGCACGGAAAGAAGAAGGTCTGCATGTCCGACAAGAGCAACGCCATGCGATTCGTCGGGGATCTCTGGCAGCGAACCTTCCAGGAAGTCGCCAAGGAGTATCCGTCGATAAAGGCTTCGCACCTGTACGTGGACGCCCTCGTGATGCAGATGGTCAAGGATCCGGCCCAGTTCGAAGTCGTCGTGACCAACAACATGTTCGGCGATATCGCGACCGACCTCGGCGCGACTCTCCAGGGGGGGTTGGGAATGGCCGCCTCCGGAAACCTCCATCCGGGCCGGATTTCGATGTTCGAGCCGGTTCACGGCTCGGCCCCGAAGTACGCGGGCACGGGACAAGCGAACCCCTTCGGCGCGATCCTGACAGTCGCGATGATGCTCGACCATCTCGGCGCGGGCGA
>JBOGJO010000122.1:0-30788 GCA_050747885.1 Thermoanaerobaculia bacterium
TCAACTCGAACAGGCGAGAAGACTCCGGGAACCAGAGCCTGAGGGGCACAGCGATGCCGCGATTTGCTATTCCCGAGCGAGCGATTTGCCGCTGGAGCGCCGGGGGGCTCTTGCCGCGCTCCGGGCCGAGCGAAATTCTGCTATGAATCGGGGGAATGGATCGCCACGTCGTGATCGTGGGCGGCGGGTTCGCCGGGCTTTCGGCCGCGAAAGCGCTGCGCGGTTCGACGCTCGGCGTCACGCTCGTCGATCGGCGCAATCACCATCTCTTCCAGCCGCTCCTCTACCAGGTCGCGACGGCCGAGCTCAACCCGAGCGACATCGCGGCGCCGATCCGGCACGTCCTGCGCCGTGAAAGGAATCTCGAGGTCCTCCTTGCGGAAGTAAAGTCCGTCGACGTGGCGGCGCGCAAGCTGCGAATCGACGGCGGCGAGATCGCCTACGACCGCCTGATCGTCGCCTCCGGCGCGACACATTCCTACTTTGGACACCCGGAATGGGAGCGGTTCGCCCCGGGCCTGAAGGACCTCGACGACGCGATCGCGATTCGAGCGCGCGTTCTCTCGGCCTTCGAAAGCGCCGAACGGGAAGAAGACCCGGCCGCGCGCGCCGAATGGCTGACGTTTGCAATCGTCGGCGGCGGCCCGACGGGGGCGGAGCTCGCCGGCGCGCTCGCCGAGATCGCGCGCGGCGTGATGGCCGGCGACTTTCGGAGGATCGACCCGCGGCGGGCGCAGATTCTCCTGATCGAGGGCGCGGACCGCATTCTCGGAACGTTCCCACCGGAGTTGTCCGAAAAAGCTCGCCGCGAGCTCGAGCGGTTGGGCGTGGAGGTCCGGACACAAGCTGCCGTCACGC
The DNA here is from genome assembly GCA_050747885.1 of Thermoanaerobaculia bacterium. Classification (GTDB taxonomy): domain Bacteria; phylum Acidobacteriota; class Thermoanaerobaculia; order UBA5066; family DATFVB01; genus CAWEYG01. Next base: position 859 of record JBOGJO010000122.1, read on the forward strand.
AAATCGACGAACGCGGGGTCGTCGCGGGAGGCGTTAGGATCGCCGCGCGGACGGTGCTGTGGGCCGCCGGGGTCGCCGCGTCACCGCTCGCCCGGTCCCTCGTCGCGCCGCTGGATCGGTCCGGCCGGGTCGAGATCACGCCGGAGCTGACCGTTCCGGGCCGCGATGACGTGTTCGTCGTGGGAGACCTCGCCACCCTCACGCAGGCGGGCCGGCCCGTGTTCGGGCAGGCTCCCGCGGCGATGCAGGCGGGTCGGCATGCGGCTCGCAACGTGATCCGAGCGGAGGCCGGACTCCCCCTCAGGCCTTTTCACTACATCGACAAGGGGTCCTTCGCGGTCATCGGGCGCGGTTACGCGGTCGGCACGATCGCGAACCGGGTTCGCCTCTCGGGGCTCGCCGGATGGTGGATGTGGGTCGGCATCCACATCTACTACCTGATCGGATTTCGCAACCGGCTGCTCGTCCTGCTCAACTGGGCGTACTCGTATCTCGCCCGGGCCCGCGGCGCGAGACTGATCACCGGGAAGGATTAGACTCGAGCCGGTGTGAAGCGAAGCCCGACACGGAGCTGGAATCACGACTTGAAGTGCAAGGTTCGTCTTCGGGCTGGGCGACTCAGTCGACCGCGACTGCGGCTGTCGCGAGGAGGGAATCGGCCCTTGTCTGAGCCGGAGTTCTTTCACTCGACCTGAAAAGAGAACTCCGGGAAGCTGATCGCAAGGGGCAAAGCGATGCCGCGAGTTGCGATTCCCGAGCGAGCGATCTGCCGCCAAAGCGCCGGGGGTTCTCGCCGCGAGACGTGGGCCGAGCGAGACTGCCGGCCTATGCCGGAGTCAGGTTCGCAAACTTCGCGACGAATTTCTTTTTGCCCGCGCGGTCGAAGAAAACGGTCAGCCGCGCGTCGTCCCCCGATCCTTCCTGCTGGAGGATCACACCCGGTCCATACGCGGGATGCCGAACCCGCGCGCCGCGATGGAGCCCGGGAAGCGAGCCCGGCACGGGCTTGCGCCGGGCGACGGTGATCGAAGGTCCTCGGCGCAACCGGGGCTCGTCCTCGTCCTCGCGATCCGGGCGCGAGAACAGCGAAGGAGAGCGCGCGGGCAACGGATCCTCGTCGATCCTCGGCACGTCCGACGGGAGCTCTCCGAGAAACGGCGAAGGAAAGCGCGGGCGCGCTTCTCCGTAGAGCAGCCGGTGACGGGCCAGCGTGAGGGTCAGGCGATGGCGGGCTCGCGTCATGCCCACGTAAAGCAGCCGACGCTCCTCTTCAACCTCGTCCTCGGACGACGCGCTCTGGGAATGGGGCAGGAACCCCTCCTCCAGTCCCGCGACGAACACCTGGGAGAACTCGAGCCCTTTCGCCGAATGAAGGGTCAGAAGCGAAACGGCGCCCTCGGGGCGAGGAGCGTCAGCGTCTGTCGCAAGAGCAAGGGCGTCCAGGAAGCCGCGAGGGCTCGCGGCGTCGCCTTCCCGGAGCTCGTATTCCCGGGCCGCCGACACGAGCTCCTTCAGGTTCTCACGCCGCGCGATGTCTTCCGGCTGCTCCGATCCCGCGAACAACTCTCCGTAGCCCGATTTTTCGAGGACCAGCTCGAGCAGGGAGGCCGCCGAAAGGTCGCCGCTTCGCGCCCCCAGATCCAGAACCGTGGTCCGAAAACGCGCGAGCGCGATTCGCGCCCGCTCCGTGATCCCCGCGGCTTCGGACGACGCTTCGAACAGGGAAACGCCCTTCTCCCGGGCCGCGAGAGTGACTCGCTCGAGGGTCGCCTCCCCGATCCCGCGCGCCGGACGGTTCACGACGCGCCGAAAGGCAAGATCGTCGCGGCAATCGAGCGCGAGCCGATAGTAGGAGACGGCATCCTTCACTTCCGCCCGCTCGTAGAATTTCATTCCTCCGATCACGATGTACGGAACCCGGCGACGAACGAGCTCGTCTTCGAAAGATCGCGACTGAGCGTTCACCCGGAAGAGAATCGCCGATTCGGACAGCGGATGGACCCGCTCCTGAAGCCGCGAGACGACCCAGTCGGCCTCCGACCGATCGTCACGAAACGTTCTCACCTCCACCGGTTCCCCTTCGCCCGATTCCCCGACGAGGACCTTGGGCCGCCGCCGGCGGTTCGCCGACACGATCGCCCCGGCGGCCTTCAGGATCCGGCTCGTCGAGCGGTAATTCCGGGTGAGGGAGACCACTTTCGCCCCGGGGAAATCTTCCTCGAATCGGAGAATGTGCTCCACGCGGGCGCCCCGCCAGCGGTAAATCGACTGGTCCTCGTCCCCCACCGCGACGAGAGATTCGGCGCCGGCCCCGATCAACTTGATGAGGGCGTCCTGGGCTCCATTGGTGTCCTGATATTCGTCGATCAGGAGATGCGAAACCGCTCCCTGCTCGACCTTCCTCCTCTCGTCGGAGGTTTCCAGGAGACGCACGGACGAGCCGATCAGGTCGTCGAAATCGAACGCGTTTCCCGAGCGAAGCTTTTTCTCGTAAAGCGAATAGATCGAGGCGATCTTCTCGGACGCGAATTCATCGGCGGAGCTCGCCGCCTGCGCCGGCGACACGAGCGCCGACTTGGCCTCCGAAATGCGGCCGAGAACCGCTCCCGGGGAAAGCATCTGCTCCGAGATCGAGAGCTCGGCCATGGCCTCGCGCACGAGAGACGCCTGGTCCCCCGAATCCGCGATCGAAAACGAGGCCGTCCGCCCTTCGGCCCCTCCCGAACGGCGAAGGAAGCGAAGGCCCCACGAATGAAACGTCCCGACGAAGCTCGCCAGGCGCGACACCCCGAGCAGGCCCTTCACCCGCTCGCGCATCTCCTCCGCCGCTTTGTTCGTGAACGTCACCGCCACGACCGTGCGAGGATCGGCCCCCTCCTCGATCAACCTCGAAAGGCGCCGGGTGACGACGCGGGTCTTGCCCGAGCCGGCGCCGGCGAGCACAAGAAGGGGGCCGCGCTCATGGGAGACTGCCGCCACCTGCTCGGGGTTGAGACCTTCGAGGAGAACCCTGGGCGTCACGAGCCGAGATTACCCGAAATCGGCCTCAGCGAGTTAAGCCGCGCGGCGCGAGGCGCGTCGGCTTCAACGAGTGGCCGAGTTTACTCGACGGTAACGCTCTTGGCGAGGTTTCGCGGCTGATCAACGTCGCAGCCCAGAATCAGAGCGACGTGGTAGGCCAGCAACTGAAGCGGCAGGACCGAGACGATCGGTTGCAACTCCAGGATCGTCTCCGGGATCTCGACGACGTGGTCGGCGAGATCTTCGATTTCCGCGTCGATCTCCGTCGAGACGACGATCGACAGTCCATCCCGGGACTTCACTTCCCGCAGGTTCGAAAGCGTCTTCTCCCGCCAGCCGTCGCGGGGCGCGAGGACGAGCACCGGCATATTCTCGTCCACGAGAGCGATGGGGCCGTGCTTCATCTCGCCGGCCGGATATCCCTCGGCGTGAATGTAGGAAATTTCCTTCAATTTCAGAGCTCCCTCGAGCGCGATCGGGTAGTGGAGGCCGCGGCCGAGATACAAAAAGTCGCGATGGTGGGCCAGCTTTCGCGCGAGATCCTGAACCTGCGGCTCCTGCTTGAGGGCTCTCTCCATCAGGCCCGGCAGCCGTGAGAGGGACGCCGTTTCCTCCGGGGTGAGCCCCTTGCCGAGCCCGCGCGCTTCCCTCAGCCGCGCGGCGAGAAGAAAGAACACCGCGAGCTGAGTCGTGAACGCCTTCGTCGAGGCGACGCCGATCTCGGGGCCCGCATGCGTCAGCCAGACCGCGTTCGCCATCCGCGCGATCTGCGAACCGGGGACGTTCACGATCGCGCCGACGTCCGCCCCGAGACGGTGCGCCTCCTGGAGCGCGGCCACCGTGTCCGCCGTTTCTCCCGACTGGGACACGCCAATCGCGATCGTGTTCGTCGAGGCCACGGGCGAGCGGTAGCGGAATTCGCTGCCATAGTCGACCTCGACCGGAATGCGCGCCATCCGCTCGATCAGGAACTTCCCGACGAGACTCGCATGCCACGAGGTCCCGCAGGCGAGCAGGAGAATGCGGTCCACGCTCGCCACGCGCCTGGCCGAGAGGAAGTCGTCGGAAAACTCGAGCTCGCCGGTCTCGAGCGAAACCTTTCCCCCCAGACTCTCGGCCACGGCCACGGGCTGTTCGTGGATCTCTTTTGCCATGAAATGGCGGAATCCTCCCTTTTCCGCGGCGATGACGTCCCAATCGATCGCTTGCACCGCGCGGCTCGCCTCGTTTCCCTCCCGGTCCACGATTCGGATCGAACGAGAATCGACCCGGGCGACGTCGCCGTCTTCGAGAAAGATCACCTTTCGGGTCCAGGGCAGAATCGCGGTCGGATCGGAAGCGACGAAATTCTCGCCGTCTCCGATTCCGAGCACGATCGGCGGTCCGGAGCGCGCCGCCACGAGGACGTCCGGCTCGTCGAGGGAGGCCACGACGACGGCATACGCCCCCGTGAGCAATTTTCGCGCTTCTCGAACGGCCTCGAAAAGGTCTCCCCGGTACTGCGTTTCGACTTCGTGGGCGAAGACTTCCGTGTCGGTATCGGAGAGGAATTTCTGGCCGCGCTCCTGGAGAATCTTCTTGCGTTCCGCGAAGTTCTCGATGATCCCGTTGTGGATCACGGCGATCCTTCCGTTGCCGGAGAGGTGCGGATGGGCGTTGCGTTCGGTGGGTTTTCCGTGCGTGGCCCAGCGCGTGTGTCCGATCCCGGAGTGACCGGCCGGGAGCGAGCCGTTGAGCTTGGCAAACAGCGCCGACAACTTTCCCTCGGCGCGGGAGACAAAGAACGAGCCCGCATCGTTCACGGCGATGCCGGAAGAATCGTACCCGCGATACTCGAGGCGCTTCAGCCCGTCGAGCAGAAACGGAGCGGCCGGCTTAGGCCCGGCGTATCCGACGATTCCGCACATGGTGCCGATTTCCTGGCAAGAACGATGCCCGACGGGCCGAGCCCCTCACCGGCGCCGTTTCTGCCGCCGCTGGGCCCATCCCTCGATGTTTCGCTGCGAGCCCCGGGAGATTGCGAGCGCCCCTCCGGGAACGTCTTTCGTGATCGTCGATCCCGCCCCCACGTAAGCTCCGTCCCCGATTTCCACCGGAGCCACCAGCTGGGAATCGCTTCCGATGAACGCGCCCTTCCCGATCCGCGTCCGGTGCTTTCTCTCCCCGTCATAGTTGCACGTGATCGTCCCCGCGCCGATGTTCGCGTCTTCCCCGACCTCGGTGTCCCCCAAATAACTCAGGTGTGCGGCTTTCGCTCCACGCCGCAGAAGGGCGGCCTTCGTCTCGACGAAATTTCCGACCCTCACATCCTCTTCGAGGACGGTCCCGGGACGCAGCCGGGCGAAGGGTCCGACGGTCGTGCGGCGCCCGACCGAGGCGTCGTTCAAGTCGCAAAACGACTTGATCTCGCACCCTTCGGCCAGGCGTGTGCGCCCCTCGAGCACCACGAAGGGATGGATGACGACGTCTCGCGCGGCCGAAACGTACGGCCCGACGAGAGTCGTTTCGGGATCGAGCAGCGTTGCGCCCTGATCGATGAGGCGCTCCGCGCCCCGGCGGCGCTCCACCGCGTCGGCAAAGGCCAGCTCGCGGCGGGAATTGACCCCCATGGCTTCCCGCGGGTCCTCGAGCTCGAGCACCCCGGCCTTTTCCCCGGCTCGGGCCAGGGCGCTCACCGCGTCCGTCAGATAAAACTCCCGAGCGGCGTTGTCGTCGCGAACGCCCTTGAGCGCCCGCTGAAGCGGTTCTTTCCGAAAACAGTAAATGCCCGCGTTGATTTCGCGGATCTTCTTCTGAGATGGCCGGGCGTCGCGAACTTCCACGATCCCGGCGAACCTCCCGCCCCTCCTCACGATCCGCCCGAGGGAACCCGGATTCTCCGGCCGAGCCGAAAAGAGCATGGCCGAGGCGCGCGAGGCGCGAAACTCCCCGACGAGCTTTTGAAGCGATTCTGCGGTGATCAGCGGCGTGTCGCCCGACAGCACGAGGACGGGATCGGCGGCCGGCCCCAGCGCGCCGAGGGCGCGGGAAACGGCGTCTCCCGTCCCCCGGGGAGGGTCTTGCACGACGAGCTCGATGCCGCGGCGAGAATGGAGCCATGCGGAATCTCGCGCGAGCTCCCGGCTCGCGACAATCACGATTTTCGAGGGAGAGAGCTTTTCCGCCTCGTCCAGGACTGCGTCCACCATGGCTCGGCCCGCGACCCGGTGAAGAACTTTGGGAAGCTCGGAGTTCATCCGAGTCCCGGCGCCCGCTGCCATGATCACCACGGAAAGCCCCGGGGGCGCCGCGGGAGGCGCCGCGGGAGCGCGGGGCCGCATTTTCTTTTTCGTCGTTGTCTTCAGGCCGTCGCCGCCGTGAGATTCAGAAATTCGGCCGTCTCGCGAACGGGCTCGAAATCGGGATCGCGCCGCGCGAGAGTCCGGTTGGTCTCGTCCTCGGCGATCGCCCGCTCGAGAGCCTCGATGGCTCGCTCGGCGTCGTTGACCTGAGCGAAACAGCACGCGAGAAGGTAGGACACGCGCCCGTCGTCCGACTTGCGCGACTTCTTGAGTTGCTCGATGGCCCCCAGAAAATTCTTCCGGTTCTTCTCGAGAAGGGCGGCATAGTACGGATCCTCTCCGTCAGACCCCGGAACCGGCTTTCCGTTCTTCTTGCGGCGCTCGCAGACGGCAAGGTAGAGCCGCGCGCGGTCGGCCAGCTCTTTTTCGTCGCCGAATTCCCCGATCACCGCGCGGAAATGCTTCTCCGCTTCTTCAAACTTCTTCTTCTGAAGGGCGGCCGCGCCCTTCTCATATTCCTTGCGCGCGGCCTCGGAATGCTTGAACATTTCGCGGAATGACGCCGGTTTCTTGATCGAGTCGCCGGACCCGTTCTCCGAGATCAGGCCCAGCTTTTCGATCTTCGCCTCGATCTCGCCGAGCGTGGCGCCGAGCCTGTCAGCGAGGGATTGAACGTCCATTTTCCCGGCATTGTCGCGAAGGAACCGGAGATCCGATTCTGCCCAACGTTTCGTCATCTCGAGTTTGCCTCCCAGCGCTTCAAATCAAAACGAGGAATACTACGAACGGGCGTGGCGGCTGTCAAGTCGCGGCCCGGGAATACCGTCGAGGCCTCTCCTGTTGCCCGTTCACGGGGAACGAGCGCAGAAACATGAAAGGGATCGGGCACATGAAGAAGATCTTCGCAACGGCCCTCCTTCTGGTCCTCGCCGCGGGAATGGCGGCAGCGGCCGAGAAGACCCAGAACAGCATCGGCGTCGTCAAAGAGTATTCGGCCGCGGAGCATGCCTTCTCGGTCGAGGAAGACGGCGGCCGGACGGTTCGATTCGTCTGGAAGAAGGAGACGAGGTTCAACGGAGTCGTTTCCACGGGCGCGCGCGTCACCGTCCGCTATACCCCCCAGCCCGACGGTCAGAACCTCGCCCAAACGGTCGGCGTGCTCAAATAACGATCACAAGAGTTTTCGCGCGATCCAGAGGGGCCCGACCAGCAGATGCGCCAGGTTGCGAAGGAACGCCGGACGGTTCCCTTCATACACCGAATGCCCCACGAACTGAACGATCCACCCGGCCGCGAAAAGACCTCCGGCGAGCCCGAGCGCGAACGTCGGCGAGGTCCAGGACGGAATCGCGCGGGAAACAAGGTCAGCGACCACGAGAAAAATGAAGAACGGCATGGAGGCGGCGGTGTCGAGCGCGAGCGCAGCGACCGTGACCGCGGCGATGACGGGCTCCGCGGCCGACCCGGGCGGGGCGATCGGAATTCGGGTGAGCGCAAGGACGACGGAGAAAACGATCAGCGGAATGCCGATGCTGTGGCAAATGCGGTTGCCTGCGGTCGAATGCGCCTCGGCATAGTCGGCGAAAAGCCGCGCCGCGCGAGCGTTCATCCCAAAAATTCTACCCCGGAAAACTCTGGTAGAATCCGCCTCGGAGGAGAATTCGATGGGAATGTACATCATCGCCGAACCGTGCATCGGGACAAAGGACACCGCGTGTGTCGACGTGTGCCCGGTGGATTGCATCCATCCAAGGAAGGATGAGGGCGGGTTCGAAGCCGCGGAGATGCTCTACATCGACCCTGACACTTGCATTCAATGCGGGAATTGCGAGCCCGCCTGCCCCGTGACGGCGATCTTCACCGAAGAAACGATCCCCGAGAAATGGAAGCACTTCCAGCAAATCAACGCCGACTGGTACAAGAAGTGAGCGCATAGCGCGCACTCCGTGCGCGCGGGGCGCTCATCCCGAGTGCGGCGCGCGAGGGATCTCTCTCAGGAATTGCTCTTCAGGTACTGTGCGAAAAATTTGTCAACTCTCGCGTCCGCGTCCCGGGCCGCCGTCGGCCTGTAGATTTTTGGATCCGGATTCGAGGCGAACCCATGCCCCGCTCCCGGGTAGACCTTGAAATCGACAGTCTTTCCCTCGGCGCGGGCCGCCTTTTCGAAGGCCTCCACGCTGGACGGCGGAATGCCCTGGTCTTCGGCTCCGAAATTCCCGAGCAGCGGCGCGTGGATGGCCGCGATCGTCTTCGGGTCGGTGACGAGCCTTCCATAGTTGATCACGCACGCCGCGAGTCGGGGCTCCTCGATGGCCAGCGCCAGCGAATAGCCCCCGCCCATGCACCAGCCGATCGATCCAATCCGGGATGCCTCGACGTCGTTTCGCGCCGCCAGGAAGTCGAAGGCCGCTTGAAGGTCGCGGGCCGCGCGGTCCTCCGGAAGGCCGCGCATGAGCTGATGCGCGAGATCGGGATCCGTTCCGGCCGATCGGCCGCGGTAGAGATCAATGGCGAGCGACACATATCCATCGCGGGCGAATCGGTCCGTCTTCGCGCGAACCCAGTCATTGAGCCCCCACCATTCGTGGACGACCACGAGCGCGGGGTGCTTCCCGGCGCCCGCCGGGAGAGAAAGGTAGCTCGACACCGTCTCGTCGCCGCTCCTGTAAGACACCATCTTCCCGGTCGCGGCCCATGTGGGGACCGCGGCGAACAGCAGAACCGAAAGACCCGTCCACAGTGATTTCTTCAAAATCCCCTCCCGGCGAAAATCGACACTCGCCGCTTCGATTCTATCGCTCGTTCGGCGGACGCCCTGCGCCTGACGGGAACGACGTCGCGCGAACGGAACCGCCGGAGCGCGCAAGGCGTTCCTGTCGTAAGATATTCCCGTTTCATGCCCGAACAGCAACCGCTCTTTCCGGTGGAGCCCGACGAGCGCAGGGAACTGCAGACCTTTTACGACTCGCTCGCCGAGCGATTCGGCCTCGCTCCGGCCCGGGTCGTCATCTCCAGGAGAAAACTCACGGGCGGACACATCATCTACGGACCGCCCCACCGCATCGTGATTTCGGCCCACCTGTCCCAGCGGGACCGGATCGAGACGCTCAAGCACGAAGCGGCGCACGCCTACTGCTTCCGGACCGACGGACCCGACGAAGCTCACTCCCCGAAATTCTGGAAAGTCGCGCGGTCGTTCGGAGCACGGCGGCGGCACGCCCCCGAAACGAAAGCCCTCACCGAGTTTCGGGCCCAGCGGGAGATCGTGTATCGCTGCGAAAGCTGCCACAACGAGTTTCCGCGGATCCGGCCTTATCGGCGCGCGATGCTTTGCGCGTCGTGCCACCGCAAGGGCCGGCCCGCGCGCCTTCGACGGGAGCGCCGGGCGAAAAAATCGTGACCGCGGGCTCCCCCGCCGTTCCGGCGCCGTCGGAAAGGGTCCGGCGCCGCGAAGGAGCTCTTCTCGTTGCCGCAGCCGCCCTTCTCTGGTCCACGGGCGGCCTCGCGATCAAATGGATTCCTCTTCCGCCGCTCAACATCGTCTTCCACCGAGCGTGGATCGCGAGCCTCACGCTGATCATCCTGCTGCGGCCGAAGAAGATCCGCCCCACGCCTGCGTTCCTGTTCGCTTGCGGGACCTATGCCGGAATGATCATCACGTTCGTGGTCGCGACGAAATGGACGACCGCGGCGAATGCGATTTTCCTTCAGGATTCGGGGATCGTCTGGGTGCTGATCTTCTCGCCGCTCGTTGCGGGCGAGGCGATCGACCGGAGGGACGTCGCGGCCGTCGTCGCCTGTCTCGGAGGAATGGCGCTCTTCTTCGTCGGGAAAATCTCCACGCACGGGCAGGCGGGCAATCTTCTGAGCCTGCTTTCGGGCGTCTTTTACGCGATGACGGTGCTGTTCTTGCGCCGCCTGAAGGGACCGGCATCGGAATGGACGGCGATCTTCGGCAACCTGACGGCCGCGGCGGTCTCGCTGCCGTTTGCGGCGCGCCCATTCTCGATGCCGGCGGCCGCCGTGGCGCCCCTGATTTTTCTCGGCGTCGTTCAGATCGGAATCGCGTATACGTTCTTCGTCCGCGGTCTCGGATCGATCCGCGCGGCGGAAGCGTCGATCATTTCGTTCCTCGAACCGATCTTCAACCCGATCTGGGTGTTCCTGGGAATCGGCGAGCGGCCGACGATTTTCGCGCTCTTCGGCGCCGCGATCGTGCTCTCGGCGATCGCCTGGCGCACGTTCGCCACCGGAACGGCGCCCGCGGCCGCCGTCCCGAGTCCGGACTAGGACTTTCAGCCTCGGGCTTCCGGCTCGCGAATCGCGGGCCGTCGAAATCCGTGACGACTCTACTTCGCGACGTTTAGAAAACGGCGCAGCGGGTCTTTCACGTACGAAGGCAGCTTCTGCGCGAGCATCCAGACGCGGTCGGTCACGGGCGGCGCCGCGGCGGGGTTTTTGAAGCACTCCGCGCACCGGGGAAGCTTCGAAAAATCATGCCGTTTGAAGCCGTCCTCGATGATGTCGAGCATCGGCGAGGCCGCGATCTCGCGGATCGACTGGGTTTTCACATTTCCCAGCGGCTGCGTCGCGTCGTAGTCGTAGCAGCAGTGACTGACGTTCCCGTTGGCGAGGATGACGAACCACTGATAGGGCGTTCCCTGAAAACAGCCGTAATACGCCTGATGGAGCTCCGTCACTTCCGCGGTGTCGAGGCCCTCGCAGGTCTTCTGCGTGACGCGCGCCTGCGGATATTTGTCGAGCTCGAAGAAATCCTCGATGTCGCGCGTGCGCTCGTGCTGCGTGAGCGGCATGATCATCCGCTGGATTTCGACCTGGATCGGCTTGCCCTTCGACAGCTCGAGAAACCGCTTTATATTTTCCACGACGACCTCGAGCTTCGCGCCGCGGGACTTCGCGTACACCCCGGGAATGAGCGTGTCGAGCGAAAGGATGATGCGCGAGAGCGACGTCGAAAGAATCTCCCGGGATTTCTCCTCGGTCAGGAGCGTCGCGTTGGTCGAAACGCAGACTCCCGGAAAAAGCTCGATCGCCTCCGGAAGCTTCTTGTAAAGCAGCGGCTCGCCCAGCTCGTGGAGGTATCGCATTTGAAGGCCGAGTTCCTTCATCTCGGCCGCGACTTTTTCCACCATCCACCAGGGCGCGTCCTCGTAGGGCCGGTCGATGTCGTCCATCGGGCACATCCCGCAGCGCAGGTTGCACCGGCTCGTGAGCTCGAGGTTGTACTTCAAGGTCTTGAGACGGAGGCCTTTTCGACCCCGGCTCATCGGAGAGCGCCTCGCCGCAGCATTTCGCGATGATATTTCAGATGCCCCTATAATGCAGGGCGAACGGATCGCGAATTGAACACCGTCGTTTTCGACATCGAGACCGTGGGCGTCGACTGGACTTCGCTCGACGAGGCGCAGCGCGCTTACCTGTTGAAGAACTGCAAGACCGACGAGGAGCGGCGGCTCGTCCCCGAGTGGCTCTCGCTGTGGCCCATGACCGGAAAGATCGTGGTGCTCGCCATGCAGAACGTGGAGACGGGCAAGGGCCGCGTCTGGTTCGAAAAGAGCGACGGGCGCTCGGAAGAACGGTCCGAGGACGGCCTGTTCGAATTCGTGGGAGACACGGAGGAAGCTTTCCTGGATGAGTTCTGGAAAGCCGTCTCGAAGTTCGACCGCTTCGTCACGTTCAACGGTCGGGGCTTCGACTGTCCGTGGATGATGCTTCGGAGCGCGATCCTCGGCATCCGGCCGTCCCGAAATCTCATGGGATACCGATATTCGTTGAGGCCCCACGTCGATCTCCTCGAGGTCCTGACACTGTTTGGCTCGGGAGGTACGGCGGGTCGGAAATTCAACCTCGACTTCTTCTGCAAAACGTTCGGGATCGCGAGCCCGAAAGAAGAAGGAATGGACGGTTATTCCGTCGGACCGTACTACCGGGAGGGGCGCCTTCCGGAGATCGCCCGCTATTGCCGGCGCGACGTCGAAGCGACCGCGGCCCTCTTCAAGAAGCTCGAAACGACGCTGATTCCGGTGCTCGAGAGCTCCCGGGGCTGAAAAGCGAAGCTTCTCGCCCTGGATCGCGGCGAAAGTCCCGGCGCTTCGGCGGCAAATCGCTCGCTCGGGAATCGCAACTCGCGGCATCGCTTTGCCTCACTCACCCCCGTTCCCGGAGTTCTCTCGTCCGCTCGAATTGAAGAACTCCAGCTCAGACAGAGGCCGATTCCCTCCTCGCGACAGCCGCCGCCGCGCCATAGGAAGCCGCCGCTTCCGGGCCCACTCCTGGGGTGGAGGCCTCAATCCCTGAGCGAAGGCCCGCGAGGATGGGGCCAACGCGCCGGCAGTTCTCCGCGAAGGGCGGGTGGCACGGGGCGAGCTCCCTTTTGCCGCTCGCGACGCGGGTGTAGCAAAGTCGTCAGGCTCGCGGCGAGCGGAAAAGTGGAGCGAATCCCGTGACAGGACCCGCCCTGCTAAGCATTTGCCGAGCCGGCGCTGGGGTTGACCCGAGCAGGGCCGAACGAATCCCTAGTCCGACTTCGCTTTCACGAGCGTGATCTTCTCGAACGCGAAGATGACTCCCGCGATCGGAGAGTTGCCGGTTCCGGAAGAGAGCTGAGTGATCGCGATCGGTGACACGCCTTCGAGCTTCCAGTCGATCAGGACCGTCCCCGAGTTGTCCAGACTCAGGATCTCGACGGTTCGGGGCGTCACCGAGCCGCCCGCACCCGCCTCGTTCAACCAGTCCAACAGGCCCGCGAGTCCCTTCGGAGTGAGGTTGAGGGTCAAATGGGGCGTGGGAGCCGGCGCCGTGATCTGGCGGGGGGAATACGCGATGTCCAGGGCGCGCTCGAAGTCGATCGCGAATCCCGCGATTCCCGAGGCGTCGGCTCCGTCCACGCGAAGCGCGAAGTTCTTCGGGTTCGGGTTCGTCGTCTGGGCGGTCGCCGCGGCGGCGAAAAACGTGATCGCAAGAGTGATCCGTCCGATCCTGGTCTTCAACGGCGCCTCCTTGGACCAGGGAATGGTAACACCGGGAAGGTCCGGGCGGATCAGTTAGAATCGCGCGCATGCCGAAAATTTCCGCAAGCGACATCGACGCCGAATTCGCCGGCCCGGCGAAGGCCTACCCTCCCCGGGCCCCGATTGAAGGCGTGAAAATCCACCGCCTGACCCGCCACGTGGACGACCGAGGATTCTTCCTGGAGGTCTTCCGAAGCCGGTCGAGCGGGTCCCACGGCGCTGCGCTGGCGGAATTCTGGAAGGGCGTCGATGCCGCGCAGTTGAACTTCTCGGTCGTGAATGCGGACAACCACATCAAGGGGCTTCATTACCACCTTCAACAGGAGGACATCTGGTTCTGCCCTCCTCCTTCCAAGATCAAGATCGTCCTGTTCGACCTTCGAAAGAATTCCGCGAGCTTCCGCCGAACGCAAGTCGTCGTCGCGGGCGACGGCAACGACGTCGTCGTCCGGATTCCGGAAGGCGTCGCACACGGGTATCGCCCGCTGACGAACCCGTGCTCGCTGTTCTATATCGTCACGAAGCCGTTCGAGCTCGACGATCCCGACGAGTTCCGGGTCCCCTGGGACCACCCGGCGATCAAGAATCTCTGGGAGATCCCGAACGGATAGGCTGAACGTCCCCTTCGGGTGACAACGCCCGATCTCCCAAATCGCCAGGACGGCACTTGGGCACTTGAACGTCGCAGCGGCTGGATCTATCGTTTCCGGCAGAGGCACAGATGCGAACCTCCACCCGAGGGTCGCCGACGCTGCTTGCAATCTTTGCCGTGTTGTCGGCGGACACCCAAACCCGGGCGTCATCCTTCGTCAAGACGGCACAGTTCCTGCGCGACGGCCCGACAGCCAGTGACGGCTCCAGAGACACGTCGGCCGCGAACCCGGTCCAGATCCGGGCCGGCGCGAGACACGAAAGGACGGACAAGAAATGAAAACCGAGATTCGAATGCGCGCGTTCCTGGTCGTTCTCCTTGCCGCTCTGGGGGCAAGCGCCCCGGTCTCGGCCGGCCCCTGGATCGAGACGGCGAGGCTCGTTCACTCCGGCGGCTCCCTCGACGACGGATTCGGGGCGTCCGTCGCGATCGACGGCGACGTCGCGGTCGTCGGAGAGTCGGTCCACCTCGACGGATCACACGTTCCCGGCGTCGCTTATGTGTTCGTCCGTTCCGGCGGCGCCTGGAGCGAGGCCGCGAGCCTCGTTCCTTCGGACTCGGCAAACGACGACCGCTTTGGAAACTCCGTCGCGATCTCGGGAGACACGATCGTCGTCGGCGCGCCCCTCGCGACGGTCGGCGACGTCGCGACCGAGGGCGAGGCCTACGTCTTCGTCCGCCCCGTCGGCGGATGGTCCGGCACGCTGAACGAGAACGCCCGCCTCGGGAATTTCAATGGCCTCGTCCAGAACGTCACGGACCGTCTGGGATTCTCCGTCTCGGTCAGCGGCAGAACGGTGGCGGTGGGGGCGCCGGGCGGATCCCTCGCGGGGCTCGTGTTCGTCTTCACGGTGCCGCGCAGCGGATGGTCGGGGGCGATCCCGCCCTCCGCCGTTCTGAGCGCGCCCTCCGCAATTGCCGCCGGATTCTCAGTCGGGATTTCGGGAGACGTCGTCGTCGCGGGCGCTCCGGGTACCGGAGGTTTCGGGGCAGCCTACGTGTGGACGAAACCGCCGGCAGGATGGTCCGGAACTCTCACGGAGTCGGCAGACCTCGCTCCGGCATCTCCATTCCCGAATTCACAGATCGGCGACAGCATCGCGATCGACGGGAATACGGTGGTCGTTGGCGCTCCCTTCGCCCAATACACGACCTCCGAAGGCGTCGCATACGTCTTCGTTCAGCCGGCAACCGGATGGACCGGAACCCTCGACGAGACCGCTCGCCTCGTTCCCTCCTCCGACAAGCTGAACTCGGACAGTCCGAAATTCGGAGAGTCCATCTCGATTTCGAGCGAGACGGTCGTCGTGGGAACGCCCGGACTGCGCGTCTTCAAGTTTTCCCAGGGCGACGGTGGCGCCTTCATTTTCCGGAGGCCGGCCTCGGGGTGGTCGGGAGACGTCGGAGAACAGGCGAAGATCCTGAGAGTGGACGCCGGCGCTCAGCAGAGCGAGCTCGGAAGCACCGTGTCGATTTCCGGCCAGACGATCATCCTCGGCGCACCGACCGAGTTCGTCGACGGCAATTCCCTGCAAGGAGCAGCGCACGTGTTCGAGCCGGGCTTGAATCCTACGGTAACGGCGGCGTTCAGTCCCGGAAGCGTTTTGACGTTTCAGCCCTCGACCCTCTCCCTGACGGTCACGAACCCGAACACGACCGGATTCATCTGGAATCTCGGGATCGGCACACCGCTTTTTCCCTCGAACCTCTTTATCGCCGGAACTCCCGCCAGCTCGACGAGCTGCGGCGGCTTTTTCGTTTCCGGAAGCACGACGGGCGACCAGCAGCTCTTCCTGGATGGAGGCGACCCTATGTTCGGGGGCGGGAGCTGCACGGTTTCCGCAAATGTCTCGAGTCTCATACCGGGGCCCTACACGACTTCGGCTCTGCCGGTAACCTGCGATCAGGGTTGTGACGGAGTCGGAAGCGGTCCGGCGAAACTCCTGGTACGGCTCCGTCTAACGCAGATTCGCTTCCTCGTTGAAGGTCCGGTCCGGGTGGCGCCCGGGGTCCCGGTCGAGTTTCGCTTCAAGCTCAGCGCCGAGCGAACCTCATTGGTCCCGACCGGCGAGGTCGTGGTCTCCGACGGCGCCGGACACTCCTGCCGGAGCGATGTTTCCTCCGCCGGCCAGGGCTCCTGCTCTCTCACTTTCGGAAGTCCGGGAACTTTCGTCGTACGGGCGCAATACCTCGGGAATCTGTCGTTCCGGGGCAGCACCTCCCCCGCCGAACCGGTGCGGGTGCGCGCCGGCGCCCGGTAACGCCTGCTAGGATCTCCCGGTCGTGACCGCTACGGCGCGATCGGGAGATCGCTCATCGCCTCGCACGAGACTCCTGCGCTGGTTCGATCGGGAGAAGCGCGAGTTGCCGTGGCGCGGCTCCCGTGACCCCTACGCGGTTTGGATCTCCGAGGTGATGCTCCAGCAAACGACGGTCCAAACCGCGCTTGCGCGCTACGGCCCGTTCCTTCGCCGCTTTCCCAACGTCCGAGCGCTCGCCGGCGCGCGCGAAGACTCGGTCCTCGCCGCGTGGTCGGGCCTCGGGTACTACAGCCGGGCGCGAAACCTGCACCGGGCGGCGAAAGAAATTCTCTCGCGCCACGGCGGACGAATTCCACAAGACGCGGAATCCCTGCGGGAGCTGCCGGGGTTCGGTCCCTACACAGCCGCGGCCGTCGCGGCCATCGCTTTCGGGAAGTTCGCTCTTCCGATGGATGCGAACATCCGGCGCGTCGTGTCGCGGCTGTTCGCGACCGAAAACCCCCGGGAACGGCTCTCGCGGGTCATCGACCGCGAGCGGGCGGGCGATTCGATCGCCGCGCTTTTCGACCTCGGACAGGAGATCTGCCGCCCGCAGACCCCTTCGTGCCCGGCCTGCCCGGTCTCGCGGAACTGCCGTGCGAGACGCGAGGGCTCAGTGGCCAGGTTCCCTGAAAGAAAGCGGCTTGCGCCCTTCCGGCCCGTCTACCTTTGCGCGGCGGCGACCCGCCGGAAGGGAAAATACTGGCTCCGACGCCGGAAATCGACCTGGCTTTCGGGCCTCTGGGAATTTCCCGCCTTCGAGGCGGCTTCGCGCCGCAGGGCCCGCGCCGACTTCCGCCGCGCCTACCCCGACGCGACGCTCCTGGGCGAGACCGAACACACCGTCGTACGCCGCAAGATTCGAGTCGAGGTGTACGAAACGGGCGTCGCGCCCCGCGATTCGGAAGGCCAATGGATGACGGTGCGACAGATTCGGCAGGGCGCCTCGCCAACCCTCACGAGGAAGATTGCGGACCTCCTTTCCCGAGGCCGGCTCCGGGCGTAGAATCGAGCGATGGTGAAGTTTGCCGCCCTCGTGCTCCTCGCCTTCGCCTCGGCCGTCGGCGGCGACACTCTCGTGTTGAAGTCGGGTGAAAAATTCGAGCTCAAGTCTCCCGCATCACACAAGAATGGGCGGGTCACTTTCACGACCACCACGAATCGGTTCCTTTCGGTCGAGGAATCGGAAGTCGCAAAGGAAATTCTCGGACCTCCGCCGCCTCCGCCGAGACAGATCAATCGAACCGACTCGCGGCAGCTCGGGGCGATCGCCCGCGAGCAGCGCGAGCAGCGGGGCAAATCCGCGCCGGTCGCCGGGAAGCCAGTGGAAAAGAAGAAATCGAGCGACTCTTCGAAGACTTCCCGAAAGAAGAAGGGCGACTCGGAATCGGGGGAAACGCCCCCTTCGTCGGATCATCGCCGTTAGGCTTCGAGTCGGACGATGAGAGCTCGTTATCAGGGCCGGAACGTCGAGGTTCGCGAGGAGGGCAGCGGAGCGCCCCTCGTGCTCGTGCACGGATATCCGCTCGACGGCGATATGTGGATCCCCGTTTCTCGCGCTCTTGCCGGGAGGTTCCGCGTACTCCGACCGGACCTTCCCTCGCGGCGCGACACGCCTCATCCCCCTTCGCCGACGATCGGCGAATACGCGACGTGGATTGTCGCCGTCGCCGAGGCTTGCGGCTCTCCCTGCGGCGTGGCGGGATTTTCCCTGGGGGGCTACGTCGTACTCGAGCTGTTGAAGCGCAAGCCCGCCTTCGTCGCCGCGGCGGCATTCGTCGACACGCGGGCGGATCCCGACGACGAAAAAGCCCGCGCCGCTCGAAATTCCGCGATCTTCACGGCTCGCGAAATGGGCCCTACCGCGGTTTCCGACGGAATGATCCCGAAGCTCCTCTCTCCCGCGGCCCTTCGCAATCGGAGCCTCGTCAACGCGGTCCGGGCGATGACCCGCCGGCAGAACCCGAACTCTCTCGAAAACGATCTGCTGGCGATGCAAAACAGGCCCGGCTCGAGCGAGTTCCTCGCCGAGATCGGGATTCCCTGCCTCGTCGTGCGCGGCAGTCTTGATTCCATCACCCCGGAATCGGCCGCCGAGCTCATGGCGAGCCGGATTCCGGGCGCGCGGCGCGTGACGATCGAGGGCGCCGGCCACCTGACACCCATGGAGAAGCCGGCCGAGGTCGCCGCGGCGATCGGAGACTTCTTCCAGCAGACGCTGAAGCAATAGCCGGGCGAGGCTAGAACGCCACGCGCGCCCCGAATCGCACGCTCCGAGGCGGCTGCCGCAGCACGGGCTTCTTGTAATTCGGGTTCGTCGGCGTCGGGCTTGCGTTGTCCGCCTCGGCAAAGTCCCATCTTTCGTCCAGGAGCAGGGGGCGCTGGGCGTTCAGCACGTTGAAAACGTCCGCCATCAGGTTGATGGTGACGGGGCCGATCGCGAGCGGATAGCCGAGGTGAAGGTCCGCCTCGTAGGTGGAAGGCGTCGTGCCATCCGAACCGCGTTTCGTGAGGAACAGCTCGTAGCGGCCGTAGCCATCGACGAACCCGTAGCGCGAAATCGGCGTCCCGGTCCTGTAGTACGCCGACAGGCCGACGTTCAGGCCAAACGGCGCCGTGTACGTTCCCGAAAGCTTCAACTGGCTTCGTCGGTCGTTGGAGAGCGGGCCGCGGTTCGTGATCGGAGCGTAGCTGGCGAGCGCGCCGTCGAGATAGTGGTTCGTCGCGAAGTCCGCGTAATCGTACGCGGCGGAAATGTTGGGGTCGGCGCCGACGTTCGTGAACGGAGCGTACTCCCCGTCGTAGTTGCCGTCGAGCTTTGACCAGAGGTAGGAGGCCAGCATCGACCAGTTCCGGCTGAACCGCTTCGTGGCGTCCACCTGCACGCCGCGAAAGATCCGCTGCGGCCGCTGGGCGGGATACGGCGTCGAATCGTAGTTGTAGTCAAAGACGTTCTTCATAATTCCTTCACCGGGATTGCCGATCGAATACACGCCGGCCGCGGGGTCGGAGAGGAAATCCTCGATGACCTCGCCGTAGTTCCGGTAGATGTATTTCAAGCCGACGGCGAAGTCGGGAACGACTTCCCTCTCGGCGCCGAGGATGAATTCACGGACGTACTGGCCGTGAAGGTTCGGATCGGCCGGCTCGATGTTCGCGCCGACGATGTTCGATGATTTCCCGAGGTCCGCCTCCGCGGCCGGGTCCGGATGGAAGTCGGTCTCCGAATAGTTGTAGATGTGGGGCTGCCGTTCGTACGAGTACGACCGGATCACCAGGTCCATGGGGATCTCTTCGTAGAAGCGGCCGAACGAGCCGTAAACCTTCGATTTCTGGTCGCGCGTCGGGTCCCACGTGAATCCCAATCGAGGCGCGTAGTCCTTCTTGAGGTCGATCTGCTGCACGCCCGCCGAGTCGATGATCTTCTGATTGTCCCAGCGGACTCCGACGTTGACGGTCAGGTTCGAGAACACGTTCCACTTGTCCTGGATGTACGCTGTCGCCATCTTGTGCTCCGGCGAGGCATTGAGCTCCGACAGGGGCGCGTCCTCGATCGAAGCGTCCCGGGTCGTCCAGTAATTGTGCTGGTAGATGAACGGCTGGCTCGACGCCGTGTTCGGGTTCGCGAAAACGAGCACCTGCTGCCCGCCCGACATCCGTTTGATCACGTCCGCCGTCTCTTTTTCGTACTCGAACCCTCCCTTGATCTCGTGATTCCCGAGAAATTTCGAGATGGTCAGGCCGAAATGGTCGCGCGCAAAGTTCTTTTTCTGGATCAGGCCGAATCCCCCCGTCTGGAAGCCGCCGTTCGTCTGATCGATGAATTCGACGACGTCTCCGGCCGCCGACGCGGGACCGATCGCATTCCGCTCCTCGTGCCGCGCTCCCTGCACCGCCACGAGCCACGACCCGCCGAAAAGATAGTCCGCCCGAAGGGCATAGTTCGGGCCGCCGAAATCCTGCCGTCCCAGAAACGTGTTCGGGTCGCCGTTCAAGGTGTGGTTCGAGTCGTTGATGGCCCCGAGGTCGATGCGGGGATCCTGAAAGAACGACCCGACGATCGAACCGGAGTCCGCCAGCCGGAAGGTCAGCTTCCCCGAGGCCAGGTTGCGCGTCGATTTCGAATCGAACTCCTGGCCTGTGCTCGGCCCCGTGGTCAGGACGTTCTTGAGCGTGTTGTCGACGCGGTCGTAAGCGCCGAAGAACCACAGCCGGTCCTTCAAGATGTAGCCGCCGAGGTCGGCGCCGAAGTCCTGGCGCGTGTAGCCGACGCTGGCCCCCTGGGTGGTTTCGCCGACGTTCTTGGTGCTCGCCTGAAGGCCGTCATTGTCGTAGTAGCCGAAGGCCTCGCCATGGAATTCGTTGCCTCCAGACTTCGTGATGACGTTGATGATGCCGCCGGTGGATCGGCCGTACTCCGCCTCGTAACCGCCCGTTTTGACCTCGACCTCCTGGATGAACTCGTAGTTGAGCGTCGTGCCCTGCTTGCCGTATTCGACGCCGCTCGTGTCGACGCCGTCGATCACGTAGGCATTCTCCGAGCTCGAAGAGCCGTAGACCGTGAGGGAGGCGGAGTCGTTCTGGGGGTTGTACGGATCGACGTCGGAGTTGACCCCGGGCGTCACCTGCGCGATCGACGCGAAGTTGCGGTCGGTCGGGATGTTCTGAATCAGATGCTGGTCGAGGTTGACCCCGATCGCGGTGCTGGTGGTGTCGATCACCGGCGCCTCCCCCGAAACGACGACGGTTTCCTTGGCCGACGGCCTCATCTGAAAATCGGCCACGGAATTCGCGCTCAGCGACACGACGACCGCCTTCTTCTCCGTCGCGAACCCCGGCAGGGTCGCGGAAATCTCGTACCGCCCCGGCGGCAGGACCGGAAGCCGGTAGGAGCCCCTCGAATCCGTGACGGCCGTCTGCGTGCCCTGAAGCGCCGGACTCGACGCTTCGACGTTGACACCCGGCAGCGCGTCTCCGTTCTCCCCCAGGGTCCTGCCGGAAACCGATCCGGTCGTCTGCGCCCGCAAAGTGATCGCGGGGACAAGGGCGATCATCGCAAACCAGAATTGCCGGTGAAATCGCATGGCTTGTGCTCCTTATGTTCGCCGCGATTTTACACGGAAACTCGTCTCACGAAAGGGAAGAAGCGCGGCCGGGCTTTCGCGCCGTCGCCCAGAGGTACTGGGTGCCGGTCCCCGTCACCTCTTCGGCGAGGAAGCCCGCCGCGGCGAGCTCGCGCCTCAGGCGGCGCTCCGAGAACACGACGCCCGACCACGAGTCCGCCGCCCAGCGCCGGTACCACTGGCGCGACCGGCCATCGACGTTCGCCCGAAAGACACCTCCCGGCTTCAGGACCCGGAACGCCTCACGCACGTAGCGCCGGATGAATCTGGCGGACGGCACGTGTTGAAACACGAGGTGCGAGTACACGAGATCGGCGGTGTTCCGGGGTATCGGCGCGAGATCGCCATCGACACGGAGGAACTCCACGTTTTTCGCGTCCCGGCAGTACGCCTTCGCGCGAGAGAGCATTTCGGGCGAAAGGTCGCACGCGTAGATCCGGCCGACGCGCGGAGCCAGCGCCTTCACGAGCCGGCCGATCCCGCAGCCGATCTCGACCGCCACGGCGTCCGGCGCGAGCGCGATCCCCCTCAGGACGAGGTTCTCGAGGTCCCGCCGGCCCGACTCCTCGAAGTCGGCTCCCGCCGAAGCGGCCGGAAAGATGTAAAACGCCGCGTCCTTTCGCGCGCGGGCGTCCCAATCCGCGCGCATGGCCTTTCGACGCCGAAGGAGGCGCCCGGGAAGGGACCTCGTGAACGGAACGTCCCTCACCGAAGGGCGCGTCCGAGAAGAACCCAGGGCCTGGCGAAGCGCCGCCACACGGCGCGCCAGGGACCGTCGGAACGTCCGGACACGGGCGCCCGCGCCAACGCCGAAAGCGGCGGGAAGAGCGCGCCGAACAAGGAGCTCGAGAGCTTTCGCGGGCGCCAGCGGTCGGTCGGCTCGTGAAAAAGGCCGCGGAGGGCGAGCGACCGGGAATATCCCGGAGCGACCACGGCCGCCACGATGTGGCCGAGGAAGAAGTGCTCCGACCGCCCGGCGCTCTTCGCGGTCTCGCCCGAGCGAAGGCTCTCGCAGAGGTCACTCACGGCAGCGAGCTCCGCGGCCGACACGTCTCTCGAAATCCAATCGGCCCAGCCCGGAGAGCCGGACCCGGCCCCCGGAAGATCGAGATCGATCAGGTCCGCGATCATTCTCGTCAGAGGATACGCGTGCGGCGCCAGACCGTTCTGCGCCACTCCATGAACGAGCGCATGAGCGATCAAAACTTCGCGCGCCGGCACCGCGGGCTCGCCCGCGGCTCCCGGCAGAGGATCGCAGAGCCCCCGCTCGATCAGGTCCCGAGCGTCCGCGGAGCGCCGCCCCTCCAGCCGGACCCCGAGGAGCTTGCGGTGGATGTCCACCGAGACTCCGAAGGGATGCACGACAGGGCTCGTCTGGTGCTCGTAGCCGGGGCAACCGGAAGGCCGAAACCCGACGTCGAGGAGCGCCCGGCGAAACCTCTCGGCATCGGCTCGCGGAACCAGGACGTCCACATCGGAAGTCCCTCGGGCGTTGCCCGCCACGTAGCCCCCGGAGACCAGCGCTTGAAACTTCAGGAAAACGAGCGGAATCGACAGGTCGCGCGCCGCGGCCGCAACGTCCTGCGCCGCCAGAGAATTCAGGACCGCCTCATCCGCGCATCGCCGCGACGCGCCGACGAACTCCTCGGCCGCGCTTCCCATCTCGGCCGAGAGCCGGTCCGAATCCGACCGCGACCCGATTCGAGCGGAGAGGTCGAGAGCCGACGCCGCTCGAATCAGGCAGCGCGCTTCCGGGACATCCGCAAACGGCGCATCGGCCGGACCGAACGCGCGCAGGAGTGCCCATCGCATTTCCGGAGAAACCTCGACCGCAGGCGGGTGAAACCGATATCGCGACGGGTTCACGGAATCAGCGCTTCTTTCCGGAGTGCGCCGCCGGCGTCCGGGTCCGCAAGACCTGCCGGCTCCCCTCGAAACCGAGATACAAGAATCCCGAGACGAGAAGGACACCAAGGAGAACCGGAAGGACTCGCCGCGAGATGCGAGAGCGCCAGTCCCGCCAGCCTTCCGCCGTGGCCAGAGATCTTCGCCAGCCGCAGCCGAGGCAACGATAGTAGTGAACGGGAAGCAAGAGACGCGCGACACGCTCGAACCGCGTCCGGGTTCGGGACCGATAGAGCTCTTCGCTTCCGCACTTGGGGCAGGTGTCGATGTCGGTGATCATCCCAGTTTATGGAAATACCCCGGAAATTATACCGGATATAATCTTTTCGATGGCTCTGCAGAAGATCGTCACGTTCGACGACTGGATCGACAACTTCCGGCAATGGAAGAGCGACATCGGCCTGAAGCTTCCGAAAGCCTTCGACGATTTTCCCTTCGAGGCCAAGTACGGAGACCTCCGGACCGAGGAAATCGAATACGGCGACTTTGCCGGCGGCCGGAAATGGGACCGCGTCACCCAGATCCCCCTCCAGCCGGTTCGGGACGCCCTGCTCAACCTGATCGTGTATCAGGGCGACACGGAATTCGCCTCGGTCGAGCAGCAGCGCCATCTTCTGGAATCCGCTCCCTCCCGCTACGACCTGGAATCGGCCTGCCGCATCATGGTCGAGGAAATGCGGCACGGCTGGCAGATGTGCCATTTGCTCGTGACTCATTTTGGCGAGACCGGAAAAGTCGAGGCCCGCAAGCTGCTCGAGCGCCGGGCCTGGGACAACAACCGGCTGCTCGGATCGTTCAACGTCAACGTGGATCACTGGCTGGATTTCTTCACGTACACCGAGTTCGTGGACCGGGATGGAAAGTTCCAGCTCAACATGCTGTCCACCTCCGCGTTTTCGCCGCTCGCCCGCTCGATGGGCCCGATGCTGAAGGAAGAGGCCTTTCACCTGGGGACCGGCCACATGGGCCTGCAGCGCATCGTGAAAAAAGGAGTCGTCCCGCTTCCCATCGTCCAGCGCTTCATCAACAAATGGGTGCCCACGGCTTACGATCTCTTCGGAACGGATCACTCGTCCTCCGCGCAATGGCTCTACGTCTGGGGCCTCAAGGGCCGTTATGACGAGGGAAAACAGGCAACGCAGGCCGACAAGGAGCATCTCAATGAAAACTCCCGCGGCATGTTCCATTCGGAGGTTCAGAACCTCGTGGACCAGCTCAATCGCCTGCTGCCCGAAAACTCCGGGAGGCTCTACGCGCCCGATCTCAAATTCCACCGCGCGATCGGGGACTTCAAGGCTCAGCCCTGGTCGGTGACGGGAGAGTTGCTTTCCGCCGAAGAGTCTCAACGCCACCTCGCCGAAACGCTTCCCTCGGCCCAGGACGAGGCGATACTCAAGGACATCTTCTCCTCCGGCGAAATCTGGATCGAGCCCCGCGAATCCAGGTCGAACTGAACGGAAATGCGGCGAGCGCTCTTCTTCGCGCTGATCTTCTCCCCCGCCCTGGCCCGGGGCGTTCCGAGCCCCGCCCGCGTGTCGGCAAAAGTCGCGAAAGGTGCCCTCGAAATTTCGTGGGAGAGCTTTCCACCCGAAGCGCGAGAATGGGAGGCCTTCCTGTCTCTCGACGAAGGCCGAAGCTTTCCCCTTCGCGTCACGCCCCACCTCGAACGGAGCGTCCGGTCCTTTTCCTGGCCGATTCCGTGGATCCTCGACGAGCACGCGAGACTCCGGATCCGCCTCGGCGACGGCGACACGGAACGGGAATTCGAGCTCGCCGGAAATTTGCGCCTTGCTCCCGCCCGGGGAGCGCGCCCGCTTCTGGCCTCGAACCGCGACATCGCCGAAAGCCCCGCCCCGGGCGAAGAGCAGACCACGGCATGGGCCGAATGGGCCGGGTCGGGGCCGCGGATGGTCGTGCCGGCGGCGCCCGCGGGAGCCCGCGGGACTTCCGAATGGCGATCGGGACGAACCGCGAGGGTGGCTCTGCCGTCGAAGAAAATCGCGACACCCGGGCCCGCCCGCGGCCCCCAAAGGACTTCCCGGCCCGCGCAAGCCGGCGCTCCCCGACTTCCGGCCTTTCGCGGACCCTCCCTCTCCTCGCTGTCCCGCCTGAATCTCTAGAGCGCTTCCGTTCCTCGATTCCCCGGCGGCTGAAAACGAAAGTTGAATTGTTTCGAGGAGGAAGTGCTCATGCGGATTCTCTGGATAACGGCTCTCGCCATTTTCCCGGCGGTCGCGCTCGCTCAGACGACGCCCGATCCGGGCCAACCCTCCGCCGCCGTCTCGGAAACCGTCGTCGTGTCCGCGACGCGGGGCCCCGAGATCGAGACCGAGATTCCCGGTCAGGCGACTGTGCTCACGGGCGACGAGCTTCGCCGCGAAAACGTGAAGACCGTCGCGGAGGCCCTCCAGGACGTCGTGGGCCTCGACACGGGCGAAGGCTCGGACAACGGCTCGCATCAGCCGAATATCGGGCTCTGGGGCCTCAAGGAATTCGACGCCCTCCTGGTCATGGTCGACGGCGTGCCGGTCGGGGGACCGTTCAATCCCTCCCTCTCCCAGATCAACGTCGACGACGTTGACCGCATCGAGATCGTCAAGGGGCCGCAGGGAACCCTCTACGGAGTGTCCGGGTTCGCGGGCATGATCCAGATCTTCACGAAAGGCGCCTCCGAAGGCACCCATGCCTCGATCTCCGGGGGATCCTTTTCGGAGGGCCGTGTCGATGCCTCGACGAATTTCAAAGTCGGCCGCTCCCGACTTCGCGTCTTCGGCGACCTCGAACGGTCGAAGGGCTGGCAGGACCGGACGGATTTCAAGGACGACCGCGGCGGATTCCGGCTCGACACCCCCCTGACCGGCGGAAATTTCGCGGTGATCTTCAACGCTTACCGCAGCACCCAGTTCTTCGGCTCGCCGCTGCCCGTCGATCCGCCGAGCGGCGAAACGATCGAAGGATTCCAGGTCGACCGAAACTACGCGGTCGGCGGCGCGCGCCTCGACCATCGCCTCGCGTCGCTGACGACGGACCTCCAGAAGCAGCTCTCCGACGTGTTCACGCTCCAGAACACTCTTTCCTACACGAACGACGACCAGATCTCCGTCCGTTCATTCGTCGACGCGGGAAGCGTCGTCGGCAACGCCGTCGATTCCTCGGGCGTGGCGCTCAAGCCGGTGGAAAAGGACCTGTACGAGGACGTTCACCTCACCGCGAATTTCGAAGCCGCCGGCCACCACCGGCTCGTCGGCGGCGCCGCGCTCACGTGGGGACGAACCGTCGCGAAGGGAGAAGGCTTCGACTTCACCGTTCAGCTCGATCCCGTCGCGGCCCCGGACCTGAGCCAGATCCCCGCCGGCGATCACCGCTCCTTCGCGGATCGGCGAACGTTTCTGGGCTTCTACGTGAACGACGAGTGGACTCCCGTTTCATTTCTCACCCTGACCGCCGGCGCGCGGCTCGACAGCGTCTCCGAATCGCTGTTCGCGAAAGGCCAGGAAGTGGGAGATCCCGAGGCGGACGTCTCGCGGGATTCCCGCAGCGACGCGCAGTGGTCCGGCGGCATCTCGGGTCTCGCGCGCCTGATCGGCGATCGAACGGGATCCGTCAACGAGATCAACGTCTACGTCAGCGCGAAATCTTCGTTCAAACCCGCCGCGCCGAATCTGACCGAAGCCGAGAGCGCCGCGATTCTGAATCCCGAGCGCACGCGCAGCGGCGAGTTCGGCGTCAAGAGCCGCTGGCTGGACCGGCAGCTTTCAATGGACATCTCCGTGTTCCACATGATCTTCGAGAATCTCGTCGTGTCCACCGTCGGCCCCGACGGCAATCCGGAGCTCGTCAACGCGGGGAAAGAGCGTTTCCAGGGGATGGAGCTCGAAGTCGGCTACCACCCCGCAGCTCTTCCCGACTTCTCGTTTCTCGCCGGCTACGCGCATCACGACGCACGGTACGTGCGCTTCACGTTCATCGATCCGGACGCCGGTCTGCAGGACGCTTCCGGCCAGAGGCTCGAGCTCACGCCGCGCGACCTCTGGAACGCGAAAGCCGCGTACCATCCGGCTCTGGGATTCGGCGCGTGGGCGGCGGTGCGTCACCAGAATCACCGGCCCTTCGACAAGATCAACATCGCCTACATGCCGTCATTTTACGAATGGGATGCGGGGATCTCCTGGGATTTCAGCAAAGAGGTCCGGCTCTCGGTCGTCGGCCGGAACCTGGGTGACAGCCGGCATTTCGTCGCGGAGAGCGAGATTGGAGACGCGCAGAACTACGTGGCGCCTCCCCGGCGATTCCTCGGTGAGCTCAGCGTGCATTTCTAGCAGCCTGCGAGCGAACGGCCGGGGCCCGCTCGCGCAAACAGGCTCGCGCGGGCCCCGTCACTTCCGTTGGGCCCCGGAGGCGAGCTGAATGGAAACGACTTTCCGAAACGGAAACTCGTCGTAGCTTCGGCCTCCGCGCCATTGGTGGTGGCCCAGCGCCGACAGATAGAACGTGTCCAGGTCGCCCCTCAATCGCCGCATCAACTCGTCGTAGTCCCGGTCCGGGTCCCCCCGGTCTTCGGAGAGGCCGGCCTGTTCGCGGACGACCCGTCGAACGATCTCCTCGTGCCATCCGGCTCCGTCACCCTCGACGACGTGATCCACGCAGTGGATCGACATTCCGGAGGGCCGAAGGATCCGCTGAATCCCGGCGAAAACTTCCCCCACGGAATCGGGAGTCAGGTGCTCGAGGACGGAAATGGAATAGACGGCGTCGAAGCTCGAGGCCGGCAACCCGACCCCTTCGGCCCCGAAGCGCGCGCGAAGGAGAGAGACGCCGGGGTACATTCGGGCGATCGACGGAAAATCCGTCGGACCGTTCGCCTCTCCTTCGTACGGGTCCACCGCCGTGACGAAATACCCGAGCTCCGACAGAAACGAGGCGACCTCCGGAAGGCCCGCTCCAATCTCCAGAAGACGAGATCCCGCCGGCACGCGCCCGAGGATTGCCTTGACCATCCAGGGACGTTGAACGTTCTTCAGGTCGCCGTCGAGCCGGCACAGGCGGGGCAGATGGTCGGCGCTGTCGCAGTAGTCGCGAACGGTCGCGTGCGAAAGCGCCGGAATCGCCTTCGCCGCCGAATAGCGGGCCAAGAATTCCCGGCGATCTCCGGGAGAGAGACCCGGGACAGGCCGGCTTCCGAGGGCGACGGCCCGGGCCCGGCGCAGGAAGGCTCGGACGCTCACGGAGAGGGACTCTTCATCGCGGTATTCTATCGGCCCGGAAAACCTCGACCGCCGGGAAGCAGGAGACGCGAACGACATGGACTGGAACGAAAACGTTACGCTCGTGACGGGAGGCTCTTCGGGCATCGGGGCCGCGCTCGTCCGGGAGATCTCACGGCGAGGCGCGCGGGTGATCGCGGCGGCCCGGCGCCTCGACCGGCTCGAAACGCTCGCCGGAGAGCTCTCGGGATCGAAAGGGCGTGTGATCCCGGTGGCCTGCGACGTGACGCGCCGGGAGGACCTCGACGGCGCCGTCGCGCTCGCGTTGAAGGAATTCGGAAGGCTCGACACCGTAATCGCGAACGCCGGGTTCGGGGTCGTCGGAAAGTTTCAAGACCTGTCCGTCGACGATTACAGGCGCCAGTTCGAAACGAACGTGTTCGGCGTGATTCAGACGGCCTACGCCGGCCTCGAAGCGCTCACGAAATCCCGGGGACGTCTGGCTCTGATCGGAAGCGTCGCGGGTTACGTGCCGACTCCCGGTAGCTCGCCATATTCCATGAGCAAGTTCGCCGTGCGTTCGCTCGCGGGATCCCTGCGAAGCGAGCTCGCCGGCGAAGGGATCTCCGTCACTCACATCGCGCCGGGATTCATCGAATCCGAGATCTATCAGGTGGACAACGCGGGGCTCCTGCACCCGGATTGGAGGAGCCCCGTTCCGGAATGGCTCCGCATGGACACGAGCCGAGCGGCGCGCCAGATCGCCTCCGCCGTTCTCGCCCGCCGGCGCGAGCTCGTGGTCACCGGCCACGGGAAGGCGATCGTGTTCCTCGAACGTCACGTCCCGTGGGTGTTGCGCGCGGTTTTTTCAATCGCACCGGAGGAGAGGCGGAAAGCCCGCGCGCCTTCCCGATGAGGGCCTCGAGCTCCCGGAGACATCGCGCCAGCGCCCGGCGCCCCGCCGGAGTCAATCGGTACTTAGTTCGCGGCACCCGCCCGGAGAAGGACTTCCGGGAAGCGACGTAGCCCGCCTCTTCCAGCCGGCGAGCGTGGACGCTGAGGTTCCCATCGGTCGCGCCGACCTCGTCCCGGAGCTCCCGAAAGGTTCGAGCCCCCCCGGCGGCCAGCTCGGTCACGATGGCGAGGCGAATTCGGTCGCGCAGGAGGCGGCCGGAGTCGGGTGAGGCCGCCTTCATCGGGGCCCTTCGAAAAACGCCGCGATGCGGGACGCCGCCTCGCGAAAGTCTTCGGGAGGCGCGAGAAGGCTCACGACGAGATGGGGGCGCGGACCGAACTCGAAGAACCAGCCCGGGGAAGTCAGGACGTCCCGTTTCGCGAGAAGGTCGAGAACCGTGGTCTCTTCGTCACGGTCCTCCGGCATCGCAATCGGAAGGGTCCAGCCCCCTTCGGGCC
>JBOGJO010000123.1:0-1081 GCA_050747885.1 Thermoanaerobaculia bacterium
GAAGATCGGCCCGCGATGGCGTACGCCGCACCTGCACCCGCGGCGGCGCCCGTGCTCGCGCCCGGGGAGCGCCTCGTCGACTACGACGCGTTCGACGACGTTCCCTCGGATGAACCCTCCGTTTCGGTTCGTCCGGGTGCGCGCGTGTTTCACAAGCGCTTCGGCAAGGGCGTCGTGAAAAGCGTCGAGGCGGGCGCGCCGCCCACCGTCGTCGCACATTTCCCGGGGTTCGGCCCGCGCAAGGTCCGCGCGGACTACCTGAGCTTCGAATGAGAGGGCCGTCCGATGTTGAGAAGTCCCCTCGTTCCGAAGCCCAATTGGGCTCGATCGGTCAACGACTGGCTCTCGCTCGACGTTGCCTCCGGCCGCAACCCGCAGGTCAGTGCTTCTTTCGCGACCGAGAGCGCGTGGCGGTTTCGTTCTGTTTGTTTTTCGGGTTCCCCGAAAAACGGCGTCCTGCGAAATCCCCGAGAAAACCGAGGGGATGGTTGAGCCTCCAATGAATAAACGACTCGCGTTTCTGGAACAGCTCGCTGCGTCGGGGAAGGCCGATTCGTTCGCGCTCTATGCGCTCGCGATGGAGTACCGCAAGGAGGCGCGCGCGGCCGACGCGATCGGCGCGTTCGAGAAGCTGCGCGCGACCGACGCGAATTACCTGCCGATGTATCTCATGGCCGGGCAGCTCCTCGGCGACGAGGGGCGCGGCGATGAAGCGCGGCGCTGGCTCGAAGCGGGTATCGCGCTGGCGACGCGAACGGGCGATGCCCACGCGAAGAGTGAGCTCCTTTCGGCGCTCGACGCCTGCGCTTGAGCGGCACCGACCGCCCTGACGGAATAGCAGGCCGGGAACTCCCACTGCGGCAAACGGCCTGACCCGGAGCCGGGCCCAGGGGTTGCTTCGTAGGGTCGGCGTGAACGCTTCATCTATGCCGTGCAACGCGGTCTCGCGGGTGAATCGCAGGTCCACTCGGTCGTTCGCCATGCCGTACGTGACACATGAGGCGCCGCTGTCACGGGCTCGGCGCGCGAGCGGCGCGCACCGAAGCGCAAAACGGACGTCGACGAAGGGGAAGCCCAATGG
>JBOGJO010000124.1:0-1047 GCA_050747885.1 Thermoanaerobaculia bacterium
CGTCACCCACTCCGGCTTGCCGCGGAGACCGGCTTCCGAGATCCCGGCAAGCCGCCGGGCCCAGCCGTCTTCCTTTTTCTCCCACGCCCGGAGCGAGGGAAGTGAGTTGTCGGTCAGACGGTCATTCTCCCGGAGCGGGAAACCCGCCAGCGCCGCCTGATCCGGGAATTGCCGGG
Source organism: Thermoanaerobaculia bacterium (assembly GCA_050747885.1). Lineage (GTDB taxonomy): Bacteria > Acidobacteriota > Thermoanaerobaculia > UBA5066 > DATFVB01 > CAWEYG01. Next base: position 177 of record JBOGJO010000124.1, read on the forward strand.
TGAACGCCACGACATATTCGTCCGCGAGCGCGGTGACGCGGGCGGCATCCGGGGAGGGAGCGGCGGACACGAGCTCCGCCGCCGACAGCAGCACGAGGGCCCCCAGAACTCCTCTCACGAATCACCTCCGTGCGAGAGTGTAATCCGGACAGAAGAGAACTCCGGGCCGGGCCGGCTACAGGATGCAGGTCTCGCGCGTCTCTTCGGGGGTCGTCCGGCGATGCTCGTAGATGTCGCGCCCGTTGGCGCGGCTGAACCGGCCCAGGCGGCCGCATCGCTGGCACCGGACGACGACGCCCCCGTCCACGAATTCGCCCTCGTCCATGATTGTGTAGTCCTCAAAGTTGGCTTCGACACTCGACATGTTCCGCTCCCTCCGCCGCGCCGTACAATGCAAGGCCGATGCCCGAACAGATCCAGCTCGTCGACGGCGACATCACGCTTCTCGACGTGGACGCGATCGTGAACCCGGCCAACTCCGGGCTCGCCCTTGGCGCCGGCGTCGCCGGCGCGATCCGCGCGAAGGGAGGCCCGTCGATTCAGCGGGAATGCGACGCGATCGGCCATTGCCCCGTGGGAGGCGCGGTCGTGACGGGAGGGGGGGATCTGAAGGCGCGGTTCGTGATCCACGCCGTCGGACCGTTGGGCAGCGACCCGGACGCGGATCGCCTTCTCACTTCCGCCTGCCGGTCGGCGCTCGAGCGAGCGGCGGAAAAGGGCCTCGATTCGATCGCGATTCCGGCCATCTCGACCGGTGTCTTTGGCTTTCCGCTCGGGCGCGCGGCCGAGGTCCTCACCCGGACCGCGGCCGAATTCGCGAAGACGCACGAGAAGCCGGAGCGGATCGTCTTCTGCCTGTGGGGGCAGGAGG
>JBOGJO010000125.1:0-1279 GCA_050747885.1 Thermoanaerobaculia bacterium
GTCAGTAGACGCCGCCGCTCAACAAGGCGTCAGTAGACGCCGCCACTCAAATAGATCAGCGCGATCCAGAACCCGCGCACGAAGCGGAAAAGCGCGAGCGGCACCAGCACCGACCCGGCGCCCCAGATCAGAAGCTCTCTCCGGAGTCCGAGATCGGGAAGAAAGACCACGGGCGCGAGCAGGAGCATCAGGGAAATCGTGAGGTTGATGTCCATCGACCCCAGCCAGAGCCCCGCTTCGCGGTCGAACCGCACCCCGCAGCGCGCGCATTCCGAATTCATCGTCAGGGCGGAGCGAAAAAGCCGACCCCCGCCGCAGACGGGACATCGCAGCCGAAGCCCGCGAAGCAGCGCGATCCGAATGCCGGCGGGCGTCAGCGGAGAGCGAGCCGTTCGCGTGCGCAGAAGCGGCGCGACGGCGCCGTTCAAGGATCGCGCCGGAGGCACTTTCGACATTCGGCGTCCGATCTCCTCACCACTGCGGGATTTTCCGCTTCTCGAACGGAACCCTTCCGAACGTCCCCGGCATGTCCGCGGCCACGTAAGCGACCACGGCCGTCGCCGCGGCCGCCTGCGCGAAGTTCGCGGCGTCGATCTTGTCGAACGTGTCGTCGGCGGAATGGTGGATGTCGAAATAATGGGACGCGTCCTGGTTCAATTCGATCAGAGGCACGCCAAACGCGCGCAGAGGTCCGACGTCCGAGCCTCCGTCGGTCTCACTCGCGGTCTCGGCAATCCCCAGCGGCTTGAGCAACCCGGCGATTTCGCCGAGCGAGCCCGACCCCTCCGGGCCGGCCAGCCAGGACATCTTGTAGACGCGGTCCGTGCCGAGATCCATTTCGAGAGCCGCCACGTATTTCGCCGCCTCCGATTCGTGGGCCTTCGCGTACGCGAGCGCTCCTCGCTCGCCGTTTTCTTCGTTTGCAAAGAGAACGACTCTCAGCGTCCGAGCCGGGCGCCGCGGGAGCGCCGCAATCCGGAGCGCGGCCTCGATCACGATCCCGATACCCGCTCCATCGTCGATCGCGCCGGTTCCGAGGTCCCAGGAGTCGAGGTGCGCCCCCAGCAAAACGACTTCTTCCGGAGACTTCGATCCCCGGAGGTCCCCCACGATGTTCGCGGCCTTCTGATCCGGAAGCGTCCGGCAACCGAGAACGTAACGAACCCGGACGGCGCCGCGCCCGGCAAGGCGCTCGAGCAGATCCGCGTCGGGACCCGAGAGCGCAGCTGCCGGGAGCGTCCGGGTCCCCGCTTCGACCTTCATCGCGCCGGTGTGCGGC
>JBOGJO010000126.1:0-3020 GCA_050747885.1 Thermoanaerobaculia bacterium
GGCGTCGCGAGCGGCAAAAGGGGTCTCGCCCCATGCCACCCACCCGGCTCGCGCACCCAGCGCCTGCGCCCCGCAGCCGGGCCCCCTCGCGGCTTTCCGGGCTTCGCTCGTGGGTTGGGGCCCCAACCTCTGAGCGAAGGCCCGCGAGGCTGGGGCGCGCCCGGTAGCTCTCGGAAGGGGCGGGTGGCACGGGGCTATGAGCCGAGCACCGGTGACTCCCGATTGCAGAGTGCGGAGGGCGGGTGTCGTGAGCGAGGGAATCGGCCCTTGTCTGAGCTGGAGTTCTTTCGCTCGAACGGAAAAGAGAAATCCGGGAACGCAGGCGCAAGGGGCAAAGCGATGCCGCGAGTTGCGATTCCCGAGCGAGCGATTTGCCGCCAAAGCGCCGCGGTCCCCGCCGCGATCCAGGGCCGAGCGAGCCCTATTTCTTCGGCGGCCTGCGCGCGACTTTCGGCGTCGGCCGCGGCGGCATCGGCCGCCTCGGCGCGACCACCCTCTTCTGCCGGTTCCCGATCGACTTATTCGCCACGGTTCGCCTCATGCTCCCCGAAGACCTCCGCCTCGAAGGCGTAGAGTTTTGCACCGGGCAATTTCCAGCCGTCCTCCGGAAGACCCGCCTTTCGCGAGAGGGCTCCGAGGAACTGCTCCCTCGTGAAACTCCACTCCTCGGCGACCTGGGGAAGCAGCAATCCGCGCCGGGCCCCGATTTCGAGGATCAGCCCGTGGCGCCCCGTTTCGAACTGGGCCTCCTCGATCAGGCGCGGCGGGGACAGGATCGAGATCTCGATCCGAATCTCGTTCCATTCCTCGGCGGTCAGCGGGGGAAAGCGAGGGTCCTCGAATCCCGCCTGGACGGCGAACTCCGAGACGGCCGACCGAATCCCTTCCTCCGCCGCCAGGGTGCCGATACAGCCCCGCAGCTCCCCGTTCGACCGGATCGTTACGAAGACCCCGTGGGAAGACTCCTCGGCGTGCGGACGTTCGGGGATCTCCGGAAGCGGCTCGCCCCTCAATCGCCTGCCGATCGAATCTCGCGCGGTCGCGAGGAGCTCCCGTCGGCGCTCCGGAGGCGTCATCCCTTCACCGGCAGCGGCAGGGAGGACGCGAAATCGAGTACCACGGCCTCGAACGGATCGAGCCGGCCCGTGAAAAAATGATCGGCCCCCGCGACGATCTCGGCCCGAAGATCCCGAAAGCGGCCCCGCGCCTCGCGCTCGAGCTGCCTCGGATCGCCATATTCGTCGTGCTCGCCGGAAATCAGGAGCGTCGGCTTCTCGACGGGATCTCCCGCGCCGGGCGACCATCGCTTCAGAGGCACGCCCGCGCCGATCATGGCCGCGACCCGCGCGTCCTTCGCGCCGACGGTGAGAGCCATGACGGACCCGAAGGAGAATCCTCCCGCCAGCAGGGGTGTTCCGCCCTTTCGGCTCGCCTCGTCGAGCGCCGCCCCGAAATCTTCCTTCTCGCCCCGGCCGCCGTCGTGCGTTCCCTGGGACGTGCCCACGCCGCGAAAATTGAAACGCAGGACGCCGAATCCCGACCTCGCGAGCGCCCGCGCCATCCGGAACACGACCTTGAAGTGCATCGTCCCGCCGTGGGCAGGGTGCGCGTGCGCGATCACCGCCGAGCCGCGCCTCGGCGTTTCGGGCTCCTTCCAGAGCGCTTCGAGATCTCCCGCCGGACCGGCGAACGAGAACGCATGCACCGTGCTCGCGGCCATGGCTTCGCATCTTAACTCTCTCCCGCGGCCCTTCTCCCGCGACGCTTGAACGATGCGAAGCGATCCGGGATAATACCCGCTCGCTTTCGAGGAAAGGACACCGCAAGAATGAAGAAGATCGTCCACATCGTCGGCACGGGAACGATCGGCGAGCCGCTCATCGGCCTGTTCACGGATTTCGCCCGCCACCTGGGCATCGACGAGCTCACGTTCCACAAGCGGACGCCGATGACGACGGAAAAGGCGAAGGTCCAGCACCTGATCTCGCGCGGCGCCCGGCTCGCGGTCGACGAGGACAAGACCGCCGACTTCGAAGCGCTCGGCCACCACGTCTCTTACACCTCCCTGGAGGCGCTGGAGCGCGCGTCCGTCGTCATCGATTGCACACCCGCCGGAAACGAAAACAAAAAAGTCTACGAGAAGCTGAAGGGCCCGAAGGGGTTCCTGGCCCAGGGGTCGGAGTTCGGGTTCGGAAAAATGTACGCCCTCGGAATCAACGAGGACGCCCTCCAGGCCGGCCAGGACCGCTTCATTCAGATCGTGTCCTGCAACACCCACAACATCGCCGTCCTCGTCAAGACGCTCGCTTCGGAAGGAAAAAACCTGACCCTCGAGCGCGGGCGGTTCGTTTGCATGCGCCGAGCCAACGACATTTCCCAGGACTCGGGGTTCCTCCCGGCGCCTTCGGTCGGAAAACACGACGACGCGAAATACGGCACCCATCACGCCCGGGACGCGTCGCACCTGCTGGACACGCTCGGCTGGAAGCCGGAGATGTTTTCTTCGGCGGTCAAGCTCAACACCCAGTACATGCACTCGCTCTGGTTCGACCTCGAGCTCACGCGGCCGACCACGAAGGCCGAGGTCCTCGAAAAACTTCGCCTCAACACCCGCGTCGCGAACACCGAGCGCCGGTCCGCGAATCAAGTTTTCTCGTTCGGACGCGACCACGGCTATTACGGAAGGCTCCTGTCGCAGACGGTGATCTCGACGCCGACGATCACCCTGCCGTCGGAAAAGGAAATCGTCGGGTTCTGCTTCACGCCGCAGGACGGAAATTCCCTCGCTTCCTCGATCGCGGCGGCGCTTTGGCTGATGGAGCCGGACGTCGATCCGTGGGCCCGGATGGATCCGCTGAAGCGGTTCTTCTTCCAGGAGATCTGAAGGCTCGCTCGGCCCTGGCTCGCGGCGGGACCGCGGCGCTTCGGCGGCAAATCGCTCGCTCGAGAATCGCGAGACTCGCTCGGCTCGGATCGGGGCGGGGCCCCCGGCGCTCTGGCGGCTAATCGCTCGCTCGGGA
>JBOGJO010000127.1:0-1015 GCA_050747885.1 Thermoanaerobaculia bacterium
AAAAGCCGAAGCGGGCCAGGCGGCGAAAACGACGATCGCCAAAGGCGTGCTCGGGGTGCTGGGAGCGAGCGAGGACCTCTCGCGGATCTACTTCGCCTCGACCGAAGTGCTGAGCGGCGCTCAGAAAAACAGCGCCGGCGACGTGGCGCAGGCGGGCAAACCCAACGTCTACCTGGCCGAAGGCGGGACGCTCACCTTCGTGGCGACGCTGGCCGAACGGGATCTCGGCGGCTCTGAAGCTAACAAGACCGAACCGGGCGCCGAAGGGATCGCCTACGTCGACACCTCCGGTCAACCCCGCCTGCGCTCGACCCGCGTAAGCCCCGACGGGAGCCGGCTCGCCTTCCAGTCCCGCGCGCCGCTGACCGACTACGACAACCGCGACAGGGAAAGCGGCAAAGCGGCGGTCGAGGTCTTCACCTATGAAGCGGGAGAAGCAGGCGGGGAGCTCCGCTGTGCCTCGTGCAACCCGAGCGGCAGGCGGCCCGAAAGCCGGGAAATGCGCACGCCCTTCGTGCCCTTCTTCGTCAAATCGCTATTCACCACCAAAGTCCAAGCCGCCGCCTTCATCCCGAGCTGGGAACGGAGCCTCTACGACTCCAAAGCGCTCTCGGAAGACGGCCGTCTCTTCTTCAACTCAAACGACGCGCTGGTCCCCCGCGACACCAACGAAACGATGGACGTCTATGAGTGGGAGCCTGCGGGAGTGGGCAGCTGCACGGAATCAAAGCCGTCCTTCTCTCCCTCAAACGGCGGCTGCATCTATCTGATCTCGACCGGCGAAAGCCCCTTCGAATCGGAATTCTGGGGAGCGAGCCCCGACGGAGAGGACGTCTTCTTCACGACCGAATCGAGCCTCGTCCCCCAAGACCCGGGCCTGGTCGACCTCTACGACGCCCGCGTGGACGGCGGCTTCCCGACCCCGACGGCAAAAGCCCCCTGCGAAGGCGAAGCCTGCCAAAGCCCGCCCCCGCCACCGGCCTTCGGCACCCCCGCCTCACAGTCATACAAAGGC
>JBOGJO010000128.1:0-14776 GCA_050747885.1 Thermoanaerobaculia bacterium
GGGGTCGCGCAGCAGGAGCGAAGCCGTGTAGGCCCCCCAGGCCGCCATCGCGATTCCGAAGCACAGGAGAAAGGCGTGGTTGCCCGTGAGGAGGGGCGACCCGGGATGCGCCGGATCCGAAGCGAACGAAAGAGCCGACAATAGCAGCCATGGCGCGACAAAAAACGGAGCCATGATTTTCGCCGCGCCCGAGACCCCGAACCGGATCGGCAGCGTCCGGCAGCCGTGAGCCGCGTCTCCCTCGATGTCGGAAAAGTCCTTCGTCGAGGTTGCCCCGAGAAGGAAAAAAGCCATCACCCCTCCGAGCGCCCAGGGCTCCCAGCCGCTGACGCGCGCGAGAAACGACCATCCCGCAACCTTCAGAAGGCAGCCCCTCGTCGACGCGATCGTGAAGTTCGCCCAGAACCAGTGGCGCTTGGTCCGGCCGAGCGCGGGGAACGAATAGACGAAAGTCGCCAGGAGGCCGATCGAATAGATGAAGAAGCAGGCGTGCTCGATCAGAGGCGCCGTCAGGCGCTCCTGGAAACTCGTCCGCGGAAACGGAACGACGAACCACGTGGGAACGATCGAGAAGACATAGAGCCCCCAGGCCACCTTCCACGCGGAGCGAATCGAGACCTCGCCGGTGACGAGCGGCCGGTTGGGCTTGTTCTTCCGGTCGATTTCGAGATCCGCGATCTGGTTGACGATGTTCGACGCCGCGTTCATGGCGGAAGCGCAGACGGAACCGAGCAGGACCGTGAGAAGAACCGCGCCCGTCACGCGGCGGGCGGGGTCCGGGTTGTGCGCGGAACCAAACGCGCAGATCGCGCCCGAGAGAATTCCCAGGAGCGGCGGCAGGAGGGTGAAAGGGCGCCAGAGCGCGAGGTGCGCCGCAAAGGCGGACCGCTTCATGCGAGCCCGGCAAACGGAAGATAGATCCTCCCGAGATCCAGGCAGGCCGCGAGCTCGAAGGCGACCGCGGCCCCGACGAGCGTGTTGAAGGCGTTACAGAACTCGTGGTCCGCGGAAATCCCCGCGCGCGCCGACAGATCGATCAGGAAGCTTTCCGCAAGCGATCCGAGAAGGCCCGCAAGCGCGACGATCCAGGCGAGTCGGACCGGAAGAAGCCCGGCGGCGGCCCCCGCCGCCGCGATCAGGAAGGCCCCCAGAAGACCTCCCCCGATCCCCTGGATCGAGACGGCCCCTCGCGTGCCCGGACGCACCGTCCTCATTCGGGAAAAGAGAAACGGCCGGCGGCCGTAGAGCGTTCCAAGCTCCGTCCCAAAGGTGTCCGCGAGGGCGGCGGCAAAAGCTCCCGCGAGCGCGACCGCCAGGATCGGAATCGCCTCGGCGCGCGCCCTGCTCCCCATGGCGAAAGACAGTCCGGCTCCCACGGCCACGTTGGCGACGACGTGGCGGACACCGCGGCGGGCCCGGTCGGCCTGAGCCGTGCCGAGCTTTTCTTTGCGGGAGTAGCCGAGCCTGGAGGCGATCGTTCCGAAGAGAAAGAACGCCCAGAGCACCGCGTAGGCCCCCCATCCGCCGAAATGGAGAACGACGAACCCGGCGACGGCGCCGGAAATCCCTCCCGACAGCGAAACGATGCGAAGCGCCACCGAGACTGCGGCGATTCCCGCGTTGACGGCCAGGGCGCCGGCCACGGAAACAGGAGGACCCGCGAGAGTCGGAGTCGCCGGGCCGATCGGCCCGAGATGAATCGCCGCCCACGCGCAGGCAACGCCGATGCCGGGCGTGAGGTTGTCGTCGAAGCCGGTGTCGATCGACTCGAGACAGGCCCCGAGCAGCGCGAACCCGGCAAACGCGGAGAATGCGGCTCCCGCCGGACCCCGCCCCACGAACGCGAGGAGAAGCGACCCCGCCGCCCCGCCGAACACGGCATAAGCGGCCAGACCGCTCCAGGTCTTGGCCGGATTCCAGGGGAGCTTCGGCCCGCCGGCCAGCTTGCCGACGATCGATGCCGCGGGATCGCCGAGGGCCATCATTCCCCAGATCGCCGCCGCGACCTCGAGGTTGTGTCGGAACAACACGATCACGAGAAACACCGCGGCCGGATAAGCCACGATGCCGGAATCCCGCTTCTTTCCCCGGTCCCGGTAGATCGTCCTTCCGACGGCCGGCATCGCGAAGAAATTGAAGAGGAGCGCGCCGAACGCACACAGGGCGGCCACCGGCCAGGGGAGAACGCGCAGCGCCATCGCGAAAAGCCCCATTCCCCCGTGAACGAGCTTTCGCAGCCATTCGCCCGCGGAAATCCGCGAAAGGGGTTCGGTCATCTTCCGGCAATTTAACATCTTCGGAATCCGGCCCCTTCCGGGCATTTGCCTGGATCGCAACGGCAAGCTAGAATAAACGCTAGATAAATTTCGTGCGGAACGGGTGAATCGGACGGTCCCGGGAACGCAGGGATTCCATCGGCCGGCCTCCAACGCGGGGCAGGGGGTGTGATTTCTCGTCCCCGTGCTTGCCGGCGCCCAAGACTCGGGGGGAGTCCATGAAGGTACTGAGCCTCGGTTCGGGCGGGTTCATCGGCGCCCATCTGGCGCAACAACTGCTCGAAAACGGCCACGACGTCACGGGAATCGACACCCATACCGACAAGATCGCGGATCTGCTCGAGCACCCGAGGCTGGAATTCATCCAGCGGGACGTAACCGACCGGGCGTTCGACCTCGAAGGCGCCGTCGCCGACGCCGAGGTCGTCATCGACCTCGTCGCCCACGCAAACCCGGGGATCTACGTGCGCAATCCCCTGGAGGTCTTTCGCCTCAATTTTCAGGAGAACCTTCGTATCGCCGAAATCTGCATCCGCCAGAACCGACGGTTGATCCAGTTCTCCTCGTGCGAGGTCTACGGAAAAACGCCGGTGGCCGTCTTGAACGGACAACTTTCCGACCCCGAGAACCCGGCATACGCCACCTTCGCCGAGGACCGGACCGACCTCATCATGGGTCCGGTCGGCCGCCACCGCTGGATTTACGCGTGCGCCAAGCAGCTCCTCGAGCGGGTGCTCCATGCCCACGGCCTGGACGGGCGCTTCAACTACACCATCGTCCGCCCGTTCAACTTCATCGGCCCGAAGATCGACTACCTTCCCGGAGAGACCGACGGGGTGCCGCGCGTCTTCTCGTACTTCATGGAAGCGCTGCTCGACGGCACGCCGATGAAGCTCGTGGACGGCGGCCGCCAGCGGCGGTGCTACACCTTCATCCGCGACGCCGTCGATTGCGTGGCCCGGATCGTCGAAAATCGCGGCGGCGTGTGCGACCGGGAGATCTTCAACGTCGGATCGCCGGACAACGAGACCTCGATTCGAGAGCTCGCCGAGCTGATGCGCGATCTCTATTCCCGCCATTTCGCGGCCGGCAAGACGCCGCTGCCCGAGATCATCGAGGTTTCGGCGAAGGAGTTCTACGGAGACGGCTACGAGGACTCGGACCGGCGCATCCCCGACATCGGGAAAGCCCAACGCCTTCTCGGCTGGACTCCGCGAACGCGCCTGGCCGAAATGCTGATGTCCACCATGGAGTATTACGTTCAGGCGCGACGCCGCCCGGCCTCGGACGCCGAGCGCAGGCCGCCGCGCGAGCTCGCGAGCGTCTCCGCTTCGTCGCGGCCTCAACGTGACGCCTGATCCGGTCGTCATTGCGGTGCCGGCTTACAACGCCGGGGTCACCCTTGAAAAAACCCTCGGGCGGATTCCCGCCGGGGTCGCCGGCGAAGCCCGCCTGCTCGTCGTGGACGACGGCAGCACCGACGACACGGCGGAGGCCCTCGCGCGCGCCGGGGCGGCTTTCCCGTCGCTCGTGGTTCTGCGCCACTCGAAGAACCGCGGTTACGGCGCGGCGGTCAAAACGCTTTTGACCCACGCGCTCTCGATGGGCGCCGGAACCGTGGTCATTCTCCACGCCGACGGGCAGTACTCCCCGGAACGGATTCCCGAGCTCCTCGCCCCTTTGAAGGAGGGCAGCGCCGACCTCGTGCAGGGCTCCCGAATGCTCGCGGGCGGAGCTCTTTCCGGGGGAATGCCGTTCTACAAATACGCCGCCAACAAGCTTCTGACGTTCCTTGAAAATCGCGCCTTCGGCATGCGGCTCGCGGAATTTCACAGCGGCTACATGCTCTACTCCCGCGCAACACTGGCTGCCATTCCGTACGAGGGTCTTTCCGACTCGTTCGACTTCGACCTCGAAATGATCGTCTGCGCCCGGATCCTCGGCCTGCGGATCGCCGAGGTCGCGATCCCCACGATTTATGCCGGCGAGGTCTCGCACCTCGACCCGATCGGTTACGGTCTCGACGTGCTCGCGGTCGTTCGCCGCTACCGGCGCGGGCGCTACCACGACCTGCTCGGCGTCGAGCGAACGAACCGAAGGGCCGCGCCGCGACAGGCGGTCGAAAAGGGATGATCCTCGTCTCCGGCGGCGCGGGCGTGATGGGCGCAAGATTCGTGAAGGACCTCGCGGCGTCCGGACACCGCGTGAGAGCGCTCACGCTGCCGGGCGATCCCAACGCCGCGCGGGTCAACGGATTGCAGAATGTCGACGTCGTCTTCGGCGACGTCGCCCGGGCGGAAACGCTCGACGGATTGTTCGAAGGCGTGGACACGGTCTTCCACCTGGCCGGCGTGATCCTGTCCAACGACCCGACGATCTTCGTTCGCGTCAATACCGAAGGGACGAGGAACATGGTCGAGGCGTCACGCCGGGCCCGAGCCGGCCACTTCGTCTTCGTTTCGTCGATCTCGGCGGTCGACCCGATTTCCGAATACGCCCGGTCGAAGGCCGCGGCCGAGGAGATCGTGCGCGCCTCGGGGATCGCCTGGACGATCGTGCGGCCGACGCTCGCCTATGAGCGCGGCGGCGGACTGGAGTTCATGGGATTTCTGAACTCGCTGCTTCGCTTTCCGATCGTTCCCTTCGTCGGACGGGGCCGGGCGCTCAAGAACCCCGTGCACGTCGACGACATCGGTAAGGGTCTTCTGGCGATCGCCGGAAATCCAAAGAGCCACGGGAAAACCTACAACTTCAGCGGCGGCGAAGAGATCTCGATCCGGGATCTCGCCCGGTTGATCCTCCGCCACCAGGGGGTTTCCAAGCCCTTCGTCCACATCCCTCTGCCAATCTGCCGAGCGGCCGCGTTCGTCATGGAAAAGACGATGAAGAATGCGCCGCTCACGCGTTACGCGATCACCCGGATCGAGCAGGATGCCGCGCCCGACAATGGGGAGGCGCGGCGCGACCTTGGCTACGACCCGATCGGCGTCACCGAAGGGATGAAGCGAAGCTATCCCCTCGCCGGCGCCGGTCCCTAGGGCCGAGCGCGATTTCTCGCGCGTCTCTCCAGGTATTCGGCCAGCGGCTCACGAAAATCCCTGGGATTCTTCCCGATGAGGCCCTCGTACTTCTCCGTCGAGAGCACCGAATACGCCGGACGGCGGGCGGGACGTTTCAACTCGCCGGAGGAGATCGGCGCGACGACGACGTCCCGGAGGCCGGAAAGGCGCAGGATCTCCCTCGCGAACTCGTTCCAGGTGACTTCTCCCGCGTTCGCGAAATGGAGGATCCCTTCGGCTCCGGCCCGGTAAAGTTCCACGAGCGCGTCTGCAAGATCCGAAGTGGCCGTCGGACGGCCCACCTGGTCGGCGACGACGCGCAATTCCCGGCCCCCCGATTCCACCTGCTTCAGGATCGCATCCACGAAGTTGGGCCCGTGGCTGCCGAACAGCCATGAGCTGCGAACGACGAGCGAGCCGGGAATCGAAAGGGCGCGGACCTCGCCCCCGCGTTTCGTCTTGCCGTAGGCCGAAACCGGATTCGCCTCGTCGTCCTCCCGGTACGGCTCTCGCTTTTCTCCGTCGAAGACGAAATCGGTCGACACGTGCACGAGCCGGGATCCGAAATCTCGGCAGGCGTCCGCGAGAATTCCGACCCCTTCGTCATTGACGGCGCGGGCGAGCGGGTCGGTTTCGCAAAGGTCGACCTTCGTGAACGCGGCGCAGTTGAAAACCGCCTGCGGCTTGAGGGTCGCGAGAATTCCCGACACGTGGCCGGCCTGCGCGATGTCGAGTTGAGTTTTCCCCGGGGCGACGACTTCGAAGCCCGCCGCCTCGAGCCGGGGCTTCAAATCGCGCGCGAGCATCCCGCCGCCGCCTGTGACGAGGACCCGGGGCTTCATGGCTTCGCTCGCCGACGGTCGCGGCCCCGCGACGGCGCAAGCGGGCCAGGGGTCCTGTCACGAGGCTCGACCCGCTTTTCCGACTCGCTGCGAGCTGAGGACTTTGCTGCGACTCCGCGCCGCTCGCGGCAAAAGGGGTCTCGCCCCGGCCCCGAACCACGAGCGAAGCCGGCCGTGCCGGGACCTGGCGCGGGTCGCAGGGTGCCTCCCGAGAGGAGCGTAAGTTTTTTCGCTGGAATACCTGTTCTCTCAGTAAGCGTCGGATCGCGAAAAAATTTGCCCGAGGAGCGCGCGCGGTCAGGATGCCACCGACGTGCGCGCTGCGTCTCCGCGAGGGAGGCACCGAGAACCGCGCGGGGCTTTGCAGAGGCCGGCGAGCGATCCTTCACGTCCCCAGTCGCCCGGAGTACTGCGTCTTGTAGTACTCGCGGTAGTGCGGGTCGTGGTCCTTGATCGGCCGCCACCATTCCGGGTGCTCCACATACCAGGCGACGGTCGATTCGAGGGCTTCCTCGAATCGGCGCTTCGGCGAGAAGCCCGCTCTGGCGAGCTTGCCCGCATCGAGCGAATAGCGCCGGTCGTGGCCGGAACGGTCGTCGACTCGCCGGATGAGGCTCTCCGGCTTCCCCAGGATCCGCAGGATTTTCTTCGTGATCTCGACGTTCTCCGTCTCGTTGCCCCCGGCCACGTTGTAGACCTCTCCCGGCTCGCCCCGATCGATCAAGAACTCGACCGCCGCGGCGTGGTCGTCCACGTGGAGCCAGTCGCGCACGTTCCTTCCGTCCCCGTAAAGCGGCACCGGAAGGTCGTCGAGGGCGTTGGTGACGAACAGGGGGATGAGCTTCTCCGGGTACTGGTAGGGACCGTAGTTGTTCGAAGCCCTCGTGATGACGACGGGCACCCCGTAGGAAGCCCAGTAAGAGTACGCGAGCCGGTCGCCTCCCGCCTTGGACGCGGAATACGGGTTCCGGGGCGTGAGCTTCGAGTCTTCCGTGAAGCTGCCGCTTTCAATCGAGCCATAGACTTCGTCGGTCGAGATCTGGATGAATTTCTTGACCCCGAGCCGCTTTGCCTCCTCGAGAAGCACGAAAACGCCCTTGACGTCCGTGTCGATGAACGAGGCGTCACCCAGAAGCGACCGGTCGACGTGCGTTTCGGCCGCGAAATTCACGACGACGTCGCACCCCGCCATCGCACCGGCGACGGCGGACGGATCGCAAATGTCTCCCAGGACGAATCGGTACGACGGCGAATCCGCGGCTTCGGCCACGTTGCGGGGGTTTCCCGCGTAGGTCAGCTTGTCGAGGTTCACGATCGACACGTCGGTCCGGCTCCCGAGAACATTGCGGATAAACGCGCTGCCGATGAAGCCGCAGCCGCCGGTGACGAGGATCTTCATACGATACCGATCTCGGAATTGTCCCCCACCAGAAACCGATGAACTTTCGGACGGATCTCGCCGCGGTGGATCTTCACGCCGCGGCCGATCAGCGAATCGGCGATCCTCACGGGGATGTCCCGGATCTCGGACCCTTCCCAGACGATCGAGTTCTCGATTTCGCAGTTGACGATCCGGCAGCCCGCTCCGATCGCCGTGTACGGACCGACGAACGCATTCTCGATCAGAGCGCCTTTTCCGATCACCGCCGGGCCGCGCACGATGGAGTTCTTCACGGCCGCGCCTTCCTCCAGCACGACCTTTCCCTCCAGCCGGGAACCGGGGTCGAGGGCCGCCGGCACCGTCGCCTGAACGGTGTCGAGAATGATCCGGTTGGCCTCCAGCATGTCTTCGACCTTGCCGGTGTCCTTCCACCATCCCGTAACCAGGTGCGGATGGACCGACCGGCCGTGGTCGACGAGCCATTGAATGGCATCCGTGATCTCCAGCTCGTTGCGCTCCGAGGGACGGATGGCGTGGACGGCCTCGAAGATGGTGTCGTCGAACATATAGACGCCCACGAGCGCGAGATCGGACTTCGGCAGGGCCGGTTTCTCGACGAGCCTTACGATTTTGCCGCCGGAGAGCTCGGCCACGCCGAACGACGACGGGTTCGGAACTTTCGCCAGGAGGATCTGGGAGTTGCACTGGAGCCGCCGGTATTCCTCGACCAGGGAGGTGATTCCGTTGGCGATCAGATTGTCGCCGAGGTACATGACGAACGGCTCGCCGCGGAGAAATTCCTCCGAGATCAAGACCGCGTGAGCGAGCCCGCGGGGCGCGTCCTGCTCGATATAGCGAATCTTCGCGCCGAACTTCGAGCCGTCCCCGACGGCCGCTTTCACTTCCGCCCGCGTGTCGCCGACGACGATTCCGATCTCCCGGATGCCTGCGGCGACGATGGCTTCGATCGCGTAGAAAAGAACGGGCTTGTTCGCCACGGGAACGAGCTGCTTGGCCGAGGTGTGCGTCAGGGGCCGCAGGCGCGTGCCTTTGCCCCCGGAGAGGATGAGGCCTTTCATCGGGACGGGATGTTATCAGGAGAAGGTCGCTCCCCCCGCTCGCGGCGAGAGCCCCCGGGCGCTTCGGCGGCAAATCGCTCGCTCGGAAATCGCAACTCGCGTCATCGCTTTGCCCCTCTCGCACGAGTTCCCGGAGTTCTCCCTTCCGGTCGAGTTGAAGAACTCCGGCTCAGACAGGGGCCGATTCCCTCCTCGCGACAGCCGCCGCCGCGCCGCAGAAAGCCCCCCGCCGCTCAAAGGGCTCGCTCGTGGGGTGGGGGCCCCAACCTCTGAGCGAAGGCACTCGAGCGGCGGGCCAACGCGCTGGCGCAGGCGGGGCTGCGAGATCCCGAGGGAAAGCGAACTGCGGCCGAGGGTCGAGGAGTGGGAGAGCCCGAGAGGTCTCCTCTCGGGATGCATAGACCCGAGCCGGCGCTGGGGCTGGACCGCGAGAGTTGCCGAGCGAGGCCTCAGAAGATCTTGTCGAGGCCCCCGTTCAAGTCCAGCAGCGTCCCGATGTTCTTCAAATTGATGACCAGGCGGTAGTCGTGCCGCGAAACGGGAACGCGAAGGTTGCGGACCTCGAGCAGGATCGTGTAGCACGACCCGTTGAAGGTGAGCAGCGACCGGTCCTCCGTGACCTGCTTCAGCTGAGCGTCGTAGTTCAAGAGCGTGTCGAGGCGCAGCTTCGGAGTGAAAAGGTTGATGCCGACCGATGCCCGGAGGAAGTCGGAGTTCGGAGAAATCACCGGATAGCCGGCCGGCGGCGGCGGCCCGGGAGGGGTCGTCAGTGTCGGCCGCGACGCCGTCCACGTGAGGTTCGCGTATTCGTTCTTCCAGTTCGCTCCCGCGGCGAAGGAAAACGACGTCGCTCGCGAGACCGTCGTGTCGTAGGCGACCTGCGCGTCGAGATGGAAAGCGGGAGCCGGCGCGATCCTCAGCACGCCCTGGATCGGGCCCGAACGGGGTGGAAGCGTGATCGTTTGCCCGGGAGAGACGGCGGTCTGGGGGTACCGAAAATTGTAGGTCTGCGACACGTCCAAAGTGGCGACTTCCTGGGCGGCGGGGGCATTCTCTCCTCCGGCCTTCGCGAGGAGCCGGTTCACGAGCCGGTACGTCACGGAGTTCTGCCCGAAGATGGAGTCGACTTCGTCGAACAGCGGCACGTTCGCCAGCGTGTTCTGCGGGCACTCCGACCCGGCCGCCGTCCCGGAACAGTCGCGGTTGGGCGAAAAGCGCACGTCGGCGACGTAGTTGTAATCCACGCGCGGCTCCAGAATGTGCTTCCAGCGCGCGAACGGCCCGAGGGAAAAGTCGTAAATCCGCGAGAACGAGGGGCCCACGAGCGAGGCGCTCGCCTCCGAGTACGCCCGGAGCAGGGAACGTCCCGCGAAGGACTGCCCCGTTCCCGTCAGGGGAGTGACCGAATCGGTGTACTCCGTCACGCGGCCGCCGAGCCGGGCGGTCAGGGACAGCCACGGGATGTTCTTGAGCGGGAGCGAAAGGATCGGGTGAAAGTCCGCGCGGTCATAGCCCCCGTGCGGAGCATTCGGTCCGCGGTTGACGAAGAGCCGGGAAAATGAGGCGTCCAGCGCCGCATACAGCGGTGTTTCGCCGATCCGCGCGGTCCGGTGGGAGAACTCCAGAGACGGGGTTCGCTCCAGGAGAACGTCGCTCGAAAAGAACGTCTCGCTTCGTTCCAGGCGGAGGTTCAGAGAATCGTCGCCGAGATTTTTCGTGAGAAATCCCGTCGAGACGATCTGGCGGGCCGAGTTGAGCGCGTAGGATCGCTCGAAATCCTGCAGGTAGTTCGGATCCGAGTAATCTCGGATCGAAAGGACGCCGCGGATGTCCCACGGCAGGTCGCTCGAAGAGTGGTCGAGCCGGATCTTCCACCGGGTCTGCGCCTGCGCGCTCGTGACGAGCACTCCCGACCCGCCGCTCGGAAGGTTGCAGAACTTCGTGAAGTCGGCCGAGCTCCCCGGTACGCAAACCTCGGCCTGGTTGTCGCGCAGGACGAAGCCCTGGAACACGCCGGCCGATTCGCTCGAGGGAGCCCATCGGAATTCTTCCCCCAGACCCACGACCCCCTTCGAGTAGAGGTCGAGCTCCGAGGTGAGGTCGGTCGAACGTCCGGTCACCCAGTAATACGTCAAACCGAGGAACGCTCCCCGCGTGCTGTTGAAACCGAGGCCGGGAACGAGGAAGCCCGAGACACGTCCCTCCTTGGTCGGCCACAGCAGGTAGGGAGTGAAAAGCAGCGGCACGGGGCCGGCTCGGAAGGAAACATTTTTCATCCGAGCGTATTCATCGAGGGTGATCCTCGCCTTCTTCATGGCAAACGACCAGGATGGGTTCGGAACCGCGCAGGCCGTGAAAATACCGTCCTCGATCTCATAGGTGTCTTCGCCGACCTTCGAGATCGTCCTGGCGATCACGTGGAATGTCGGCTCCAGGTCCGCTTCGGCCTCGTGAAGAGTTCCGGTCTTCGCGTTCAAATCGAACGTCGCCGAGCTTCCGGCCATCCTCGTGGCGCCCTGATCGATGACGACGTGCCCCTCGGCTTCAGCGAGGTTGGTGCGACGGTCGTAGGTGAGTTTGTCGGCCTGGATGCGGACGTCCTGGTACTCCACGACGACTTCGCCCTCCGCGACGCAAACGTTGAGACCTTCGTGGCAATTTTCCTTCAGGGCCTTGATCTTGACGGGCCCCCCGGCCTTGACGGGCTTCATCTTGATCTCGAAGTGGGATTTTTCCTTGAACCGGGAAGAAAACGGATCGCTCTGGTCGAAGGAGTTCTGGGTCAGCTGACCGGCGAGGCCTCCGGCCGAGAAAAGGACGAGAACAAAAACCGTTGCTCGCGAGGAGGAAACGTCAGGCGACATCCATGACTGCCGGATGTTCCGCGACCGAAAAATCGCACCCCGTCTTCTCCCGAACCTCTTCGACGGAAACCCCGGGCGCCGTTTCGATCAGGCGCAGGCCTCCCCCCTGAGGAATCACGTCGAAGACGCAGAGATCGGTGATCACCCGGTGGACGCAGCGTCGACCCGTCAGCGGCAGCGCGCAGCGCTCGAGAATCTTGTGCGTGCCGTCACGGGACACGTGCTCCATCGTCACCACGAGCCGCCGCGCCCCGGCGACGAGATCCATCGCGCCGCCCATTCCTTTGACCATCTTTCCCGGAATCATGTAGTTCGCAATCGAACCCTCGCAGTCCACCTGCATCGCGCCCAGAATCGAAAGGTCGATATGGCCGCCGCGAATCATCGCAAACGAGTCCGCCGACGAGAAATACGAAGCGCCCGGGAGCACCGTCACGGTCTCTTTTCCGGCGTTGATCAAATCTGCGTCCACCCGGTCCTCGCGCGGATACGGACCGACTCCGAGGATCCCGTTTTCCGACTGCAGGATCACTTCCATGCCGGGCGGAATGTGGTTTGCGACGAGTGTGGGCATTCCGATCCCGAGATTGACGAAATAGCCGTCGCGAAGCTCCTTCGTGGCGCGGCGGATGATCCCTTCCCGGGGCAGCGTCATGACTTCGACACCGTGCGCCTCTCGATCCGCTTCTCGCGCGGCGCGACCACGAGGCGGTGGATGAAGACGCCCGGCGTGTGGACGCACTCCGGGTCGAGATCGCCAGGCTCGACGAGCTGTTCGACTTCGGCGATCGAGATCTTTCCCGCCGTTGCGGCCATCGGATTGAAATTGCGCGCCGCCTCCCGGTAAACGAGGTTCCCGTAACGGTCGCCCTTCCACGCGGCGATCATCGAAAAGTCGCCGACGATCCCGCGTTCGAGCAGATATTCCCGCCCGTCGAACGATCGTGTCTCCTTGCCCTCGGCGACGAGGGTTCCGACTCCCGCCGGGGTGTAGAACGCGGGAATCCCGGCGCCTCCCGCCCGCATCCTCTCCGCCAGCGTACCCTGCGGCACGAGCTCGACTTCGAGCTCGCCGGAGATGAACTGGCGCTCGAACTCGGCGTTTTCTCCGACGTAGGACGACATCATTTTCCTGATTTGCTTGTTGCGCAGCAGAAGCCCCAATCCCCAATCGTCGACACCGCAGTTGTTGGAAACCGCCGTCAGATCCTTCACGTTCTTTCTCACGAGCGCGGCGATCAGGTTCTCCGGAATGCCGCACAGGCCGAAGCCCCCGACGACGAGCGTCGCCCCGTCGGGCACGTCCCGGACGGCTTCATCGGCGGACGCCACGACCTTGTTGATCACGACTCTTCAGGCCGTTTCGACGATCATCGCGGTCGCCTCGCCGCCCCCGATGCAGATGGAGGCCATCCCTCGCTTCTTGTGCTCCTGGCGAAGCGCGTGGATGAGTGTCGTGAGAATGCGCGCTCCGGAGGCCCCGATCGGATGCCCGAGAGCGACGGCCCCTCCCCGGATATTGACCTTTGCGGGATCCAGCTTCAGCTCGGCGATCGCGGCCATCGCGACCGCCGCAAACGCTTCGTTGATCTCGAAGAGGTCGATGTCCTCTTTCTTCGTGCTCGTCCTGGCGAACAGCTTCTCCATCGCCCCGATCGGCGCGGTCGTGAACCATTCCGGCGCCTGCGCCACTCCGGCGTAGCCCGCGATGCGCGCGATGGGTGTCTTTCCGAGGGCCTTCGCCCGCCGGGCCGAGCACACCACGAGAGCCGCGGCGCCGTCGTTGATCTTCGAGGAGTTCGCGGCGGTCACGGACCCGTTCTTCTGGAAGGCCGGCTTGAGCTGCGACATTTTGTCGAGCGGCGCGGCGAACGGTTCTTCGTCTTTGTCGACCGACTTCGGATCGCCCTTCTTCTGCGGCACCAGGACAGGGACGATCTCATCGCGAAACTTTCCGGAGCTCGTCGCTTCCTGGGCGCGGCGGTACGATTCGAGCGCGAAAGCGTCCTGTGCCTCGCGCGTGAAGCTGAATTTTTCCACGCACATTTCCGCGCAATTTCCCATGTGAACGTTCTTGTACGGGTCCCAGAGCCCGTCGTGCACCATGGAATCCACGAGCTCGCCCGGGCCCATTCGGTATCCCGTGCGGGCCTTCGGAAGCAAATACGGAGCGTTCGACATCGACTCCATGCCTCCGGCCACGGCGAGGTCGTATTCGCCGGCCGCGATCCCGTTGGCGGCGTCCATCACGGCCCGCATTCCCGAGCCGCAGACCTTGTGGAGCGTCACGCAGGGGACCGTGTTCGGGATGCCCGCTCCGAGGGCCGCCTGACGTCCGGGCGCCTGGCCGATTCCGGCCTGAAGCACGTTTCCGAAGATGACCTGCTCGACGTCGGAGCCGGCGATCCCCGCGCGCTCGAGCGCGCAGCGAATCGCCGTTGAGCCGAGCTGAGGCGCGGTCATCGACGCCAGGGAACCGAGGAACGATCCGATCGGCGTCCGCACGGCGGAAAGAATGACGATGTCGCTGCTTGAATCGGCCACGGCGCGCCCTCCCGGGCCGATCTTACCAAAGGCTCCGGACTACAATGATCGCGCTTGCGCACCCGCGATTTTTTCGTCGCCTTGAGCCTGGCCATTCTGCTCGTCTTCGAGATGCTGACGTTTCGCCGATGGGAGCTCAAGCGGCGGGCCCTGCAGCTCCCGAAGCTCGCGGGACTCTCCACGGGCGCCGCCGAACGCGCCGGATCGATGTACGAGTTCGATCCGGAGTTCGGCCGATTCCTCGAAGCGGTCGAATCGGCCGTTCCTTCGAGGTCTTCGATCGCCGTTTCCCTGCCCCAGACGACGCGGCTCTATCTCTACACCGCGCACTACGCGCTGGCGCCGCGCCGTGTTCTCGAAGCTCGCGAGGGGGTTTCCGCGGATTTTCTCGCCGTCTATGACCCGCTGGCCCCGCAAGCAGCGTCCGGCGCCTGGAGGGTCCCCGGAGGAACCCTGAGCCGCCAACGATGAGGGCCGCTCTCGATCTCGCGCAGATGGCGACGATTTTCGCTGCGGTCGGCGGGCTGGGATTTTTGCTGGTCCGTGGCCTCCCGGGCGTTTCGCGGGCGGAGCTGGCCGGGTGGGCCTGGGCCGCCGGTCTCGTCGCGCTCGCCGCAGCGGAGGCCACTCTTCTCCTGCTGGGCATCCGGCCCGACCCGTGGAGGCTCTGGAGCCTGCTCGCGGCCTTCGCACTCGTTTTTCGGAGCCGCCCGGCCGAGACGCCGCGAGCC
>JBOGJO010000129.1:0-4028 GCA_050747885.1 Thermoanaerobaculia bacterium
GTTTATGCCAGGATCCTCCGCGGAAAGACCTCGGGGCGCTAAGGCGCCTCGGGAAGCATGGGAGCCAGCAGCCAGTTGAAATCCGCTTCCAGGCGCAGGCGTCCGTTCCGGCGGGCGTCGGCGATCAGGAGGTCCCGGATCGAACGGCCTTCGCCGCCGATCCGGGGCGCGTCCCGCCACACCCGGTAGCCTCCGCCGCCCGCGGCCCGATAAGAGTTCAGGGCCACCGTGAAAACCTCGTCGTCGCCGACGTCCCGGCCGGCGTGGCGAAGGTAGAGAACCCGGTCCCCGGCGCGCCTCGTCGGATCGATCGCGTAGTCGGCCCCCGCAAGCGCGTCGCAGTTGAAGAAGAAAACGGCCGGACTTCTCTGCCAGGCCCACGCGCCGCGTTTGGCCTGAAGTCCGGAGAAACACCCGGCCGCCCCCTCGAGGGCGTCCCTCACCTGCCGGCCCGTCGCGCGCACGGTCACCAGAGAGTTCTCGTACGGGTACAGGCGCCAGAGGTCGCGGACCGTCAGCGGACCGGCCTTCCAGTCGGCGAGCCGGGGCGCCAGGATCGACGCGAAGGACAGATCCGCGCGGCTGGCTTCGCGCTGGACCCTTTGAATCCAGTCGAGCGCGGCGTTGTCGGCCGTTCTCGCGAGCTGAAACGAAACCGGCTCCTCCAGCCGGGCGACCGTCTCCCCGAGCGTCTCTTCGGCGCGGCGCGTGTCGGAAGCAACGAGGTTCAGAATTCCGGCGTCGGGGGTGGTGCCCCGCAGCGAAACGTTCTCACCCCGGATCGTCTTGATCCCGCCGCGCTCCACCTCGACGTCGTAGCGAGTGAGGAAGTTTCCAAAGCGCCCCGGAATCGACACCCAGACCTTTCCGATCCGTCGCGGAGGCAGGTTCTCGTGCGAGTGGCCCGCCAGGATCAGGTCGATCCCGTCCACCTCGGTCGCCAGCGCCCAGGCGCGGTTTTCCGCCGCCCAGACCGGGTCCGGCGGGCGGCCCACGCCGAGATCCCGTTCGAAGCCCTGATGCGTCACCACGATCACGATCGTGCAGCGCTCGCGCCCGCGCAGGATCGGAACGTACTTTTTCGCGGTCTCGACCGTGTCGAGAAAGCGAAGCCCTCCAACGTGCGAGGGAGGCTCCCAGCTGGGAACGGCCGAGACCGTCAGGCCGAGCACGCCGATTCGCGCGCCGGCGCGCTCGAAGACGACATAAGGCCGAAAGACCGGAGCGCCCTTCCCGTCCACGACGTTTGCCGAGAGGAACGGAAACCGGGCGTCCTTGCGGGCCCGCTCCAGCACGTCCAACCCGAAATCGAACTCGTGATTGCCGACGCACATCGCGTCGTAGCCGGCCGCATTCATCGCGCGGATCGTGGGGTCGCCGGACCTGCCCGACCGGGCGTGAAGGGCTTCGAGCGGCGTTCCCTCGATCGTGTCGCCCGAATCGAGCAGAAGAACGGGATTGCCCTCCGCCCGAATCGCGGCGACGCGGGAAGCCACGCGCGCGAGCCCCTCGCCGAGGTCTCCGGCCGACAGCTCGTCCCGGGGCTCCACGTGCCCGTGGAGGTCGGACGTGGCGAGGATGGTCAGTCGCGCTCCGGGCGCGGCCGCGGCCCACAGCAGCGCCGCGCTCAGCGCAAGCAGACGGTTTCGCAGGAGCGTCACGCCGAGAGCTTAACGATAGAATCGGCGCGTGCCAAGAGAGTCGGCCGCGGCCAGAACGAAACGCGCGAAAGAAATCGTCAAGCGGCTCTCAAAGGAATATCCGGGCGCGCGCTGCTGGCTCAACTATCGAACCCCGTTCGAGCTCTTCGTCGCGACCGTCCTCTCCGCCCAGTGCACCGACGCCCGCGTCAACGAAGTCACGCGGACCCTCTTCCGGAAATACAAGCCGCCCGCCGATTACTCCGGCGCGCCGCCCGGCCAGCTCGAGGCCGACATCCGCTCGACGGGGTTCTTCAACAGCAAAGCCCGAAGCCTTCGCCGCGCGGCCGCCATGATTCAGAAAGAATTCGGCGGAAAACTCCCCGAATCCGAGGAAGACCTGCTGAAGCTTCCGGGTGTCGGCCGCAAGACCGCCAACGTCATTCGAGGCAACGCGTTCCACCAGCCCGCCGGAATGGTCGTCGACACCCACGTCGGCCGCCTCTCGCGCCGCCTCGGACTCACCCGCGAGAAGGATCCCGTCAAAGTCGAAACGGACATGAACGAGCTCATTCCCGCGCGCGAGCGTGCGTCTCTGGCTCACCGCCTGATCGAGCACGGAAGGAAAGTGTGCACCTCGCGAAAAGCTCGGTGCGAAATCTGCGCCCTCGCCGACCTCTGCCCCAAAATCGGCGTTCCCGGTCTCTAACTTCGGCTCCGCCCACCCCGGAACCAGTCTCAAATCGCACGACTCAGCAGGCCGCTCGATTCACGAAAAGAGGGTCAGGCGTCGGCCGGTACAGCCTCCAGCACGAGCGCCGTCCAGTCATCCTCGAGAGCGGGCGTGCTCGCTCTCCGGACCGAATCAAACAGCGTTTCGAGAAGATCGCCCGTGGACAACGATTGAACGGGAATCAGGCTCATGAGCGCTTCGTAGCCGAGAGGCTCGCCGGCCTTCGTCGGCGCCTCGGGCAGGCCGTCGGTCAACAAAAGCACCCGCTCGCCGGCGGCGATCGTGAGCGACGCCGACTCGTAGGGGACCTCCAATCGGGCGCCGAGCGGAAGCCTCGGGCCGGGAACGGAGAGGAGCTCGGGCGCGCGCCCCGCGGCAACAAGGCGGTACGGGTCCGGCAGGCCGGCGTTGGAAATCTCGAGCTCCCCCGTCGCCGGCTCGTACCTCAAATAGACCAGGGCGACGAACTCGCGCGCGCCGAGCTCGGCATGAAGCTTCCGGTTCAAACGGCGAAGCGTCTCGGCCGTCGTGTTGCCCTCCGCGATCAGCGGCAGGACAGCCTTGACCGAAGCCATAATGAGGCTCGCCCCCATGCCCTTGCCCGACACGTCCGCAACGACGACGCCGAGCGAGCCGTCCGACAATCGAAAGACGTCGTAGAAATCTCCGGCCACAAAGCGCGCCGCGAGGTTGCGGGCCGAGATGCGGTAACCCGCGCCCGAGAGCTCCGGCGGCGGCAGCAGCCGGCTCTGGATTTCCCGCGCGAGCGCGAGCTCCTTCTCCGCGAACTCCTGCTCCTTGATCCGGACGACCGACTGGCGAAGACGCGTCCGCATCGCGCCGAACGAGTAGAAGAGGAGGCCCACAACGATCGCGAGACTGCCGCTGATCAGAAGGGAGATGCGGATGTCGTTGGCGTCCATCTCGAACGGCATCAGCTTCAACACCTTCAAGATGCCTGTCGCCACCAGAATCCCGGCGATTCCGCCGACGAAGTAGATCGGCACGACGACAAGCCGGTCCGGAGCGAATTGGCGGCGCCGAATCCGCTGGCCGACCGCAACGTCCAGCGCGTGGCAAAAGACATAGACCATGAACCCCGTCACGCCGCCATAGAGAAGAAGCCGCGCGCTCCAAAGCTCGCGGCGGCTTATCGTCATCAGGAGGACAACCGTCATCGCGACCAGCACGGAAACCGCCACGGACCGGGCCCGTGTCACGAAACGCTCCCGGGAGGTGAAAATCGACGTTCCGGCCATTCTGCCTATGTTACGTGTTCCGGCCCATACAGTTTTCGTGGGGGGAGGCCGCCCGACCGAGACCGGTTCCCGGCGCGGCGCGGTTCCGCGAGCGGACACGCTCGACCAGTTGCTGCGCGCGTGCGGCCAGCGGCTCGACGCGCCCCCGCGGGGCGCGTCGCTGGCAAAGGTCGAGCAGTCGGTCACGGACCTCGTTTCAATCCACGCGCCCCGCGAAGGCTACGATCGCAGCCCCGAGCGCGACGTTTCAATCCACGCGCCTCCCGCGGGCGCGACGCAGACTTTGAAATTTCAGAAAGGGGAAACTATGAGGTTTCAATCCACGCGCCCCGCGCGGGGCGCGATTTCGCGTGGCGATCCAGGAAGGCATCCATCGCCGGACTCGTCCCCCTCAGT
>JBOGJO010000130.1:0-5828 GCA_050747885.1 Thermoanaerobaculia bacterium
GCGAAATCCCGCTCGAATCGGTAGCCCCCGCCGACGAAATTCTCGTCGAATCCCCCCATCCTCAAGGCAGTCTCGCGCCGGACGGAAAAGTTGCCTCCCATGAATTCCTCGACCCATCGAGACCGGCTCTGGCAGAACCGGAAGGCGTCGTCGCTGCCGGGCTCCAGGGCCTCTTCCCCCGGCTGAATCACCTGGCCGGCCACGACTTCGGCGCCCGTCGCGAGGTCCGCTTCGCGGTGCGCGCGGACCAGCCCGACGCCCGGAATGATGTCGTCGTCCACGAAGAGGATGATCTCACCCCTTGCCGCGACCAGGCCGGCGTTCATCGCTTTCGGGATCGACGGCCGCGGAAGCCTCAGCCAGCGAACCACGCCGGCGCGCTCCCATGCCCCGAGAGCCGCGGACGTCGCGTCGTCGTGCGAAGGCGTCTGATCGACGACGACGATCTCGTCGGCGGCCTCCGGGAGGGCGATCAGCAACCGGATCGTGTCGACAAGAACGGCTTCGCGCCGATACGTCGGGATGACGATGGAAAGGGTGGTCAAACCTCACCCCGGCGCTTTCGCGCCACCCCTCTCCAGGTGGAGAGGGGTTCGGAAGGGAAGGATAATTGGCTCGGTTGAATAAAAAGGTGCCCCATGAGTGGCAAACGGACGGTGTCCTTTGGGGAAAACTCAAGGAACGGATCCGGCTGTTCCGAGATCGTCCGACGGAGTCGGAGGCCCTCCTTTGGAACGAGTTGAGAGGCCGTCGACTTCACGGCGCTCGTTTCCGACGGCAGCACGCAGTTGGGCCGTTCATTCTCGATTTCTACTGCTGGAAGAAAAATCTTGGGATCGAGCTCGACGGTCCGATCCACGAAGCCAATCGGGAGCGGGACGCGGTTCGCGATCAATATCTGCTCTCAAGGGGAATCACCGTCCTTCGATTCAAAAACACGGAGTTAGAAGTATCCATGTCAGCAGTCCTTGCGAAGATCGAGCAAGCCCTCAACCTCCCCTCTCCACCTGGAGAGGGGACCGAGGGGTGAGGTTTCACCGTTTCCCCATTTCCGCCAGTTTCTTCGCCGCTTCCGCGAACGCCTTCGCCGCGGGCTTCACGTCCTGCGTCGCGGCGACTTCGCTCGCCCGCGCCGCCAGACGATCTCGCAGATCCCGGTCGCGCGCGAGCCGGGAGATCGCGGCTGCCAGCTGCCCCACGTCTCCGCACGGGTACACGAGCGCCGTCTCCCCGTCCCGAGCCACGTCGGTCGGCCCGACGCAGCCGCACCGATCGCTGACGACCGAGGGAACGCCGAGAGCCGCCGCTTCGGTCACGACGAGCGGGTGGGGATCCTTCGACGACGGCATCGCGAGAACGTCCGACGCCGCGTAGAGCTTCGCGATTTCCGACTGGTTGACGAACCCGGCGACGACGACCCGCTCCGGAAAGCGGGCCGCGAACGCGTCGAGGGCCGACCTGCCGGATCCGTCTCCGGCGAAAAGCGCGACGACGCCAGGCCCCTGCCCCTCGATGCGGCACACGGCCTCCGCAAGATCGATCGGCCGCTTCCACGGGGCGAGCTTGCCGGAAAAAAGCGCGACGAACGCGTCGTCCCGGATGCCGAATCGCCGCCGAACCTCCGTTCGCGCCTCCGCAAGCCTGCCGGCCGACGCCCTCAAACGGGCGGCATCGACGGGAAGCGCTCCGGGAAAAAGGCGGTCCCCGGGCATTCCGTGCTCGACGTGGTACGCGCGGTTGCGGTCGCCGATCGTCATCGCGCCGTCGAGCCGCCGATAAATCGCGCGCACGAAAAGACGTTTCAGCGGCTTCTTCCAGAGGGTCACGGGAGTCGAGACGCTCGAATCGGACACGAGAAGGACCGGCCGCGCGTTTCGCCGGCCCCAAAAAATCGCCCGGAGCGTCGTCTTCAACGCGTACCCGTGAACCGCGACGACGCCGGGATCGAACCGCGCCAGCGCTTCGCCGACAGCCGGATTGTCGATCTGGCGAAAATTGATCTGCGTCGGAGCGCGCCGGATCGGAAGGAACTCGTGCTCGTATCCGTCGAGAAGGGGAACGTCCCAGCGAATCGACCGGGCGAAGTCCGGGTCGCGGTATTCCTCGATTCCCCACCGGCACGCGAAGAACACGCCAAGATCGACGTCCCCGGCCGCCGCGATCTCGCGATACATCGGGGCGTAGTGCTGAATCGGATGGCTCACCACCATCGCAACGCGAAGCCGGCTCATCGGGGCCGACCCCACGGCAGAGCCGTCTGGAGCAGCGAGACCCAGGCCTTCAACCTCCAGGGCTCGCGGCGAACGCAGCGCCACAGGTACGTTCGAGCCCCGGGATCCTGCCTCCGAAGGAGGGAACGCCCGATGAAGTAGTCCCCTCCGGCCGGCGAAGACCGGGCCCGGGCGGCCACATCTCGCGACAGCCGCTCGGCCTCCTCGAGCAACGCGTTCTCCGGCTGGCCCCTCTTTCGCGCCGAGGCGCACAGCTCCCCCAACTCGCCGAATCGCTCCTGCTCCCGGCGCCGGTTCGCGCTGACGCCGCTCTCGTGAAACCGGTAGGTATAAAGGGCCATCGGGACGACAGCGAATCCTCCGATTTCGAAGAGTCGCCACCAGAGGTCCCAGTCCTGCCCGAGTCGGAACTGGGACCTGTAACCTCCCGCCCTTTCGTAAGCCGCGCGGCGCATCATCACGGAGCCGTGGGCGCTCGGTCCGTCACCGAAGCGCCGCAGAACCGCCGAAGTCTCGATCGGACGTTTCTCTTCGTAGAGCAGCTCTCCTTTCGGACCGATCACGTGAGCCCAACACGAGATGAACGCCAGATCGGTGTCGGCTTCGAGCAAAGCGGCCTGGCGCGCGAGACGCCCGGGGAGGGAGACGTCGTCCAGATCGTGGCGCGCGATGAATTCTCCCCGGGCCTCGGCGCAGCCGAGGATGAGAGCCTGCGTGAGACCCTTGTTGTCTTGAGTCAGGACTCGCAGCCGCGGATCGCGCCTCGCGAAGTCTGCAAGGATCGACGAAGTCGCATCCGTCGAGCCGTCGTCGATGACGATGAATTCCAGATCCACGCTCTGTTGAGAAAGGACGCTCTCCAGCGATTGTCGCAGGTACCTCTCTCCGTTGAAAACAGCCGAGACCACGGAGACCCGAGGGGAGGTCATCGCCGAGAAGTCCGATCGGTCAGCCCTGTCATTGCGAGGCCGAAGGCCGAAGCAATCTGCCCCGGCCGAAGATCCTCGCAGCAAGTTGCCGCGCTCGCCCCGGAGACCGTCTTCGTCATCGGGCGGTCTCCTTCAGCACCGTGTACTCGTCAATGTGACCGACGGTCCCCGCGCGTGCACCACGCCGGTCCCCTCCGACCTCACCCCGGCCTGCCGGCCCCCCCTCCCGCGTCGACTTGTCGTCTTGAAGGCTGCCAGGTGGAGAGGGGGAGGACGTGAGGATTCCCGGAAAGGCTCGCAGGTCCTCCTCGCCCAGAACCGCAAAGTCCCACCGTTTCGACCCGGCCGGAAGGAAGATTTGCCGCCGAAACTGATTGTAGTGCCCCTCGTTCGGAAAGCGTGCCTCGATCGCCCGGAGCTGGTCCGGTGTTTCCGCAAAGATCCTCAGCGCGAAGGACGGCGTCGGAAAGCGCCAGCCGAACAGCAGCACCGGGCGGCCGTCGCCTTTCCACTCCCGGGACACGAGAGCCTGAAGCTTTGCCTCCTTCTCCCGCGCGTCGCGAGCCCAGGTACGGTGGACGGCGACGTCGAGCCATTCCGCCTTCGTAAGAATCGCCAGGCTGACGAGCAGAATCAAGAGACTCCCTCTCCGAGAGAAGCGCGTGTATCGACACGCAACGAGGACCGGTATCGCGCTCAGAAGCGCGGGGGGGAGAAGATAGCGAAGCATTTCCGAATGGCGGCCTCCGACCCAGGCTCCGAGAAGAAATGCGGGGACCGAAAAGCAGACGAATCCCAGCGCAATCGGATCGCGCCGTTCCTCTCGGGCCGCCTTCCAGAATCCGACGGCGGCGGCGACGACAAAGCCCGCGATCCAGAGAAACCAGAGCCTGGCGGAGCCCGCCCAGCTCGAGAGACCGGCAAGCGCGGCGCGGGCTCCGACGACCGACGCGCCGCCCCTGCCGTACGCGCCGTTGTGCGTCCCGAGAGCCAGCACCCACCGGACCATGTACGGGTATCGGCTCCAGGCCACGCAGGTCATGGCGACAAATCCCGCGAGCATCCCCAGTGCCGCGGCGGCCGCGCGCCGGAGACGGACGACGCCGGGCGCGCTCACCACGAAGACCGCGAGCAGGAGCCCGGGCACCCAGGTGAGGAAGAGAAACTTCAGCGAGAGCGCGGCCCCCATCGAAAGGCCGAAAATCGCCGCGCTGATTTCCTCCCGCCGCTGAAAGTCGCTCCACGCGGCGGTAAAGACGACGCAGGCGACAGGAAAATAGAGAGATTCGGAAGTCCAGACGGCCGTCCACTGGAGAGCCGTGGGAGCCAGAAAATACCCGAGCACCGCCGCGGCGGCGAGGGGACCCGGGATTTCCCGGAGGCACGTCCGCGCCAGCAATACCGCGCCGAGGAGAATCAGCGCGAGGGCGGCCCAGTACCCCATGACCCGAAACCGGTCGACGGACTCGGGGGCAGGCGTCGTCCCGCAGAGCTTCACGAACGCCGCGCTCAGGTAATGCGTCGGAAACCCGGGTTGATCGACATTGGCCGGCAATCTTCCGCCCGCCAGCGCGGCGCCGCCGTACCAGAAGATCATCTCAGGGTCGAAGAAGTGGGCCCAGAAGGGTCGCGGAAAGACGAAGACCTTCGCGATCCATCCGGCGAGGACGGGAGAGAAGGCCGCCAGCACGAGGAGGCCGTCCCTCCGGAACGGACGTGCAGAATCGGTGTCAGTCTTGCTCGCGATGATCGAACCTCACCCCGGCCTTCGGCCACCCCTCTCCAGGTGGAGAGGGGAAGAACGTTCAGACAAAAGAGACCGGATTCGGTCACGAAGTCGGTCGCCGTCACACGCAAGAGCGCCCGCGTTCTTCCACCCCAAGACGGCGGACGCGAAGCTATAGAGCCGAAAATCCCAGGCGCGGCGGCGCTTGCTCCCGCTCGCCTCCCTCGCCAGCAAAAAGAGCTCGCGAGACTCGTCCACCAGGCCCGCCGATCCGCACTGCCGGCAGAGATGGAAGAGCTCCCGCGCGTACTCCTGCATTTCCGGGCTCTCCGGTCCGATCCCGAAACGGCGCGCGTGCCCGTACGAAAGGATGTGGGAGCGAGAGCGCTCGCGGAGCCGCGCCGGATCGAGCGCCTCGCCCCGGCAGAGCCGGCCCTCGGCATGGTCCCGCACTTCGGCGACGAACTCGGGGCAGTAGGCGAGCCGGGTCCCGAGCGATGCGATGCGGCAGTCGTATTCCCAGTCTTCCTCGAGTCGAAGGTCGCTCCACGGCCCGGCGGCGTCCGTCACGCACCTTCGATAGAGCGGCGTGGGAGTGTCCCACCACCGCTCGTTGAGGAACGAGGGAAACATCGCGGCTACCGATCTCCCGGAGCCTTTCCAGGGCTCCGGGAGGGCCGCCCCTCCGGCCCGGACGTAGCGGGTCCAACCGTAAGCGACATCGCATTCCGGATTCGCGGAGAGCGCCGTCACCTGAACCTCGAATTTGCCCGGGAGAATCCGGTCGTCGCTGTCGAGATACTGGATGAATTCTCCGCGCGCGGCCAGCCGTCCCGTTTCGCGCGCCATCCCCGGTCCGCCGTTGGGGCGGTGCAACGAACGGACGGTCCCCCCGTGCAGTGCCGCGATCTCGTCGCACACCCGCGGCGTGTCGTCCGTCGA
>JBOGJO010000131.1:0-2272 GCA_050747885.1 Thermoanaerobaculia bacterium
CCGTCCATCTGCGCCGCACCCGTGATCATGTTCTTCACGTAGTCCGCGTGACCCGGGCAATCCACGTGCGCGTAGTGCCGCTTGTCGGTGGAATACTCCACGTGCGCCGTGTTGATCGTGATGCCCCGCGCCTTCTCTTCCGGCGCGTTGTCGATCTGGTCGTACGCCTTGGCCGTCGCCAAACCCTTCTTCGACAAAACCACCGTGATCGCCGCCGTCAATGTCGTCTTCCCGTGATCCACGTGACCGATCGTCCCGATGTTGACGTGCGGTTTGCTCCGGTCAAATTTCTCTTTCGACATTCCTTAATCCCTCTCTACGAACGACTCTCGTCGTCTTCGCTCCTCACTTCGATCCAACTTTGGCGATGATCTCTTCCGAGACGTTCCGCGGAACCGGCTCGTAAGAACCGAATTGCATCGTGTAATTTCCCCGCCCCTGGGTCTTCGACCGCAGGGTCGTCGAGTACCCGAACATTTCCGAGAGGGGCACTCGGGCCTTGATGACCTGAACGCCGGCCCGAGGCTCCTGGTGAAGAATGTGCCCGCGGCGCGAGTTGATGTCGCCGATGACGTCGCCCATGTAGTCCTCCGGGACCACGACCTCGACGTCCATGATCGGCTCTTTGAGGATGGGTTTCGCCCTCTGGGCGGCATCCTTCCAGGCGAGCGATCCGGCGATCTTGAACGCGATTTCCGAGGAGTCGACGTCGTGGTAAGAGCCGTCGTAGAGCTCGATGTGAACGCCCGTCGTGGGATACCCCGCCAGGACTCCCGTTTCCAGAGCTTCCCTGATCCCCTGCTCGATCGGCTTGATGAATTCCTTGGGGATCGCGCCCCCCTTGATGACGTTCTCGAAAACGAATTCCTTGCCGTCCTCGGCCGGTTTGACGCGGATTCGGCAATCGCCGTACTGCCCGTGCCCGCCGGTCTGGCGCTTGAAGAGCCCTCGCCCTTCGGATTCTTTCGTGATTGCCTCCCGGTACGCCACCTGGGGCTTGCCGACGTTGGCGCCCACGTTGAACTCCCGGACCATGCGGTCGACGATGATCTCCAGGTGCAGCTCGCCCATTCCGGAGATGATCGTCTGGTTGGTTTCCTTGTCGCTGAAGACCTTGAAAGTTGGATCTTCCTGCATGAGTTTGGAGAGCGCCACGCCCATTTTTTCCTGATCGGATTTCGTCTTGGGCTCGATGGCGACGGAGATGACCGGGTCGGGAAAGTTCATGGATTCGAGGACAACGGGCGCGTTCTTGTCGCAGATGGTGTCGCCCGTGCGGACGTCCCGCAGGCCGACCGCGGCGGCAATGTCGCCCGCCCAGACTTCCTTGATCTCTTCCCGCTTGTTCGCGTGCATCTTGAGAAGCCGGCCGACCCGCTCGTTGGTGTCCTTCGTCGCGTTGAACACCGAGGATCCCGCGTCGAGGTGGCCTGAATACACGCGGAAGAACGCGAGCTGTCCCACGAAAGGGTCCGTCATGATCTTGAAGATCAACGCGGCGAACGGCCCGTCGTCTTTCGGCTTCCGGGTCACTTCGCTGTCGAGGTCGTCGTGCCCCTTGATGGGAGGAACGTCGAGAGGGGATGGCAGGTAGTCGACCACGGCGTCCAGCAATTGCTGCACACCTTTGTTCTTGAACGCGGAGCCGCAGACGACCGGCTGGACCTTGCCCGCGACGGTTGCCTTGCGCAGCGCCGTCTTGATCTCCTCGCCCGTCACCTGACCGCCTTCGAGGTACTTCTCCATCAGATGGTCGTCGGTCTCCGCGATCGCCTCCACGAGGTGCTCACGGTAGCGCTCCGCTTCCTCGCGGAATTCTTCGGGAATTTCGACGATGTCGAACTTCGCGCCGAGCGTCTCTTCTTTGAACTCGATGCCCTTCCACTCGACGAGGTCGATCACGCCGCGAAGCTGGGATTCGCTCCCCCACGGGATCTGGATCGGCGCGGGCTTGGCGTTCAACTTCGTTTTCATCATCTCGACGCACCGCGGGAAATTCGCCCCGATGCGGTCCATCTTGTTGACAAAGGCGATTCGGGGGACCCCGTAGCGGTCAGCCTGCCGCCAGACCGTTTCGGACTGCGGCTCGACGCCGGCGACGGCATCGAAGCACGCGACCGCGCCGTCGAGAACCCGGAGCGAACGCTCCACCTCGGCCGTGAAATCGACGTGACCGGGCGTGTCGATCAACGTGATGCGCGTGTCGCCCCATTCGATGGTGACGGCGGCGCTGTTGATGGTGATGCCTTTCTGCCGTTCCAGGGGATCGAAG
>JBOGJO010000132.1:0-6169 GCA_050747885.1 Thermoanaerobaculia bacterium
CTCTTTTGGTATCTGGGTCTCATCCCCGACCTGGCCACGCTGCGCGATCGCGCACCCTTTAAATGGCAGCGAATTTTTTATGGCATTCTCTCGCTTGGCTGGCGCGGCTGCATCAAGCATTGGACCCGTTATCAACAACTTTACCTGTTGCTCGCGGGCCTCGCCACGGCGCTCGTCGTCTCGGTCCACAGCATCGTCAGTCTCGATTTTGCGGTTTCCATCGTGCCCGGTTGGCACTCGTCCATCTTCCCGCCCTACTTCGTCGCGGGCGCGATCTACTCCGGCTTCGCGATGGTCCTCACGCTTTCGATCCCTCTGAGGGTGTTCTACGGGCTCGAGGGCTTCATCACCCTGCGCCACCTCGAGAACATGGCCAAGGTTCTCATCGCGACGGGTCTGATCGTCGCCTATGGATACGCGACGGAGATCTTCATGGCGTGGTACAGCGGAAATCCTTTCGAGCGTTTCGTGACCGCCAACCGCGCGTTCGGACCGTACTGGCCCGCCTACTGGTCCCTCATCCTCTGCAACATCGCGATTCCTCAGCTTCTCTGGATCCAACGAATTCGACGCACGCCGTGGGTCCTGTGGATGATCTCGATCGTCGTCAACATCGGAATGTGGCTCGAGCGCTACGTCATCGTCGTCGTGAGCCTTCATCGGGACTTCCTCCCGTCCTCGTGGGGGACGTATCACGGCACGCGCTGGGACATCGCGACCTTTGCCGGATCGATCGGTTTGTTCCTGATGCTGCTGTTCCTCTTCATCCGGTTCCTTCCGGTGATCTCGATCGCCGAAATGCGCAGCCTCGTGGACGAGACCGAGGGGCGCGAATGATCGCCGGACGCCCTCCCGTGTACGGCCTGCTTGCGGAATTCGAAAGGCCCGAAGACCTGCTTGCCGCAGCCCGCCGCGCGAGGGAAGAGGGATTCCGCGCCGTCGACGCCTACACACCGATGCCCGTCGAGGGTCTGGCGGATGCGATCGGATTCCGGCACACCCGGCTCCCCTGGGTCGTCTTTGCCGGGGGAGCGCTCGGAGCCCTGGGTGGATTTTTTCTGCAGTTCTATGCGGCGGCCGTCTCGTATCCGCTCAACGTGGGCGGCCGCCCGCTCAACAGCTGGCCGGCCTTCATTCCGATCACTTTCGAACTGACCATTCTGGGCGCCTCGACGTTCGCGTTCTTCGGTCTCCTCGCCATGAACGGCCTTCCGACGCCGTATCACCCGCTGTTCAACGTGGATCGCTTCGACCGAGCTTCCCGCGACCGGTTCTTCCTCTGCATCAAGTCGAAGGACCCGAGCTTCGACCGGGACCGCACGCGGGAATTTCTGGAAAGTCTTGCATCCGACGGAGTTTCGGAGGTGGACTGGTGAGTCGAGGCTCTCGCGAAGCGCCGGGATCTCGTTCGGCCCAACGCAGCGGCCATGGCGGTGGAATCCGTCCCGGGCCGCCGCTCGGCCAAATTTTCTCGCGACGGGTCTCGACGCTCTGTCAGCACTGGCGCGGCTCGAAAATTTACGTGGTCCTCACGAGATCCCCGCGTTTCGCTCTACGCCTCGGCGCGATCGCGATGTGCAGCGCCGCCTGCCGGCAGGACATGTTCAACCAGCCGAAGTACAAACCCCTGCAGGCGAGCACGTTTTTTGCGGACGGCCGGGCCTCGCGTCCGCTTCCGGACGACACGGTTCCCTACGGAGAAAGTCGCCCCGACGAGCTCCTGAAGACCGGGAGGGTGAACGGGCTCGTCGTCGACGAATTCCCGTTTCCGGTCACGGCCGCGATTCTCGATCGAGGGCAACAGCGCTACACGATCTTCTGCTCCGTCTGCCACGGAGCGACGGGGAACGGGAACGGGATGGTCGTTCAGCGCGGTTTCAAAGCGCCGCCATCCTTCCACTCGGACCGGCTCCGGCAGGCGCCGGCCGGACACTTCTTCGAGGTCATGACGAACGGCTTCGGCGCGATGTACGACTACCGGTCCCGGATCACGCCGGAGGACCGCTGGGCCATTGCGGCCTATATTCGCGCCCTCCAGCTCTCCCAGAACGCGTCCCTCTCCGACATCCCGGCATCGGAGAGCACCCGGCTCGAGGCCGAGCGATGACTCCTGCCGGCCGCCTCCGAGCCGTCGTGGCCGGTCTTGCGGCCCTCGTGGTCTGCGCGGTCGCGGGGATCGCGAATCCCGCCCAATTCTTCCGCTCCTACCTCGTGGGGTACCTGATGTGGGTCGGCGTGGCGCTCGGCAGCCTCGCGATCCTGATGCTGTATCACCTGGTCGGAGGGAAATGGGGTTTCGTTCTGCGGCGCATCCTCGAGGCCGCGACGCGGACGTTCCCGCTGCTCGCCGTGCTCTTCCTGCCGATTTTTTTCGGACGGACGCGCCTCTTCCCCTGGGCCCGTCCGGCCGAAGTCGCGGCCGATTCTGTCCTGGCGGGGAAGGCCCCTTACCTGAACCCGGGATTTTTTGCGATCCGCGCCGCGGCTCTCTTTGCAGTCTGGATCGCGCTCGCGTATTTTCTCAACCGCTGGTCGGGCGAGCAGGACCGCACCGACGATCCTTCCCTCGCGATCCGGATGCAGCGGATTTCCGCTCCGGGATTGATCCTGTACGGCGTCACCACGTTCTTTGCCTCGGTCGACTGGGTCATGTCGCTGACCCCGCACTGGTACTCTTCGATCTTCGGCATGATTTTCATGGTCGGGCACGGCGTTTCAACCATGGCCTTCGTCGTGGTCTGCGTGCGTCTGCTGTCGCGCGAGGAGAGCTTCGCCGAGAGAGCGGGACCGCCGGTCTTTCGAGACCTCGGAAACCTGCTCTTCATGTTCCTGATGCTCTGGGCCTACATGGCGTTTTCCCAGTTGATCATCACGTGGTCGGGAAACCTTCCCGAGGAGATCCCCTGGTATCTTCCCCGCCTGAAGACGAGCTGGAAATTCGTGTCCCTGGCTCTTCTCCTGTTCTATTTCGGGGTTCCGTTCCTCCTTCTGCTCTCCCGCCGCATCAAGACCGATCTCCGTCGTCTCGCGACCGTGGCGACCTGCGTGCTCGCTCTGCGCGCCCTTGATCTCATCTGGATGGTCGAACCGGCGTTCCATCCCGGCGCCCTTTTCATCTCGTGGATGGACGTGCTGCTGCCGGCCGGCCTCGGAGCGGTCTGGTTTGCGTACTTCTCGTACCAACTCGGGCAGAGGCCGTTTCTCGCTCTGCACGATGCCCGGATGGAAGGGAGCGTGGAGCATGCCTGAAGGCCGTCAGACGGACGTCGACCTGCGAAGTCTCGTCCGGTTCGCCGCGGGTCTGGCCGCGGTCGTCGTCCTTGTGGCGGTCGCCGTCCAGGTGACCGTCGGGGCAATCGCGCGCCGCCCTCAGCCGGGGCTGGATCGCCGCTCCCCGCTCGCGCGCGACGTACCCCCGCCCGAGCCAAGGCTTCAGACTTCTCCCGCGGACGACATGGCGACGTTGCGCCGGCACGAGCTCGCGGTCCTGAACAGCTATGGATGGGTCGACCGCGCCCACGGGGTCGTGCGGATCCCCATCGAGGAGGCGAAAAAGGAGATTCTCGAAAAGGGGCTTCCCTCTCGATGAGGCGTCTCGCGTTCGCTTTCGCGGTCTTGCTCGCCGCCGGCGTGGCGGGCGTCCGGGCTCAGTCGGCCTCGGGCGGGCTTGCGCCCGCGACGGCGGCCGCCGCCGGCTCGGCGCCCGCGGCTCTTGCGGATGTCTCGATCGAACAGCGGCTCGACGCGCAGCTTCCGCTCGACGCGCCGTTCCGCGACGAATCGGGGGCGCCGGTGCGCCTCGGTCGATATTTCGGCCAGAGGCCCGTCGTTCTGGAGTTCGTATATTTCAAGTGTCCGATGCTCTGCACGTACGTCCTCAACGGGACTGTCCGGACGCTGCGCGCGTTGTCTTACACCGCGGGCCGTGAATTCGAGCTCGTCGCGATCTCGATCGATCCGTCCGACAGCCCCGCCGAAGCCGCGGTGAAGAAGAAGGAATTTCTCGCCGAGTACGGCCGGCCCGCCGCCGGCGGGGGCGTGCACTTTCTGACGGGCGAGGGCGCCGCCTCCGCGAAGGTCGCGCGCGCGGCCGGCTTTCGGTATTCCGAGGACCGCGAGACGGGCGGCTATTCCCACGCGGCGGGCATGATGCTCGCGACTCCCCAGGGAAGGATGGCCCGTTACTTCTACGGGCTCGAATACTCCGCCCGCGATTTGCGTTTCTCCATCATCGAGGCGTCCCGCGGAACGATCGGGTCGCCCGTCGACCGGGTCCTACTCTACTGTTCGCACTACGATCCCACGACTGGAAAATATGGT
The DNA here is from genome assembly GCA_050747885.1 of Thermoanaerobaculia bacterium. GTDB lineage: Bacteria > Acidobacteriota > Thermoanaerobaculia > UBA5066 > DATFVB01 > CAWEYG01. The sequence continues at coordinate 4,321 of JBOGJO010000132.1, forward strand.
TGGGTGGTCTTGAGAATCGTGCGGCTCGGCGGAATCGTCACCGTCGTGACACTGGGAGCGTTCATGTTCGTCATGCTTCGGCGGGAGAAGAAGTGCTCCTGATCAGCTTTCCTCTTTTTCCCGCGCGAGCCTCGACGATCGCGGGTTCCGTCGACGCGCTCTTCTTCTTCTTGATCGGCGTCACGGTGTTCTTCTCGACGCTGATCTTCCTCTGCATCGCGTACCTTGCCATCAAGTACCGCCGCCGGTCCGACGACGAGGTTCCGGCGGAGATCCACGGATCGCTTCCACTGGAGATCGTGTGGACCGCGATCCCTCTCGGGATCGTCGCGGTGATGTTTTTCTGGGGAGCGAAGCTTTTCCTGAGTGAGATGCGCGCTCCGGCGAACGCGATGCCCGTTTACGTGGTGGGAAAGCAGTGGATGTGGAAAGTCCAGCATCCCGAGGGGAAGAGCGAGATCAACGAGCTCCACGTGCCGCTCGGCGTTCCGGTTCGGCTCATCCTGACCTCGGAAGACGTGATTCACGATTTTGCCGTCCCGGCCTTCCGAATCAAGCGCGACGTCCTTCCGGGCCGCTATACGAGCGAATGGTTCCAGGCGACGAAGACCGGCGAGTTTCATCTGTTCTGCAACCAGTACTGCGGCACCCAGCACTCGGCGATGATCGGACGGGTGGTGGTGATGGAACCTTCAGACTTTCAGTCCTGGCTCGCAAGCGACCCGCGGACGCCCACGATGGCCGCAAGCGGCCGGAAGCTTTATGCGTCGTTGAATTGCGCGACCTGTCACAACGACCGGCTCCGCGCGCCGAGCCTCGACGGGTCGTTCGGGACGATCGTCGACCTGCAGGGAGGGCAGACGGCCCGCGAGGATGAGGCGTATGTCCGGGAGTCGCTCCTGAACCCGCGCGCGAAAATCGTCCGAGGTTATCCACCGGTCATGCCCACATACCAGGGGCAGCTCAACGAGACCGAGATCCTGCAGCTGATCGCCTACATGCAGTCTCTCGGCGGCGGGGAGCCTCGGGCCGCCGGGGCGAAAGGAGAGACGGTTCCATGAGCACGATCGCGGCGCCGGCCGCGGCGCGTCCCGACTATCTGAATGCTGGCTACGGCGTGAAGTCGTGGCTTCTCACGAAAGACCACAAACGAATCGCGCTTCTTTATCTCGTGTCGATCACCCTGTTTTTCCTTCTCGGCGGCGTGTTCGCCCTCCTGATTCGCCTCGAGCTCCTGACGCCCGCCGGGGACCTCGTGAGCTCCCAGACGTACAACAAGCTCTTCACGATGCACGGCGTCACGATGATTTTCTTTTTCCTGATTCCGTCGATTCCCGCCGTTCTCGGGAACTTCCTGATTCCGATGATGATCGGCGCCCGCGACCTGGCCTTTCCGCGCCTGAATCTTCTTTCCTGGTACATCTACGTCCTCGGTGGAATTTTCACGCTGTCGGCGGCCCTCGCGGGAGGCGTCGACACGGGCTGGACGTTCTACACCCCTTACAGCAGCACGTATGCGAACTCGCACGTCGTTCTGACGGTCGTCGGAGTCTTCATCAGCGGGTTTTCCTCGATCCTCACAGGCCTGAATTTCATCGTGACGATCCACAAGATGCGCGCGCCCGGGTTGACATGGTTCCGGCTGCCCCTGTTCGTCTGGGCTCACTACGCGACCAGCATCATCATCGTGCTCGGAACTCCGGTCGTGGCCATCACGCTGCTGCTCGTCGGCGCGGAGCGCGTCTTTCGCATCGGGATCTTCGATCCGCACATCGGCGGCGATCCGCTCCTTTTCCAGCACCTGTTCTGGTTTTATTCTCATCCGGCCGTCTACATCATGATCCTGCCG
>JBOGJO010000133.1:0-3926 GCA_050747885.1 Thermoanaerobaculia bacterium
ACCACGCTCGTCGACGCCATGCTCAAGGCGACGGGAAGCTTCAACCTGAAGCTGGGCGACGCGCAGGAGCAGGTGCTCGACTCCAACGAGCTCGAGCGCGAGCGCGGGATCACGATCCTCGCGAAAAACGCCGCGATCCGCTACAAGGGCGTGAAGATCAACATCGTCGACACCCCCGGCCACGCCGATTTCGGCGGTGAGGTCGAGCGGATCCTGAAGATGGTGGACGCCGTCCTGCTCGTTGTCGACGCCGCCGACGGCCCCATGCCGCAAACCCGCTTCGTCCTGCGCAAGGCGCTGGAGCTGGCCCTGAAGCCGATCGTCGTCATCAACAAGATCGACCGTCCGGAAGCCCGCCCGCACCAGGTCGTTGACGAGGTCTTCACCCTGATGATCGATCTCGGGGCGACCGACGAACAGCTCGATTTTCCGATCGTGTACACCTCGGCCAAGGCGGGTTTCGCGCGAATGGAGATCGATCACACGGACGGGGACGTCAAGCCCCTGCTCGACACGGTCGTCATGGAAGTCGCGGAGCCCGCCGGGGATCCCGACCAGCCGCTTCAACTCCTCGTCGCGTCCCTCGATTACGACAACTACCTGGGACGCCTCGCGATCGGGCGCATCGTGCGGGGACGGATCCAGCCCGGCAAGGACTACGCCGTGTGTCGCCTCGACGGGACGACCGCCCGGGGCCGGGTCACGAAGCTCCTCGCATTCGAGGGGATGAAGCGGGTCGAAGTCTCGGAGGCTTCCGCGGGAGAGATCGTCGTCATCGCGGGCTTCGAAAACGTCACGATCGGGGAGACCATTGCCGATCTGGACCACCCCGAGCCGCTTCCGGTCATCGCGGTCGACGAACCGACGGTTTCGATGCGCTTCCGCGTGAACGATTCTCCGTTCGCGGGGACGGAAGGCAAGTACGTCACGAGCCGGCACCTCAAGGAGCGGCTGGACCGCGAGCTGCGAACCAACGTCGCTCTTCGGGTCGAAGACACCGAGGAACCGGATGCGTTCCGCGTGTCGGGCCGCGGGGAGCTGCACCTGGCGATCCTGATCGAAACGATGCGTCGCGAAGGGTATGAGTTCGCGCTGTCGCGCCCTCACGTCATCACGAAGGAAGTGGACGGAAAACTGAGCGAGCCGGTCGAGCTCCTCGTCGTCGACGTTCCCGAGGAGTCGATGGGGGCCGTGATCGAAAAGCTCGGCTCGCGCCGGGCGGAGATGCAGGTGATGGGCACGCCGGCCAACGGCCGCGTCCGCATCGAGTTTCTCATCCCGACGCGCGGCCTTTTCGGTTTCCGAAACGAATTCCTGACCTCCACGCGAGGATCGGGCATCCTGTCGCACGTTTTCCATTCCTACCAGCCGTGGAAGGGAGACGTGGCGCCGCGCGGGCGCGGGGCGCTGATCGTCCTGGAACCGGGGGAAACGACCGGGTATTCGCTCGAGGGGCTCGAGGCCCGCGGGGTTCTCTTCGTGGCTCCGGGAGCGCCCACGTACATGGGCCAGGTCATCGGAGAGAACGCGCGCGAGTCGGACATGGTCGTCAATCCGAACAAGAAGAAGCACCTCACGAACATGCGGGCTTCCGGCTCGGACATGGCGATCAAGCTGACGCCCCCGCGCCCGATGGGGCTCGAGGCCGCGATCGAATGGATCGAGGAAGACGAGCTCGTCGAGGTCACGCCGAAATCCATCCGCCTCCGCAAGGAAATCCTCGACCACTCGCAGCGCAAGGTCGCCAACAAGAAAGTCGAAGCGGTCGAGTAGGGGCTCGCTCGGCCCGGATCGCGGGAAGGCCCGTCAGGGCGCGGCGGCGGCAAATCGCTCGCTCGGGGAATCGCAACTCGCGGCATCGCTTTGCCCCGCTCGCCGGGGTTCCCGGAGTTCTCTCGTCCGGTCGAGTTGAAGAACTCCAGCTCAGACAGGGGCCGATTCCCTCCTCGCGACAGCCGCCGGCGCGCCAATCGGAACACCCGCCGCTTCCGGGATCTCGCTCACGGGTGGGGCTTCAACCCTCGAGCGAGACGGCGAAGTGGCCCGGTGCCAAGGCGCCGCTCACAGGGGTCTCCCGAGAGGAGCGTATGTTTTTTCGCTGGAGGACCGGAGATTTCAGCGAGCAGTCATATCGCGAAAAAACTTGCCCGAGGAGCGCGCATGAAGCAGATGCCACCGCCGGGCGCGCTGCGTCTCCTCGAGGGAGCCCCCGAAGAGCGGAGCCGGGGCTCTTTGGCCGCGACTGCCGGCGAGCGAGTTCGCTAGCCTTCGCGGTACTTCTTCCGTGCTTGCTCGATCAGCCGCATCGCTTCGTCCGGCCCGCCCCGCGAAAGGATTTTCGTCGTCTCGCCGCGGAGCCGGTGATATCCCTCGAAGAAAATTCCGATCTCGTCGAACAGACGCTCGGGCAGCTCCTTCTCGTAGATCCGGTCTTCATGGTCTCCGACGGGCGATGCCACGATGCGGTCGTTGCGGTCGCCGTCGCTCTCCATGACGATGACGCCGCGGACCCTCGCGAGGATCACGCACCCGCAGAACACCGGCTCTTCCATGAAGACGAGCGCGTCGAGAGGATCGCCGTCCCCGGAACAGGTCTTCGGGAGGAATCCGTAGTTCCAGGGAAACGCGAAGCCGGGCGGCAGGATCTTCGTCAGGCGGAAGAGCCCGAGCTCCTCGTCCCACTTGTACTTGTTGCGATTTCCCTTCGGCGTGTCGATCACGACGCGCAGCGCGCCGTTCGGGGTCACCGGGTCGATGTCGCGGACGAAATCCGTCATCCGGGGTATTCTTTCAGAATCGGGGGGAGGCCATGACCGAAAAAACCGCGCCGGGCTCGACGCAAGTGACCCTCACGCAGTACCTGATCGAAAACCAGAAATCCCATCCGGGGGCGACGGGAGAGTTCACGGACCTGCTCAACCGCATCGCCCTGTGCGGAAAGATCATCGCGAGCCGCCTGCGGCGCTCCACCCTGACGGGGGAGACCGGCTACGCGCGGACGTCGAACGTTTACGGGGAGCGGCAGGAGAAGCTGGACGTTTTCGCCAACGACGTCTTTCTCCGGCACCTCCGATACGGATCGATCGTGACGCTTGCGGCTTCTGAAGAGATGGCCGAGCCGGCCGCGCTGACGCGGAGCCTCGAACAGGGGCATTACACGATCTGCTTTGACCCGATCGACGGGTCCGCGAATCTCGACGTGAATGGAACGCTCGGCACGATTTTCGGAATCCGGCCCCGCGCCGGGTCGGATTCGGGCGGCCTCCTCACGTCCGGGCGCACGCAGGTCGCGGCCGGCTACCTGCTCTACGGGCCCGCGACGCAGCTCGTCTTCACCGCGGGAAACGGTGTCGCGATCTTCACCCTCGAAGTCGAAACGGGGGAGTTCTATCTCGCGCAGGACAGGATCGAAATGCCGAGATCCGGAAAGAACTATGCGGTCAACGAGGGCAATTCGTCTTTCTGGAAGGACGGGACGCGGCGTTTCGTCGAATGGCTGAAGACTCCCGATCCGAAAACCGGCAGCGTCCATTCGACGCGCTATTCTGCCTCGCTCGTCGGCGACTTCCACCGCATCCTTCACCAGGGCGGCATCTACCTGTATCCCGAGGACCGTTCCGACCCGAAGAAGCCCGATGGAAAGCTGCGGGTCCTGTACGAATGCCACCCCCTGGCGATGGTGGCGGAGCAGGCCGGCGGCCGCGCCTCGACCGGGAAGGGAAATGTCCTCGACCTCGTGCCGGACAGCTTCCACGCGCGCTGTCCGCTCGCGATCGGATCGAAGGACGAGGTCGGGTGTTACGAGGAGTTCGTCGGGAACGCCTAGCCAAGTCTGGTAGACTCGCTCTGCCAGTCACGCCGCCGCAGCGCGTCAGGCCGTGGGGCTCGGCACTCTTCCGCTGGCACGGCGCGGTCGATCGCGATGG
>JBOGJO010000134.1:0-20615 GCA_050747885.1 Thermoanaerobaculia bacterium
GGAGACTACGACCCGAGATCATGACTACATCCACGATCGAGCACCCGCTGTCAGCTGCCGTTCGAAACTTTCGCTCCTGCGGCATCGAGTCGGAGCGGCTCGATGCATTGGTGCTCGCTGTCGAAGTGATGCTTCGCGTCGACTCGTTGATCATGGTATCTGACGTGCTGAGCTTATCGAGTGTCTTGAATCCCCGGCTTCGAACACAACTCGTTTCAAAGAAATTTCTGCTGAGCAGCTGGTTAAATCTTGCGCGAACGGTGAGCAGTTTCGTGGATGACGGAATGCCATCTGTCGAGATGGCGCGATGGTACGCGGAACTTGAGCGGAATTCAGGCGGAGCCCTGTCCGTACTTATCTCAAAAAGAAACCCGAGGACGCATGCGTTAAATCGAACGACACCCGAATTCGTTGGGTCGGCGTTGTCGGCGCTTGAGACCGCATTTGAAGGGGTTCTCGAGCATCGGCCACCGAATCCATCACTCCGACTCGCCGGTAATGAGATCGTTGAGGCAGAGTGGCCCACCGGTGGCCGTACGCGGTTAGATCCCTTCGTTCTTGCGATCGGCGATTCCGGTGATCAGCCTGTAGTGGTGCTCTACGACGGAGTGGAATCTCGTGGGCTTCGTTACTGCTCGATGCGCGGAGACAAACTGCTGCGGCGCGACGCTTATGAAGCGCTAGTGTCTAGGCTTGACTCGCTGGTGCCGTTGCTGGAGACGGTACACTCCGGCTCCGCGGTGAAGGTTCTCACGGATCGGATTATCGAGTGTACTCGGAAAACGATCCGACGGCTGGAGGAGCTTGGTAGATATCGGCCGGAGACATTCGTGGAGCGCCGAGAGCTGCGCCAGGTCTTCGAGGCCTTCATGGCTTCGGAGGCTCGGCTTCTGCTCGTCGAAGGCCCTGCGGGATCCGGTAAGACCTCGGCAGTGGCTTACATCACCGAGAAGCGACTTAAGACAAGGGCGGTCTTCTTGGAGCTCGCAGAACGCATCGCAGTGCCGCATCTGCCTGATTCTCTCGGGTCGATCCTCCGGATCGACGAATCCATAGGGGCGGCGTTCGAAGCTGCGGCATCAGTTTCCCCGGACGGCCGCTTCCTCGTAGCGATCGATGACCTCGGTCGGTCAGGTGATGCGACGGAGATGCTTATCTCGCTTCTCGAGTGGGCCGAGCGGTCGAGCCAGGGAATCAAACTGTTAGGGACCCTGAGACCCGACGTCATCCACCGTTTCGTCGCAGCACACCCAGATTCGTTATCCCCGGAAATATGCATGAGGCATTCTCTTTCCGCGTTCAGCGTTTACGAGCTGGATTTGCTGGCGGAGAAGCTTCCTGTGGCGGCGGGGCTAGACGAAGCCTCGGTGCTGGCGACACGCAGGTCTGTGGCGGCACGTCTCGGGGGTCTTGGATCGGCTCCCCGGCGACCCGGCGTCGCTCACCTCATAATGACGAGCCCCTGCGGGGCGGTGCTAGACCGAGGCTTTTCCGCTCGCAGAATCTACGGGGAATGCGTAGATCGGTACGTCCTCGAGTGTGGCGAGAACGGCGCGCCGATGAAACCCAGGCGGGGGGCTCTCTTGCGGCGAATTGGTCTTGTGATGGCAAAACAAATGCGATCGTGCGTCCCAGTAGACGACCTGGGTGCCGACACCGCTTGCCTTTTCGATGAGCGCGGCGACAGGACTGCGGACTACGAGGCATTGCTCGCCAACGGTATTCTCGCCGAAGTAAATGAGGGGCTGCTGACCTCGCTGTCGTTCGTCGACGCGCGTATGCTCGAATATGCTGTGGCCGGCACAGTCGCCTCGGTAGACGTGGCGCAGGAGTGCCGGCGATATGCAGAGGCCGCTGCACAGTTTGAGGCGGCCCTGGGTATTGCGGCGCTCCTTCTGCTGAGGCTCGCCGATACTGGTAGAGGGGTGAAGGACGTGCTTGGCGGCATTTCCGCGGGCGTGGCCGCGCGACTCGTGCTCGAGGTCGCGCAGATCGAGCCCTCCGGATTCGCCAGCCTCTTCCCGGAGTTGTTTCGAGCTTTTCCCGAGGAAGGGACCGCGACGCTCGAGGCGGTCGTCGATATTGGGGAGCCGGCGCTCGCCGCAAACGCTGGCGCGGTCGTTCTGGCGGGCGGGACTGCTCTGCACAGGGCGATCCTTGATCGAATACGGTTTACGATCGCTCGCGCATTGTTTGAGGTCGATGACTACGATAGCGCGGCCGAGCAATTGAGCAGGCTCGAAACCCGAGGGCCGGGTTGCGCACCGCAGCTCCTGAGCGTCGACATATCGATTGCGCGCGGTCAGTTCGCCAAGGCCTTCGCCGAGGCTGGCGCGTGTCTAACTGGGGAGAACCCACCTACGCCGACAGAACGGCTAAGCGCTGAAGCAGCTCAAGGGTATTGCCTGGCCAGACTCGGCCGACGGCAAGATGCCGAAGCGGCTTACCGCAGAGCTTTGGAGGCGGCTCCCGAAAGGGCGTCGAAAGCTCGAGCCGAAGCCTTGGGTGACCTCGGCGCTCTGTTGGTTGGGGAGCAGCGTTTCGACGACGCCACGGAGTGTTTCAAGGAAAGTATGGCACTGAACCAAAAGCGAGGATCGCTGGTGGGGATCGGCGTGGTCAAGCATCTCCTCGGTGAAATGGCTATTCGAAAAGGAAAGAGCGATGCGGCCGACCAACTGTTGGGCGAAGCACTCGAGATCGCTCGGCGCGTCGGTAACCGTTGGCGTGAAGCTGCGGTGTCGCGATCGCTTGAGAAACTAGAAAGGGATAGAGGTAACGAGACGCAAGCGCAGCATTACGGCGAAGGCGCCGCAGCCATAGAGAAGGCCCTGAAGGTCCCCGAAGGAATGACCCGAACGGTGTGTTTTGATTGAGCCAGCGACTTGAAGGTGCTTCCTATTGTGTCGCTATGGAGGCCGTGATGGAGATGCGCTGGATACCGGCCCGCAGAGGTGCAAAGAAAGCCGACCTTCCGCTTCAGATTCCAGACCTGGTCCTCGGCACCAAGCACAATCGAGTCTTCACAAGTTAATTAGTGGCCGCACGCTCGGCATCGGTTGCGCTCCCCCTCGCAGTAGGAGCAGTAGCCCCCACCGCAATTCGTGCATGTGTACCGGGCTAACGGCTGGGTGTTTCCGCAGTTGCGGCAGCGAGATGGGTCGGGCCCGAACGATGGGCCCGGTAGGTTTCCCGGAAAATCGTCATCTGGACCAGAATGATTAGCCGACCGCGAAGCCGAAAGAATCGAATTCTGCTCGATCAAGTGATCCGCGCAAACGGCACGACCGGAAAGGGCCGCCCGACCACACCCATCGCGGACGCACGTCATGAGGCGCCTCCACGGCCACCTTGAGCCGTCAGCCCGGTTGGGTCCGGCATTTCGGAATGCTTGTCATGGCTGCGGATATACCAGTAAGTCAATGCCCCGCCAATGACAGCCGCCAGCAGAACGACCGACAGTTCCACCGGCTTGTGGAGTTCCTCGAAGATGATCTGAACCAAGTGCGCCGAATAGACCGTCACGAGAAAGACTTCGATGGAATGAATCGCTTTCTGCATGCGGTTTCCCTGGTCGAGGCTCTTCCCCATCCTGATAGTCATCTCCGCCTGGCGATCGGCCATCTGGGCCTGACGCTTCATCATTTGAGACTGATCTTCCATCATCCGAGCCTGGTTCTTCATGTTGTAGCGAGCTTCCAGATCTCCCAGCGCGTGCCGCACCTCGTTCCAGTAGTTTTCGACGTCGAGACCCCTCTGCGCAAGCTTCTAATAGCGATGGAGCACATGGCGGCTGCTGACCTGGGGGAAGTGACCATTGACGCCGAATTCGAGCAGATTGTCGCGAAGCGCCGAAAGTGATTTCGCGGAAGTGTCGCGATCGGGTGAAGATGCGATTTTGCCCGTGTCGTCGAGCGCTCTCTGGAGCGCCACCTTCTGGAGATAGGCGATCAGGTAGGGGACGAAGTACTTATCGCGAATCCGAATCGCCCGCTGCTGATTGAATTCGACGGCCCGGCGACCCTCGCCGGGGGCCTGGTCCGACACAAGATGAACGGAAGCCATCAAGCCCGAAGCGGTCCAGTGGCGTCGATTCAGGATCTCATTGGGAACGGCGTCGAGAGAGGATATCGCGCCCGCGTGGGACGGTTCCTCGATCTGCGTCAGCGCAAGAAGGAAAGGCCCGAGCGCGCGGCGGCAGGTTGCATCGTCATAGTCTGCGGTATGGTCAAGATGCGCAATTGAGTAAATCGAGAGCCCCCGCTGGATCTTCCTGAAATCACAACTCGCGAGCGGCCGAAGGAGTTCCTCGAGAAGCTCGTCGAGCGTGAATCGTCCACCAGCCACTCCAAGGCGTACCTCGATCGGCGCGTTGGGCGAGGGTGCGGGGGCAATTTTTGCGCGATGCTCTTCCTTGATCGCATTCCACTTCGCCTGGTCCTCGGAGGGATGGGGAGAACGAATCTCCGCTCCGGGGCCACCGTGGGTTCGCGCGAACAGGTAATTGAAATCGATCGCGCCCGAGACGTCGCCGGGCTGCAGGGCAGGCTCGAGAGCGAGGGAGAGAACTCCCGTGCCTTGATCGGTAAGAAACAGCTCGCAGCCCGCTGCCGGCACCAGTGAAACGCGAAACTCCGGGTGATCCCGAAGCGCGACCACGAGGTTGTGGAAGATGCGATTCGCAGCTTTCTCGGAGAGGCGCAGGTACCGGCAACCCTTTTCCTGACCGGCTTCCCGTTTCCCGAAGAGGTAGGTTGCCGCATGATCGACAAGCTCATCCTTGTAAAGTCCCGGGGGGTCGGCGGCGACCCATGCGCCCCGCATTCCCGCGAGGGAAGCGCTTTCGAGATTCTCCACAGACCTCGAGAGGGCCTGCCGATCGATGAAGAAGGGAAAGAGAAAGCGAGTCTGAAGCTCCTTCAAACCCGGCAGCCCGGTGGAGCCCTCAACGGAAGCGGTTGATGATTCCATATGGGTCTGACCTCCTTCCCCACGAGAACGTTTTCCGAGGTCGTATGAGATCGAGCATAGCCGAACCAGGGCTGAGGGCAAGAATCTTAGAGCTGCTCCTGCTCTAGAATAGCGGCAACATCAAGGAGGCGTTTCCGATGTCGCTTTTGCTTGGGGCGCGAGATCTCGGGCTCAGGACCTCCTGGCGGTTCGGTGCCCGGGCGGGGTTCATAACCCAGGCGTCCGATGATTCACTGACGGTTGCACCGATCGATGAATTCGGCAATCAGACCTCGCGCATGGTTTCGATCAACTTCTTGAAACGCGGATGGTAGAGGATCGACTCGAGGTCGCGATCCTCTAGGATCTCGTCGTAATCTTTCTCGCCAAGTGTTACTGCCTTCTCGAGAGCGTCCAGCGCCTCGTCGGCCCGACCTCGAACTGCCATTGCACCCGCAAGGATGCGGGGAATCCGACTCTGTGACGGGGAGAGATCTTCAGCACGCTTCAGTGCGTCAAGACACTCCGAGAGGAGCGGACCGTCCTCCTCCGGCCGCCCGTGCCGAGTGAGCCACGCACCCATCTTGTGGCACGCGTTCGCGAGACTCACCCAAAGATCACCTTTCCCCGGATCACGCCGAATCAGCTCTCTCCGGAGAATCACTGCTTCTGAGAAACACGACAGAGCCCTTGAGTCTTCTAGCTTGTCGAGAATTGACCCGAGATTCACCAGGCAGATCGTCTTGTTGCGAAGCAACGCCGCGTCATCGGGACACAATTGCAGAACTCGATTTGCAATCTTCAGCCCTTTCCCGAACCACTCCCGCGCCTTCCCGGCGTCCAGCCTCTCATCCAGACCGCCGAGGTAGTTGTACGAGACCGACAGATCGCGCAGGTACATCGTGTTCTCCGGCTCCAGGGTGACCAGACGCTCAGCCACGGACAATGCGCTCGTCACGACCGCATGCAGCGCAGCGGTTGTTCCCAAGCGGTCGGCGAGCGAAACGTAGCAGTCCCAGAGCAAGGCATCCTTGAACGTATCGATTTTCTCCGACGTCAGGGATTCAACAACGAGATTCAGGACTCGACGAAGGCCTGATTCGAAGATTTCAAGCTCGTCTGAGACGCGACTGGCTTCCCCTCTCGGAGCCAATCGCGAAATCGTTCGCCCGAGGAGTTTCTGGCCTCGGGACCGAGGTGGTGTGAGAAGCACCACCAGGGATTCCGGCATGCCCGCTCTCCAGAGCTCCGCCGCGATCTCAACGAGAGCGCCGTCGAGCCGTGGCGTCGGGACTAACGCGAGCCACACGCGAAGGTCCTCTTTGCTCAAGGAAGGTGACCGACGCCTGAGCGCACGGGCGAAGAGCCGCTCCGCGAGGGAATCGGAGACCCAATCGAGCGCGTTGACACCAGCCCGCCGAAGCAAGCCGGCCTCCATCAACCGCTCGAGAGGGTCCAGGGAAGCTGCGAGCCGAACAGGATCGTTCCCAAGACTTTCTTCCCACTGTTCTCGCCACTCTGCCGCGACGTCCTGCGGGATTTGTAACGTCCCACGGTCAATGCAGATGTCTGCAAGGTCCAGGGTGAACTTCTCGAGGTGCTGTCGCCCCTGCCGGGGATCGAAACTCCGCTCAAGCCATGTGCTCCAAATGACATCTTCCGATCCAACGGACGGTGGCATCTCGACGCCTGCGAATGCTTCGTGGAATAAGAGCACCATGAGCGGCGTCTCCAGAAGGCGGATCGTCGTGGCTGCGAGGGATTCCCACCGGGCGGGGCACGGGTGCTTGAGCGAGGTCCTCGCACTTTCGTATGCTCTGCCTACCTCGTCGAAGGTGAATGGACGCAAGGACAGGTACGGCTGCGCCTGACCCTTTCCATCCCGAAAGAAGGCAAAATGCTCCGGATGGGCCAGGAAAGGAGTGTCGTGCTCCCTTGACCATCGGTCGAGCAAACTCTGGATTCGGCCGGACCGAATCGTGACGAGCAGACGAGTGAACGGCCAGCCGGCCTTCTTGCCCGCCGCGGCCGCAGAGGCGGCCAGGTTGGCCACTTCCTCCAGGAGATCCTTCGGTCGCTCGGCCTCGTTCACGGCATCAATTAGGAGAATGAGCCGGCGCTGCTGAAAGTCGTCATCATCATCTTTTCCCGACTCCACCCACGCATTCAGCAGCTCCGCGAAAGATCGGATGCCCCCGCCGGCACTGTCAACAAATCCGAGACCGTCGCGGATCCTTCCAAACAGCCCCTGGTCGCCCCGGACCTCGCCACCGAGGACCAGGAGGACGCAGTCGAGGTGACTGCGATTCTCGGGCATATCGCTTCCGACCAACCGTTCCGCAAGGTGGCACAAGAGAGATGTCTTGCCAGCCCCCGCCTCCGCAGCGACAATGAGGGCAGGTTCCGGGCCGCGATCCAACCATCCAAGAACCACGTCGTCAACGCCCTGTGTTGAACCCCCTCCCTCCGTGAGAGGTTTCTCACACCGTTCCTGGTAAAACGCAGGGAAAAACTTGACGTTGCGCAGGCCTTCCAGCACTCCCAGCGAGGTCTCTCGGGCCCAGTCTGCTACGATCCACGGTTTCATCTCGGCCTTCGTGAAGCGAGGATCGATCGCTTTCTGCCGAAGGAGCTCCGAATACCGGTCGTTCGCCCGCGCGCTCAAAACACGGCTGCGGACGCCAAGGTAGACCAACCGCTCCCTCCCATGTCCATAAAAGCTAAGAAGCGGCTCCCGAAAACCGTCCGGCGGACCTTCCGCCCCGGAAAACAGTGGATAGAGCGGTAGAAGAGCACCCGATGCGTTGCGAAGAATGACATCGGATTCGGAGAACGCCTGGCTGGTAAGAGGGTCCTCCAGTGGCATTTCAATGAAAGTCTCGCTTGCTCCCTCGAGTTGAATATAGCCCCCAGGGCTTAACCGAAGCACCTGCAGAGTTGCCAGGTACTCACAATGCGCCACAACGCGTTCCAGAAGCGGAATATGGCGATCCAAATGCCGTCGGCACTCGACTTCGGTCCAGATCGCCGAGTGACCATCCTGCTCGTTCCGACAATCCCTCAGGGTTTCATGAACAGTCTCCTGGCCTTCCTTCAGGCCACGGAACGCACGCGCTGCCAGGACAAGCTCAATGCTGAACGGAACGGATGCTTCGCCAGCGAATCCCCTGTTCACCGAAGTAGGAGAGACGACGGGACCCAGCACTTTCGCGACGCTACAGAGGACCGTGAACCAATCATTCAAGTGTGGTATTCGAAGTCTTCGCACCGCCTGGGCGATTGACGGGGACTGAACATCGCTTCGCAAGAATTCGCTCAGAAGGACCAAGGTGGCAAATCGCAGCGTCGCTTCGTAAGTGAAAAATAGACTTTTAAGGCCCGTCGCTGCATTTTCCGGTTCCACGACGCCTCGAAAACCGTACGCAATAGGAAAAGGGAATTTCCGAAGAACTGTGTCATGGAGCGATCCGTTTTTTGCCCTGCCCTCGACCTCACTTCGATGTTGGTTAGATTCGGCGTTGACTCCGTGCTCCCCGCAGACGAGAAATCGCCCAACCGGTTCGAGAAGGATTCCGCATTGAGGGCACTTCATCTGCGGCTGGCATTCCCGAGCCGCCGATACAAAGCAATCCCAAGATACACCAGAATCGCAGCCGCGCAGAGGGCCAAGAGCGAGGCCCTGAAGCTCATCATCCTCCAGACGGAAGCGTCCAATGTGTAAAACGCAATCAGCGTTTGAAAGCTGCTGAAGACGGCCACAATGAACAAAACGAACTCGAAGGCACGTTCGGCGCGACTCCGCCGGGCTTCGAAATATTCCTCCTCCAGCTCGCGAAGGCGCTCGAGCTCCATCAGCACTTCTTGGTATTGATCGACAAGATGCAGTGATTCGGAGAGCTTGTTGAAGAGCAGCCGGCCCATCGCGTTGCGGCTTACTTCCAATTCATAATAGCAGGCCTGAAAGCGGATGACGGCTCGCCGCAGATATCCCGCTCCGAGGGCGGACATTGCACGCTGGGTCCTTGACACAAGTTTATTGATCCGTTGCGAAAACGAAATCAGCGACTCGTTGACGAAAGCGGAGTAAACGAGGACTTCGAGGCTGGAATCGACACCGCCGGGCGATGAACGGCTGGCGGATTGGTGAAGAATCAGATTGGTACCATTTACAAGGATAATGTTTCCATCCCAATCCGCCGACGGAACCAGCGCGGCGTCGGAGTCCGCGAGGCTCGCAATGAGTCGCTCGACCTGCACCGCGCTGGAAAAGTGAGTTCCCATACGAAGCCGAGCGATGGAATACGCAGGTGGTTCGCCGGTAAACCTCTCACTCAGGTCTGCGCGCAACGCGACAAGATTTTCGAGCGTCGCGCCTCGACCTGCCGTGACGTGGAGGATCTTGATCGAGGGAGACGTCTCGGCGGGAAAGTGGCGCCATTCCCCGGTGAGCGTGAAACCCGGGCCGATATCGAATTCGTATTTTGACGGGTCGAGAGGCTCGCTCCTCGTGGCCTGGAAGTAGGGCCCGAGAGTGGCGGTCATTTCCTTCGGTGCCTCCACAAATGAAGCGTTCTCGCGCCCCGTCTGGCGCTCGGGGTCCATCCAGATCAGGCCGACCCTTGCTTCTTCCAGGGGGATTTCCCAAAAGAGGGCTTCCAGGGCGATCTCGCAAATTTTAGCGTAAGAAAGAACCGTCCCTGCCCGCGGCGAATCGACGATCGTCCACCCGTGCGCGCGCCCGTCGTACCAGGGATCGGCGTTTTCGCAATAACCATCGCCGAATCGCGGCGCTCCTCCTCGGGAATCAATACCGTCGTTTGCGTTGCGGCGGGCCGCTCGTTCGGCGAACTCGAGAGCAAATCCGAGACCCCGCAGGTTGACTTTCCGGCCATCAATCGAAAAATGGGGATCGACCGACAGAATCACGCGGCGATAGACGGTCTCGGCGCTCGCCTCCCCTGCGCCTTCGTCATATCGGTCGTCAACCGGGCAAATAAATAGTGGGTACCCGCTCGCCCTGACCCAATACTTGTTGAGGGCGCTTCTGGTCGGACGAGGTGACACGAATGCGCGAACCTCAACGGTGCCGAAGCCGTCAGCCGCCGGGAGGGCAACTGATGCAATGTAGCGAGCTATGCGGCTGTCGATGTCGAACTTTTCACGTTCTGCATCTAATAGCGTCTTGACATCGTCAAACGTCGGATCGTTTGTCCAGAGCGTCGCTCCCGGGCTGCTCGGAAGAAAATCCGCTGAAGAATGAATTCCTCGGGTGCCGTTCGCTTTCAGGATGTCGCCAAGAATGCGGCGGATTAGGTCCAAGCCGCGCTGAATGCAGACTTCCGGGGAGATGCGACGACCTCCCGGCGTAAGATTCTGGATTGCCAGGTACGCAAGGTGCGGGGCGTACTTCGCATCCTCACGATCAGGCTTGAACTGGTAGAGCCCCTGGTCGATTTCGAGGGTGAAGGCAACCAGGCTCTCCGCGTACCAGGGGAAGTCTCCGTTCTCGACCAACTCCCTCACGAGAAAGATCGAAACGAGGGAATCCCAGTCCGGTTCGGCGTGAACGATGAGGGTGGGCGACCAGGACGTGTCCGGCTTGATCTTCCCTTCGTCCCTGCGCTGCAGCCAGTCCGAAAGCAGATGATTGTAGACGAGCTCGCGGTTTCGGAAGACGAGATCGGCCGTGCAGCCACTCACCGCCGCAGCCTGGTGGTGGTCGAGAACGCCGGGCTTCAGATTTCCACCGACATCGAGATACACCACACCCGGCGTCGTGTCGGCCTTCTCGCCAACCTGAACAAAACGGTACCGCCATTCGGTATGGAGCCCGAGCTCTCGAGCACCAAGGAAACGAGCCATGGGAACCTCCTGATTTGAGCCGAAACATTATCTCTCGGGATCTCAGGCGACTACAGCGTGGTTATCCCCGGAGCTTCCTCGAGATCGAGTTCTTCGAGAACTCAAAGTCATCGTCTCACATGAGGCCATCCATCTCCCTTTCCAACAACTTAACAATAACCGGCAGGATGCCAAGTGATGACTCAAATGAGTAGCACTTCCATTGATGTTGCCTCGGGTGATTTCGGCGGCTCGTACTCTCGCTCTCCGGTGACTTCATAACCCACCGGAGCAAGAAGGGACTTCGCTTTGGTCCGGATAGTCCACCTCGTCGCGGATCGCGGAGCGACGCGCTGAGTGCTGGCCGATTTTCGAGATCGATTGATTCGGGAGGTCGGGGCTCAGACCCCCGGAATACTCCCTCACGTCCGGCTGGGCGTTCATTTTTCGGAAACCGGCTACATGGAGTGGCGGAACTCGGGACCCGCCGATTCTCCGTCACCGCTTGCCCCGTAGATCGAATTCGCGCCAACAAGCGGAATTTCGTCGTCGAGTGCGCTCCGAACGTCTCGCTGGCTGCCAGCCCCCTCGTGGTAAGCAGATTCTTCTGGACTCGGCTTTTCGTCAACAGCGCTCTCCTCACGTTTTCTTAGAGGATCACGAGCTGACGCCGGCCGACTGGGATGACCTAGAAGGCTTGGAAATGGAGACGTTCCTCCGCGACCTGATCCGCTTCCGGGCGCGGTACTACCAGTTGGAGGCGAGCCGTTACCAGCGGAGCCAGGTCCTCTTTCACAAGTTTCGCGCGAATCTCCACGTCGAACACCCGTAAGGAGAGGTCGTTTCGGAGCTCGATCCGCTCTTCGAGATGGAAACTCAAATCGCCGAGGCGCGGAAGCAGAAGTCTGAGAAGGCGTTCGAGTTCGTGCTCTTCCTGGTCGCCATCTTCATCAGCTTGCAAACGCTGCTCGCATTCTTCACGCTGGATCGCGCGATCCGTGGGTCCCCAACGCTCTGGTACTGGGTGTCGGGAATCGTTTCTGTCGCGGTGGTCGTCTACACCGGGATCGTGATCTACAGACGGCCACGCCGCCGAAAACACCGATGAGGCGGGGCCCCACGGAGGCCCGGGGCCGCCGCAGCCCGGCGATCTATGAAAGGGACACGCCTGCGGCCCGAAACCTCTTTTGAAAGTGCTCCACGTTGCTCCGAGCGCTCAGGTGTCCACAATCAAATGACAGGTAATTGACCCGCTCGCGCTCCACGCTGTTGTAGAAGAAGAAGCGCTCAGCTTTACATTCCTCGCAGTGCATATACGAAAGAAATGGATAGAGATTGACGATGAGATTGTTACGGTTGTTCTGGAAATATACGTACCGAACGCCGCCCTCCTCTTGGCCTTTCGCGAGCCGACTCGGGGTCTCCATCTGACCGTCGGCGATGTCCAACCCTTTGAATATGCGGACGGTGTAGACGTCCTCTTCCCCGAATTCGTCGTATTCGGCCGCGAGCACGAGGAACGAGTTGTGCTCCGCGAGAAACCGAAGGGAATGAACGAGGGTGAAGAGGCGGTCAGTCTCGCCGTCAATGAGGCGGCGGTACTCGTGAATTGACTTCATCGCTCCGTGGCCAATAGTGGCATTCCGCAAGGAAACGAATTCATTGAGGGTATCTAACAGCGCGAAGGTGTGACTGTCATCCTCGAGATAGCAGGGGTGTCGCTTGAGCAGGTCCTCGATCGAGAGGGGCTCGAGGATTCGCGCCGGGCCGGGGGAATGGCGAAGCAGGGCCGAAAGAAGGCCGAGCCAATCCCCCAAGGAAGGCTTGCCCAGAAAGTCGTCGATGTTTTGTCGGATGGAATCGGTGGGGGCCTTAGAGCTGATGTGGCCTGCGAGCGCAATGACGGTCATGTACTTCGTGAGAACCTCGTAGAACTGGAGTAGGAGAGCAAATTTCCTCTGAGAGTCGAGCTCGTGTTCGAAGGCAAAGAAGGCTCGCGCGATGGGATATGGAAACTGATGGCGAAGCAGGTCGACAATCAGGGTCTTCTTGTGCGAGACGGCCTCGCGCTGTTTGTGTTGCCAGTACTTTTCGAAGTCGGCGCCGTGGGCAAGCAGGATACGCCGGTAGCCGAGGAGGCAATCGATCATCTTGGGTATGGTCCAGACGAAATCCCGGGATGTTCCCGGAAGGCGCGTGACGCGACCATCCTCGCAAATGAGGCCAAGGAGGTTCTCGTACGTGTCATCGAGAAGCGAAAGGGAATTCACACCCGCTTCCGTGAAGAAAAGGAGAGTGCGAAAACAGACGGCCGTGGTAAACCATTCCTGCGTGAGCTCGTATCCTTCGCGAGTGATCACGAGATCGCGTTCGGGGTTCCAGTAGCCGTTCTTCATTCCGTCGATCAGGTACTTGTACGACGGCTCATGGTCTTTCGGGTCTGCACCCAAAGAAAAGAGGGCGTCGAGCGCCAAGGCCGTGGACGTCCGGCTCGACCGGGCGACACCCTCCCCAAGCCATTCGCCTTCCGCGAGTTTTTCCCGGAGCAGCCATGCACGCGCTTCGGAAATTACGCTTTTGATCCTCGTCCGAAGCCCGAGCTTTGTGTCTGCGGCCGGGAGAATTTCGAGGTACCTATTCAACGCGAGGAGGCAGATCCACGTCGAATACACGCGGTCCGGTTCGAACCGCGTCAGGCCCCATGCGGGCTCGTTGTCGCCGACTTCGTTGTTTTGGGCCTCCAAGAGAAAGTTGATGCCACGATCAATCGAGTCTGAGCGACCCGCCCGGCTCAAGCCAAGGCAGACCCAGGCGGTGATGTCGGAAATGGACTTCCCATCCTTCCGAAACGGCCATCCGCCGTCTTGGTTTTGGGAGGCAACTAGATAACTTGCCGCTCGCGAAAGCTGAATGTCCTCCCCTTCGCCGAACGCTCCGTGCAGAACCGCCATCGCTTCGGCGGTGGTCCAGTTGCCACTGTGAGTGTCGTGACAATAGTAGCCTCTGAATCCGCCGTCTTCGTTCTGGAGCGCCAACAAAGCGCCTTTCAGGAGCTGCAGCTTCTCTTCGACCTCGGCGACTCGTTGCTTCAGTCTTCTTGCCATCGGGCCGGTTATTGGACGCCGAGCCGGGGATTCCCGGCAGGAAACCCAGGGCATGGGAGTTTGAATATCGAATGTACGACCTCACCCCCGGAAATGATCTTGCCGGGTGGGGACAGATACTGCTCCACCGTCACCGCTTCCATCGCTTTTCTGTAAATGAAAGTTTAGCACCGATCTCTCTGCCGTGCCAAGGGCGAGCAAACCGCTAACGAAGCCCCTCCAGGTAGTTCGCGAACACGTCGTTGAACAGCGCGCCCTTGCGTCGAGAACGAATCGCGCGGACCACGTCCGGGCCCGGCATCCCGAGCTTATTGAGGATGACGCCGGCGATGAGGGCCGAACGGTTGAACCCCATGCCGCAGTGAGAAAGCAGCGGGACTCCGCCACGGATCAGGGACGCCCCCAATTCCCCGACCGCGTTGAGACAGGCAAGGTCCGGCAGCTCCTCGTCGTAGATCGGAAAATATACGTAGACGAGGTCGTTGGGTCGCGTCGAAACCCCAGCATCGATTCCGCCGTCGAGGTCGATGACCGCACGGATGTCGTGTTCTCTTACGATTTCCCAGTCGTCGATCGCGGGCGAAATAAACAGCGTCGGGGGCTCGAGAAGCGGGAAGATCTGCATCTCTCAGGAGCCTTCCGGCATTCGCAGGCTCTCCTGGATCTCCGCGTCCACCTCCGCGCGCGGGCGCCCGTAGCGGGCGGCGGAGGCCGCCACGATCTTGCCCGCCGCAGCCGGATCGGGCGTCGGAGCCGACACGACCGTCCGAAAGTTGAACGGAGCGACGGCCTGACCCCGAATCGTCGTCTTGACGCAAGCTTCCCAGTTCGGCAGGTTAACGAGATCCGTGCGGTCAAAGTAGGGGGAAAATTGATTCTCGAGAACTGCCGCGTCTTCGTGCCCCACGCGGAAGCTCACGAGCGTGCCCACGTTACCGAAAATCGACTGAACGATTCGTTCGTCGCGGATCTGGGATGCAAATTGGTTGGCCAGAACCAGATGGAGGCCAAACTTGCGCGCCTCCGAAAGAAGAGAAATGAACGTTTGAGTCGCCATGGATTGGAATTCGTCGATGTACACAAAGAACGGCCGGCGTTTACCTTCGGGCCGTCCCAGGGCGGCCGCCTGAAGTCGGGCCATCAGGACCATGCCGAGAAAGCGGGAGTTCGACTCCGCGAGCTGGCCCTTCGCGAGATTGACGAGGAGAATCTTGCCTTCGTCCATGATCTGCCGGAAATCGATCGTTGAGCGCTGCTGGCCGAAGATTCGGCGAAGCTTCGGATCGAACACGAAGTCCACGAACTTGCTGCCCAGATATTCCCCGTAGCTCATTTCTCCGGGGCCGCTCCGGGCGCCGTAGTCGATTGCGGGAAGGTTTGATTCGACCCAACGGACGAGCTGCGGGTCGGACCATTTGAGCGGAAGCCAGCGCTTCCAAAAATCCTTCTGCTGAAAAATCTCGAAGAACTGGTAGAGCGTTCCGGGGTTCTCCGGGTTCGACATCGCCAGCAGCATGTTCATCTGCATGTGCTGGTAGAAGACGGGACCCGTCATCTTATGAGCAGCCCCTCCGTACTGGTCCTCGATGAGGCGTTCCATGATCGAGTGCATCTCCCGGACGATGAAATAGCGCTCATCCTCGGTGGAGCACTCCAGAAGGTTGAGTCCCACCGGATGGCTCTGGTCCGTCGGGTCAATCACGACGACGTCGTCCTTTCGCCCGGGCGGCACGAGATTGAGAATTTCGCGGAAGAGATCGCCGTGAGGGTCGATGACGGCGACACCCCGGCCCGCAAGGATGTCCCCCGCGATCATCGATTTCAGGAACGTGGTCTTGCCCGTGCCGGTCTGGCCGACGACGTAAAGATGCTGGAACCGGTCAGCCTCCGGCAGGAACACGGCTTGCGGATGGCCGAGAAAGTGATTTTCGCCCAGGAGAGTCGCCTTCTTGGATTCTTCAAGATCCGCAACCGCCGCCACCTCTCGCGGCAACGGGCGAACGCGCGCGCGTCGTACCTCCACGCCAACAAGCCCCGCGTCTGTCGCGACAGGGAAGCGAAACGCCGAGACGGCTTCGGCGGCATCCACCAGATAGCGGAGCCTGCGGAGAGATGCCGGCGCGAGGGACCCTTCGCAGGGCGCAAACTCCAGACGCCTCGCCGCGCGACCAAGGCGCGCGCGATCCTCATCCGAAGCGGCGTCGATGACGTCATACCCGCCTCGCTGTAACATTGCGACCCCTCGTTCGGATGGATCGTCCCCTCCCACAGGAGCCGTGATCTCCACCCCGACGGCTTCCACCAGGGTCCGGGGGATGGGCTCCTCGCTCGCAAGCGTCATCTGCATCAGAAATGGAGCATCCTGAAGCCGCAGAAGCTGCTCGTGGAGCGATTCACAAAGAGATTCCGCCTGTCTCTGATAGAGCGCGTGAGGACGAGAAGGCTCGTTGGGAGCTTGCGGACCTCGACCTTGCGAAGCCTCCTCGCACATCGAGACCTCGCTCCCGAGCGTTTCTTCTTCGTTCGGATCGATTGAGGTGGGCGTCAGCGAAATGGTGAGAGTTACAGGAACGCCATGCAGCAAAAGGCGCCGAAGGATACGTTCGTTCGCTCCAGGGCGCGGAATAAGCCGATGCACGAAATAGACCGAATCTTCAAACACGGACGGAGCGCCGGAACCGTCTCGGCCAAAGCCGGAAACCTCGGGAGGTCGAGCCGTAAGAAGATTCACGAAGCCCTCGCGCCGGCAAATCTCCGCGAAGTACGCCTTGTCCCACGAGATCGGCCCCCACGCGTCCAAAAAGCGATGCTCCTCCGTGACCACGCTCCAGCCGTGATCGGGCCATACGCTCGAGAGTTGCGAGGTCATTTCCCCGCAAAAAGAAAGGCCCGAGGTGCGAGCCATTTCGGATTCCGGCGCCTCGGTCTTTCCAAGGACGAAAATGTCCACGCCGCCCGCGGCAACTCCCGATGCTCGGGGCCGCGCCGAATATCGGAGGGCAAAAGTTCGCGGCGCGGGCTCGATCGAATGCAGCGCGTCGATCAAGCCGCGCTGATCGCTTTGTCGCCGCAGGAACCCGCGCAACGGCTGCGACGGGTCTTCGCGCTCCTGCGGGCAGAATTTGAGCTCGATTGCAAACGAGGCGCTCCAGCGATACTCGCCACGAGCGGTTCCCCGGTCTTCAATGCGAAGATAGGGCTCCGCAAGACGGTAACCAATCCGACCCGGCACCGCCGCCATGACTCCTCCAAGTTTGTCGGAATCGTATCACCGCGCAAACTGCCCGCGTGCGCAGAGCCGAGAGCATCGGCTCGAGAGATTATCCCGAATGCGTGAGGATCGTCCTCTTTCCGATGCGAACGCTCTGCCCCCTCCACCGCGTCCGGTCCGAGGCCAGGCCCGCCCAGAAGACGCCGAAGGCCAGCAGATCCTTGGTCGCGATCCAGCCCGGAAGCGACGCCCGGGCCGGTAGGCTCTTCCCGCGCTTGAGCAAAGCGATGTCGGAGGCGATTTTCAGGCCCGCCGCTGCGAGGGCGGCGGCCGCGCCCGGGGCGCCGCCCAGCACCAGCAGCGGGAGGGCCCAGGGAACCGGGCTGGCGAAAACTTCCGCAAAATACGCCGGCCCGGCGAGCTTGCGCCTCATCCTCGCCCATCGCACCTGCCGATCCCAGAACGAGCGGATCGTTTTTCTCCGCGAGATGACGGTGACGAAATGCCGGGAGAGAACGGCGCGGAAACCCGCCCGGACCATCAGGTCGCCGAGCAGGAAGTCCTCGGCGAGGTGATCGCGAACCGCGTCGAGGCCGCCGATCCAATCCAGCGCGGAACGGCGAAGGAAGATCGACTTTCCCACGACGCACGGCCGCTTCAGGAAACACGAGACCGCCGCCGTCCCCCCGAGGACGAACCCGTTCATGTGCAGCGATTCGATCGTCGAGCCCGCCGAATCCCGCCCGTCGCAGTGAAACGGGTTGGAGACGAGGCCGACCGTCGGATCCGCGAATTCGAGGACGGAGCATTCGAGATAATCGGGCGGGACCACGACGTCCGCGTCGGAGATGAGAAGGATCGGATGCTGGGCCCGCGACACCGCGGCGATCAACCGGGAGACCTTCGGATTCCGGCCCGGCTCCCGGGCGTCGAAGACGAATGCCGTCGGGATCTCGGGATGCCGGTCGGCGACACGCCGCGCGACGGGAAAAGCTTCTTCGTCTCGGGAGGCGAAAGAAAAGATGATCTCGAATTCGGGATAATCGAGCCGGTAGAACGATTCGAGGTTCGACTCGAGGTCAGGCTCGGCGCCCTTCAGGGGTTTGAGGATCGAGACGGAGAGGACTCTCTCACCAAACTCCCGGCCTTGGCCAGAGCGCTCGGCTTGCCGGGCGGGTCCTGTCACGGGACTCGACCCGCTTTTCCGCTCGCTTCGGGTTGAGGACTTTGCGACGACTCCGCGCCGCGAGCGGTAAAAGGGGTCTCGCCCCGGGCCACCCGCCCGGCTCTCAACGCGCGTTGGCCCTGGCTCGGTCGGCCGCGTTCGCTCGTGGGAAACGTCGTCACGGGTAAGCTGGAGCTGCGCGGCGAAGAGAACGGCCGACGCGAGGACGGAGAGCCCGAAGCAGATCCAGAGAACGATCATGCGAACGCCGGGACGCCGCTCCAGGCGGCGGCGGGCTCGGCCGGAGGCTGGAGCTGGGTGATGGCAAAGGGCACCGGGCTGCGCAGCGCCGCGAGAACCGAGCCGGGATCGCGGCGAGACCGGACCAGCGTCTTCCAGGTGTAGAGGTGCTCCTCGGAATGGAAATCTCCCGTCGCGATCGACGGAAACTTCTCCCGCGACACGGCGGGAAAGAGGTCCCAGCGGTTTGCGACTTCCCACCGGTCGATGTGGCGAGCGAGCCGGCGGCGGCGGTTCCAGAGGTAGAACGTGTTCGCGAAGAGCTCCTTGACCTCGTGGGGGTGGCACGCGACCGAAACGGCGCCCCGACGGCGGATTTCACGCAGGATCTGCAGCGGCGACCGGTCCGCGGAGAGGAATTCCGTGATCCCGAGCGCGAGAATGTGGCAGGAGCGGTCGCGCGTGAGCGCGTTGTGAGTGATCTCCGCGCCGGGGATCACGAGCATCCGGTATTTCGCCCACGCCCGGGCGGCTTCTGAGGCGATCTCCTCGAAGTACGCCTTCGCGCCCCCGGGCGTCACGGTCCGGCGGAGCGCCGTCGCCGCGCGCCCGAGCCATCCCTGGGTGTCGGTGATGTGATCGGTGATCGCGATCGCGTCGTGGCCCGACCGGCCGAAGAGGTCCACGACTTCCGCCATCGGCAGCTTCCCATCGGAGTGGTTCGTGTGAACGTGAAAGTCACACAAAAGCGTCTCCTCCTCGAACGACTTCTTCTCCATGAAGAGATCCTGGGCCGGACGAGCCAAAACGACCGGAACTTCGGGAAAAAGCTCTGTTAGCGCGATGTAAAGCCGGTGTGGAGGAATCTTGCGCCGAGTTCCGCGAAGAGCGCTGCGGACGGCCGCCGCCGGCGCGCGAACGTCGCGTAATCGACGTCGATCAGACCGAACCTCGGCGAGAACCCCTCGAGCCATTCGAAGTTGTCCAGAAGAGACCAGTAAAAGTATCCGGCCAGGGGCAAGCCCGAGTCGCGGGCCTGGGAGAGAAGGGCAACGTGTTCCCGCAGAAAATCGCAGCGCAGCCGGTCGTCGCGCGTCGCGATTCCGTTCTCCGTCACGAGGACGGGAAGGTCCGTTTCCGCCGCGGTTCGGAGACACGAGACGAGCCCCTCGGGATGGACTTCCCATCCGGTGTCGGTCAGGCCGCGGCCGCCGGCGTCGCGATAGAAAAACTCGCCCTTCCATCCCGAGCGTCCCGGGAACTGGAGATGGAGCCGGCTGTAGTAATTCACGCCGATGAAGTCGGTCGCGGAGGGAAGTTCCGGAATCGAGGCTCGGATCCTTCCGATCATCGGAATTCGCATGTCGAGCCGGCCCGTGACGGCGGCCTCGAGGTAGGCGCGGTTGTAGAAACGGTCGGCGGCCGACGCGAGGCGGCGGTCCGCCCAAGAGGCCCGGCGGCCCGGGGCGAAGTCCATCATGTTGTGCGCGATGCCGAAGCGGGCGCCAGGGCTCTTCTCGCGCAGGATCGCCGCGGCCTCGGCATGGGCGCGAAGAAGGTTCTCCATCGCCCGGGACGCGGACGCAAAATCCCGGAGGCCCGGCGGGATCCGGCCGTCCAGATAACCGCCCAGGATGAACACGACCGGCTCGTTCAGGATCGTGAAGGTCGACACCCGGTCCCCGACCGCGTCGGCGACGGCCTTCACGAATTCCAGAAAGCGCTCGACGCCCGCGCGGGTTTCCCATCCGAATTCCCCGAACCAGGAAGGATGGGTGTAATGGAAGAGCGTGAGGACCGGCTCGATCCCGAGCTCGATCAACCGGTCCACGCGGCGGCGGCATTCTTCCAGGGCGGCGAGGGAGAAGCGCCCGCGGACGGGCTCGACTCTCGACCACTCGATCGAGAATCGATACGCATTGACGCCGAGCGACGCCAGAAGCGCGTAGTCGCTCTCCCACAGCCGTCCGTGCCCCGACGCCTCGCCGCAGCGTTCGTGCCGGGCGCGGAGCTTTCCGTCGCGCTCCCATCGCGCCCAGTCGCTGTCGGGCCCGCCCTCGACCTGGTAAGACGAGGTCGCGGCGCCCCACAGGAAGGGCCGTCG
>JBOGJO010000135.1:0-11023 GCA_050747885.1 Thermoanaerobaculia bacterium
CGGAAGTAGAAGGCGGTAGCCGAATTGGATTCAACGGGCTGAATATTCAGCTTGCCGGCGTAGTTTTCCAGGGTCGTCTGGTCCGGGGCCGCCGAGGAGAGCTTGATCAGATCAATCTGATCGCGTCCGTAGCTGCCCCAGAGCCAGGCCTTGTCGGGCCAGATCGGTCCGCCCGCTTCCACACCGTAGTCCTGGATGTGATTGATCGAGTTGCCGCTGCCGACGTTCAGCTCTGTCGGGCCGCCGATCGTCGCGCTGTATGGGCCCTCGGCCGACCGGCTCGCCCGCGCTTCCGTCTCATTTGGCGTGTCGAAGATGCGCGCGGAGCCGTGCACGTCGTTTGTGCCGCGCTTGGTCACCATGTTGAGCGTCACGCCGGGGACCGCGATCGAAGGATCCGAACCGCCCGTCGTCGCCTGCATCTCCTGGAACGCGTCGAAGTCATAGTACGTCGAAGACGAGCCGACGGCAGACATATCGGTGACCGCCACGCCGTCCACGAGCCACGCGTTCTGCCCGTCATCGACACCCTTGCCGATGTAGGACGACTGCTGGCCGCTCTCGCTGCCCGCCACGTTGACCCGATCGACGTGGACGCTGGGCACCTGCTGGAGCACGACCCAGGGGTCGCGCGCCGTCGGGATGCTCTTCAGCTGCTCCTGCGTGAAGTCGGCGCCCGTGCTGACTTTGCGCGGATCGAGCAGCGGGGTCTCGGAAGAAACCGTGATCGTCGTCGCCACCGAGGCGATCTTCATCGGGACCGCCACTTCCGTGTTGGATCCCAGGCTCACCGTCACGTTCGTGCGCTCGACCGTCGAGAACCCGTTGAGCTCCGTCTTGACGGTGTAGTTGCCCGGCGCCAGGTTCAGGAACCGGAATTCCCCCTGGCCTCCGGTTGTCGCGGTCCTCGCACCTCCACCGCCGGTGAGCGTGACCGCGACGCCGGGCAGCGCGCCGCCCGATTCGTCCGTCACTTTCCCGTAGATGTTGCCGTACGTCGCTGACGCTCCCTGTCCGAACAGGGGCGCCGAGACGACAGCCGCCATCAGACAGATGGCAAGTAGTCTCAGTACCTTCATAACACTCCTTCCCGGCCCTCTCTGGACCGTCTGTTCTCTCCGCCACCACAGTCGCGTGGCGCGGAGATAGCGGTCTGAAAAAGCAATCGCGTTGCCATCTGCCGTGATGAATGGTGTGAGGCACTTGGCTCCGACGGCCCGTCTCTCCGTACCGTTGAGCTGAATTGCGGTTCAACCGGCTGGTTTTTGGTTTTTGTTTCGGCACCAGTGACCAGAATGAGGAGCGATGGTGAGGAGAGACTTGATTCGATCGACGACTGGCCGCGGCAATGAGTGGACTGCGCCTGAAGGTGTTCACGACGGGTCCGAACGAGCTGCGGGCGACGATCAGAACCGTGGCGGCGTCAGCCGCGTTCACGCCCTACGGAACGAACGTGCGCGCAAATGAATCGATGGTCACGCGGAAGATGGCGGAACGACTGAGACACACACCCGAGGCCTGCCGGATGTCGCAGCGGAAGTTGTCGATGGCAACGATGTCCTCGGTCGACAGGCGCAAAGTCATCGGTTCGCAGACGTCGGCGGTTCCCATCAGGGAGGCTCTGTGTCCGCCCCACACCGGTGGGCACGCCACCTTCGCCTGCGTCCATCGACCGAGATTCGTGGCGAGCTCGGCGAGAGGATGGCCCGTCATGCACCGCAGCCCGCCGAAATGAGCGCTCAGGCGTTCCGTGAGCGCGTTCATGGTCACGACCGTCTCGGGTTGGATGGCGGCCTCGATCATCTCCCGGAGGAGAAGCCGCAGAATTCCGATTCGAGACCTGTATCCGCCCGGGCACAGCCGGGTCGCGGCACTGAGCCGCCCGATGAGAATGACGTTGCTTCGGCTGAGACAGACCTGGGTCACGGCGAGGCCGGGTTTCGCAGCCACCAAGGCCGGTTCACGCGCGGCGCCAATGCCAGGCCGCCGGGCGGAGCGGCTTGCCGGCACGCCGCGATCGCGCTGCATGTGTCTGTCGGATTCCATCTGGCGCCTCCGCGTTTCCGACAGCAATCCATCTGCCACTGTCGGCGATCGCGCGACGCGAGCGACTTACGGAATGGAACGGTCTTCCGGCGACCGGCGTCCTGAATTCTCGTGCAACAGTTTGTATTTCGGTGTGTGTTGCGGAACCAGTGACCGCCCGGTCCCGGCCGTTACTCGTACCGGAGGGCGGCGAAGGGATCCGTACGAAGGGCTCGCCGCGCCGGAATGTAACATGCGAGAAGTGCCACCCCCAGGAACAACAGCAGGGCCCCGGCAAACGTCACGGGGTCCGCGGGTGGAACGCCGTACACGAATCCTTTCACGAGTCGCGTCACGGCAATCGCGACGGCAACGCCAATCAAGATTCCCCCGAACGCGACACGGGCGCTCTGCCTGACGACTAGGCCAAAGACGTTTCCCTGCCGCGCGCCCAGGGCTATCCGGATCGCGATCTCACGCGTTCGCTCCGCAACGCCGTAAGAAACGAGGCCGTACATGCCGATTGCGGCGAGTACGAACGCGAGCGCGCCAAAGCCTTCGATCAACTCTGTCGAAAAGCGTGCACCCGCAATCGAAGTCGCGACAATGTCGGCCAGGGGTCTGATGTTCGACACCGGGACATCCGGGTCGATGGAGCGTATCGCGGCGTGGGCATCGGCCGCGATCAACGAAGGGTTTCCGGCCGTGCGCAAGACGACATCCATAGACAGCTGGGACGGCCACATCTTTTGCATGTAGGGCACATACATCTCGGTGGCAGGAGGGTCGCGAAGTGACATCCGCCGTACGTCAGCGGAAACCCCGACCACCTTCACCGGCGGGAATGTCAGGTTGGCGAGAGTCAACCGTCTCCCAATCGGGTTCTGGTCAGGCCAGAGTCTCGCTGCCAGGGCACTGCTGATGACCGCGAGGGGTGTCGAATCATCCCCATCGGACTCGAGAAAGTCCCGGCCGTTCACGATCGGCGTTCCCACACTCGCAAAATATCCAGGCGAGACCGTCGTGGAATAGACGATGTGATCAGACACACCCTTTGGCAATCGTTGGTCAGGGATACGGATCACTGCCGTGTCCGTTGTTCCGCTCAGCGGCACCGATTCCGCGAGCCCGGCAGACTGAACACCGGGGAGTGCCCGCAGACGCTGAAGCGCCCGCTGGTAAAAAGCCGCGACATGCGCCTGGTCAAAATACCTCGCCGACGGAAGTGACAGTTCAAAGGTCACCGCGCTCGTGGAACGGATGCCCGTATCCACGGCAAGCAGATGAGAAAGGGTTCTGGTCAGAATCCCCGCCGAGACAACCAGCACAACGGCGAGCGCAACTTGAGATACGCAGAGTATGTTTCGAATTCGCTGGACTCCCAGGCTCGATCCGGCTCTCCGGCGGCCTGACCCTGGCGAGTCCAGCAGATTCCCTTTCGGGCCACCGAGCGCGGGAATCACACCGCAGAGAACCCCGATCAGGAGGGCCGTGCCGACGATGACAGAGAATGTCCGGATGTCCACCGTTGCGCGGCCGATCCCGGGAATACTCGACGGGCCGAGAATCCTCGCGCCGGAGACAATGCATTCTGCCACCAGAACTCCGAAAAGACCGCCGACTCCCGTCAACACCACACTCTCGGTGACGAGTTGACGAATGATGCGCGACCTTCTGCCGCCGAGCGCGGCCCGCAGATTGAGCTCACGCTTGCGGCCAAGAAATCTGCTGAGAAGCAAACTCGCTACATTGGAACAGGCGATCAGGAGGACCACGCCGACGGCACCGAGCATGAGCAAGAGAGGTCTGCGGTTCTCGCCGCCCGCCTGCCGCGCAAGGGAGGTCACGCGGAAGGCAAACCAACCCTTCTGGTTCGGAAATAGGCCGTCCAGCCGTCTTCCCAGCAGGTTCATTTCCGCCTGAGCCCGACCGACCGCCACCCCCGGCTTCAATCGGCCGACGACCGCGAGGTCCCACGTCTCATTCAGGTCAGCCGTCGCACGAGGGAGCGCAAGGGGGACCCAGAGTTGAACCCGCGGGGGA
The DNA here is from genome assembly GCA_050747885.1 of Thermoanaerobaculia bacterium. GTDB lineage: Bacteria > Acidobacteriota > Thermoanaerobaculia > UBA5066 > DATFVB01 > CAWEYG01. The sequence goes on from JBOGJO010000135.1 coordinate 4,069, forward strand.
AAGGTGAAAACCACCGAAGGCATTTCGTTGGCGCGCGGAAACATGAAGCCGCCCGGCATCACGCCTATGACGGTGTACAGGATGCCGTTGAGCTGCAGCCTGCGTCCCAGGATGCGGCGGTCGGAGCCGAATCGTTCTCTCCACAGCTGGTCACTCAAAATCACTTCGGCTTCGCGACCGGGATGATCTTCCTCTTCGGTAAAAATTCGGCCGAGCGCGGGAATCACTCCCAGGGAAGGGAAGAAGCCCGCCGAGACTCGTAAGCCGTCCAAACGAGCGACGTCGCCCGCGCCCGTGAGATTGAAAGAACCGCCTTGAAAAGCTCCGAGCGCCTCGAATGTCCTGGTTTCGTGGGCAATGAACTGGAAATCGCGACGACCCCAGGGAAAGGGCGCTCGGTGAGGCATCACTTCCGTCGCCCAGTCGCCGACCGCTTTCTCGCTCGCGCTGTGGCGCCAGGGAAAAACGACTCTCTCGACGTGCGGAAAGGGCGGCGGTTTGAGCAAATCCGCGCCGACGATGCTGAAGACCGCCGTGCTCGCGCCAATACCCAGCGCGAGTGTCAGGACGGCGACGGCGGCGAAGCCGGGAGACTTTCGAAGCATTCGCACGGCGAAACCGACGTCCTGGAGCAGGCTTTCGATCCATCGAACGCCGCGCTCGTCCCGGCATTCTTCCTTGATTTGGTCTGAACCTCCGAATTCGACGCGGGCCCGGCGCGCCGCCTCCTCCCGCGTCAGTCCGGAGCCGACGTACTTCTCCGTCTGCCGCTCCAGGTGAAAACGAATCTCCTCCTGAAGCTCCGACTCCATCGCGCGCCGCTGAAACAGCGCGCGGAAGCGGACGCGGACGTCGCTCACCATCGCGTACACTTTACGGGGTCTCCAGGACACGGCTCACGGCGGCGACGAGCTTCTTCCAGTCGCTCTCCTCGGCCTCGAGCTGCGTTTGCCCGGCCCGGGTCAGGTGGTAGTACTTGGCGCGGCGGTTGTTCTCGGAGGACCCCCACTTCGCCTTGATCCAGCCCTTGCGCTCGAGCCGATGAAGCGAGGGGTACAGCGAACCCTGCTGAACCTGGAGGACTTTGCTCGACACCTGATGAATGCGCTCGGAAATGGCCCAGCCGTGCTCGGGGTTCAGCGCGAGGGTGCGGAGGATCAAAAGGTCCAGCGTTCCCTGCGGGAGATCGATCTTGGGTTCAGGCAAACGGCCCCCTTTCGCTTCGACAGGGAAGGATATCCAATCGCCCGACGAGTCGCAAGCGAAGGGCATCGGGTTGCCGCCTCGAAACGGCTCTCAGGACATCAAGCGTGTCGCGGCCCCGTCGCTGAGCGTCTCACGAGGTCGTCGCAGACAGCGGCCAGGTCATCGTCTGTCATCATCGCGATGATGCTGAACACCGTGGTCGCAACGGTCGGACGGCGGGAAAAAAACGACAGCACTTCTTCGGGAACAACGCCGGCCGCCGCGAGAAGTCGCGCCGCATCCGTGTGCAGCTCCCGGGCCAGACGTCGAATCGTCGTCGCGCTCGGCGGCGGAACGAGGTCACGCTCGACTCGGGAAAGGTAGGAATGGCTCAGGGCCGTCGCGCGCGCGAGTTGACGTAAACCCAGGTGGCACACCTCACGCTGGCAGCGAATCAGAGAGCCAAATGACAGGAGCGACGGCGAATGCGATGAAGCGACTCTCAGTGCGGCTCGACTCACGAGAACATTCCCCTTCTCCTTCGACAGGAGAGGATACATCATCTCTTGTCGAAGCGCAAGGGAAGAGATTGGCATTAGAATCGCGAGTCGAGGTGAGTTCCCGAACCGCACAGGCTGCCCGATGGGGCGGCGCGCTCCTGCTTCTCGCGCTGTCCTGGGCGATCTTCTTTCACCGACTCGGAGCCCGGAGTCTTCTCGGCGACGAGTCGGCTCACGCGGAAGCCGCTCGCGAAGCCGCGATTTCCGGCCATTGGTGGCCGCTCGAGGCTTTCGGAGGTGTCTACGTCGAGAAACCTCCATTGACGATCTGGGCAACCGCCGCGGTCTTTCGCGTTTTTGGCGTCTCCGAAAGAAATGATCGTATTCTCGACGCCCTGCTCGGAGTCGCGACGGTCTTGCTCGTTTACGCGTGCGGCTGCGCCATGTTCGGAGCACGCGCCGCTCTTGCCGCGGGGCTCCTGCTTCTCAGCACCCATTACTTCATTTTCCTGCACGGGGTCCGGGACGGCGTCCCGGACGCGGCGGTCGTTTTTCTGGTCTCCGGCGCTTTGCTTCTGTATTTCCTCACGCGACAGAAAGATCGTGCGCCGGCGGGTTTTTGGCCCACGATTGCGTGCGGCTTCCAGACGGGCCTCGTCATCCTCTCGAAAAACGCCGTCGGTTGGTTCGTTGTCCTGATCCTCGGAGCCTTCGAGGCGATCCGCGCTTTTCCAAAACGGCCCTCGGCCCCGTCGCTCAAACGAATCGCGGTGATCGGCCTGTTCGCCCTCGCTTTCCAGGCCGCATGGTTCTTTGCCGTCAGCCGAGCGACGGGTGGCGGGGCGGGCCACTTTTTCTATCGAGACGTCTGGGAGCGCTTCACGGTGGGACTCGATCCGGGGCACCGGATTCCCGGGCTCTATCGATTCATCCTGAAGGTCGACTTCGGCAAGGGGCTGCTGGTCCTTCCGGCGGCCGTCTTTTTCGCGTTTCGCGACCACCGATTCGGAAACCGCGAGCGCGCCGAAGCCGTCCTCTTTCTTTTCATCTGGGCCGCGGCGATTCTCCTCGTCATGGAGTCGTCGATCTCGAAACTGCCCTGGTACATCTATCCCGCGTATCCGGCCATCGTCCTTCTCCTGGGATTTGCGATCGACCGCGTCGCGGCCGCGATCGGCCGGCGCTCCCGGGCAGTCTCTGCCGCCTTTCTCGCGTTCGTCGTATTTTTCATCGGGATGCACGTTCGGAGGGCATGGAATACGGCGGAGCGCGACGTCAAACAGACTGGCGTGGCCCGCCTCGCCGAGTGGCTCTCCGCTCCGGGACGCCCGGCGCTCTGCCGGGAACCCGGCCTCCACATGCGGGAATGGGAAGAGTACTACCTTCGTCCTCTCGCGAGGGAACCCCAACGCCGCGCTTTTGCCTGCGGCCTTCTCCTGACGAGAAATCCCGCCGCGTATCTGACGCCGCAAGAGATTCCCCTGCAGTCCCACAAGTTTCACGCGTACTCTCCTCTCGATCTCCCGCTTTACGTCGTCGACACCAGGCGTGATTTGCCGGCCGCGTTGTTCGGACCGGCGGCCCGGCCCTGAAGCCATCTTCCGAGGACATAGAGAGCCCACAGGGGCATCCGATGATTCTCGCGGCGAGATTGATGCTCGTCCCACAAGACCTCGACCGCCTTCCGGTCGAACGGCAGCGCCGAAAGAACGCGCCGGACCTCGTCGCGAAGGATCGTTCGGAGCCACAGCGACACGGGGATCCCGAATCCTTTCTTCGGTTGCGAGACGAGATCTCTCGGGAAGCGTCCGGCCAGGAGACGCCGAAGGGGGCGCTTGGTCTCGATGAGACCGACCTTCCCGCGCGCGCGGATCGATGTGGCGGCGTCGATCAGGCGAGGGGCAAGCAGCGGCGATCTCACTTCGAGCGAGCACGCCATGGATGCGCGATCGACCTTCCTGAGAACGCCTTCGGGCAGATAAAGACTGAAGTCCAGAAACATCGCCAGGTCGACGCTCGAGGGAAACGTTCGGCCCCGCAAGACCGCCTCGACGGGCTCGAAGAGAAGCTCCCGCAGGTGCGTTCGCGCGAGGTCGGGCATCAGCGCGCCGATCTGATCGGGCGAACAATGGGACATCCACACCGCATGGCGCCAGGCGGAGTCGCGGTCGAGGCCCGCCGCGAATTTTCGAAGGCGGAAGTCCATGGAAAAGTTCGCGTCGGAACGGGGAATCGATCGGCCGAGAACGCCGGCGAGACCTCCCAACGGCCGGGCTGCCGGGCCCGCGAGGTCGAACCAGCGGTGCGCGAGGTAAGTGGGATAGCCTCCGAACAACTCGTCCCCGCCGTCTCCCGAGAGGGCCACCGTCACGCGCTCCCGCGCAAGCCGACTCAGCGCGTAGGTGGGGAGGATGGAAGGGTCGGCAAGCGGCTCGTCGACGATCCTGTCCAACTCCGGAATCGCGGCAACGAGTGAATCGGAGGAAAAACAATTCTCGTGGTGATCCGTTCCGAGCTGCGCGGCGACTCTCCTCGCCTTCCCCGACTCGTCGAAACTCGTTTCCCGAAACCCCACGGAAAACGTTCGGGGACGGGAAGCGACGGCGCTCCAACGGTCGACGACGAGCGTCGAGTCCACTCCTCCGGAAAGAAACGCTCCGATCGGAACGTCGCTGACGAGCCGGCTCCTCACCGCCTCGGTCACGGTTCCGAGAAGGGCCTCGTCGTCGAGATCCGGCGAATCCGCCCGGGGCTCGTCCGGGTACGACCAGAACCGGCGTGCCCCGATCGAGCCGTTGCGGAAAGTCACGATCTCGGCGGGGCACACTTTCCGAATTCCCGCGAGCATGCCCTCCGGGCTCGGCAAATAGCCGAAGAACAAATAACGCGCCATCGCCTCCTGCGAAGGCGCGACCGATTCGGCGAGCCCGCGTTCCAGCGCGCGCAATCCGGAAGCAAAGACGAACCGCTCACCCGCGAGGCCGTAGTAGAGAGGCTTCTCGCCGGCGCGATCCCTCGAGAGAACGAGCATCTCCTTCGAGGCGTCCCAGATCGCGATCGCGAACATTCCGTCCAGCTTCTGGAAAAGGCGATCTCCCCATCGGTCGTATCCGAGGAGCACGACCTCGGTATCGCTCCGGGAGCGAAAGGCGAGCCCGGCGCCTTCCAGTTCTTCGCGCAGCTCCCGGAAGTTGTAGATCTCGCCGTTGAGCAATGCGGTCAGGCGGCCGCCGGGGGTGGACATCGGCTGGCTTCCCGTGGCCAGATCGATCACCCGCAAGCGGCGAACCCCGAGCCGAGCGCGGCCGGATTGCGTGATGCCCTCCTCGTCGGGGCCGCGCGGAATCAACTCTCGAAGCATGAGAGAGAGGCGCGTCTCGTCGTCGGCGTCCCGGCTCGGACCGACGATCCCGCAAATTCCGCACATGAAGGTCAGCTTTCGAGAAGAGTCTGCCGGCCGGGAACGACGCGCCGGATCGCGTACGGCTTCTTCTTTTGCGATTCGAAGTACGTGCGCGAGAGAACTTCCATCATGAGCCCGGTGAGGAAGATCTGAACCGCCATGACGATGAGGACCAGGGAAAGGATCGGCAGCGGAGTCTGGATCAGCGATTTCGTCCCGGTGACGAACTTCCAGTAGAACGCAGGCGCCGCGGCGAGAATCGACAGGCCCGCGACCATGGCGGCCGCCTTCCCGAAGAAATACAGCGGGTGCTGGAGATGACGATCGAGAAAGCGGATCGTCAGCAGGTCGAACAAAACGTGCGGGGCCCTCGCAAGCGAATACTTGGAGCGGCCGGCCATCCTTGGCCGGTGACTCACTTCGACCTCCGCGATCCGGGCTCCCACCAGGTGAGCTTGGACGGGAAGGTATCGGTGCATCTCCCCGTAGAGACGGATATGGCGAAGCACGTCACGGCGATACGCCTTGAGCATGCAGCCGACGTCGTGGAGCCCGACGCCCGTCGAGCGGCGAATGAGCCAGTTCGCGGCGAGCGAAGGAAGCCTTCGCCGCAGGAACGGGTCTTCCCGCTTTCGCCGCCACCCGCTCGCAACTTCGAAACCTTCGTCGATCCTGGCGATGAGCTTCGGGATGTCCCGTGGATCGTTTTGGAGGTCGGCGTCCATGACGACGATGATCTCGCCGGTGGCAACGTCGAAACCCGCGCCGATCGCCGTCGTCTGGCCGTAGTTGCGCCGAAGCTGGACGAGAACGACGGCCGGCTCGGTCCTGATCAGCTCTTCGAGAGCGGCCGCGCCGTTGTCGGTGCTTCCGTCATCGACAAAAACAAGCTCGAAGGATCGGCCGAGGTCCGAAAGCACGCGACAAAGCTCTTCGGCGACGCGAAGCAAGTTGGGCGCCTCGTCGAAAAAGGGGATGACGACGGAAATCTCGCAGTTCGAAAGCTTCGGGCGGTCGGCCGCTGTTTCCATTGATCGAATCGTTTCAGAGATCATATCCCGGCGCGCGGGGTCTGATGCGATTGGCCGTGTTGTGGCTGTGTTCGAATACCATTCCAATGAATCCGATGGCGAGAGAGAAGCTTTCGAGGATCATTCCGCGGCTGGACGCGAGGGCGACGACCGCCTTTTCTCTCGTCGTTCTCGCCGGCCTTGCTTTCGCGTGGCGTGATCGAAATTTGATGAACCCGGATGGCGTGTCCTATCTCGATCTGGCGGATTCCTGGCGGCGGGGTGACGTGGCCGGCGGGATCAACGCATTCTGGAGCCCGATGTATCCGATGCTCCTTGGCGGGGTGTTTGCGCTGCTCCGACCGGCGCCGGAATGGCTGTTTCCGTGCGTTCATCTGGTCAACTTCGGCATTTTTGTCCTTGCCCTGATGGCGTTTGGCTTCTTCCTTCGAGAAGCATTCGACCTCGGGCGGAAGGGGGACGAAGGCCTCCCCTGGCCATGGATCGTTTTTGGCGCCGGGACGTTTGTCGTGGCCGCGTTGGATCAGATCGGCATTTGGAACGTCTCCCCCGATCTCCTTGTGGCCGCATTTCTTTTCGCTTCAGCGGGTCTGAGCCTGCGGGTCCTGCGCGGGTCCGCATCGCGACGTCTCTTGCTGGTCACCGGGACCGTTCTCGGGGGGGGATACGTCGCGAAGGCCGTGCTGCTCCCGATCGGGTTCCTCCTGGTCGTGTTCCTGCTCATGAGGCTCTGGAAACATGTCCCGGGCTCGAGAGCCGCGAAATTCGCGGCTTTGCTTCTGCCCTACACCTTGTGCGTGGCGCCGCTCGCCATCGCCTTGTCGATCCGCGAAGGG
>JBOGJO010000136.1:0-7983 GCA_050747885.1 Thermoanaerobaculia bacterium
ACGTGCCTGATCTTCATCAACCAGATCCGCGAAAAGATCGGCGTGATGTTCGGCAATCCCGAGACGACGACGGGAGGCCGGGCCCTCAAGTTCTACTCGTCGGTGCGCATCGACATCCGTCGGATCGCGTCGATCAAAGACGGAGACACGGTCGTGGGCTCCCGCACGAAAGTCAAGATCGTGAAGAACAAGGTCGCCTCGCCGTTTCGGCAGGCGGAATTCGACATCAACTACGGCGAGGGGATCTCGCGCGGCGGAGAGCTCCTCGACCTCGGAACGGAGGCGAAGCTCGTCGAAAAATCGGGGTCGTGGCTCTCGTACGGCGACCTTCGGATCGGGCAGGGGCGCGAGAATGCGAAACAGTTCCTCAAGGAGAACCCCGACATCGCCGGCGAGCTCGAACGCAAGGTTCGCGAACACCTCGGCCTTTCCCCGGCGCCGGCGGCGGTTGCGCCCCCGGAGACGCCTTCCGAAAAGGACCCCAAAAAGAAATAAACGCCCGAGGCCCGCTGTTCGTAGAAACAAGTGAGATCTCCTCAGTTCTCAGCCCCGCGGCCGAAAGCCGCGGGGTTTTTTCGTATCCGGGGAAGATGCTGAAAAGACTAGGGAATTGACCCGAACTCTGAAAAGATGCCCCAAGATGGCCGGCGCTCGAGTCAAAACATCCCTCCTGGCCGCCATCTTCCTTCTTGTTCTCCGGCCGGCCGGCGCGCAGCAGATTCGCGTCGGGTTGTCCGCCGCCACCCCGCTCGAGTCGCCTCGGGCGCCGGGAAAGGACGGACCGATCGTCGAGATTCGATCGGCCTGGCCGGTCATGAAGGAATCCCTCGCGATTCCGCCCGAGCCGGTCGCGGTTCTTCTCGCCCTCGAATTTCCCGACTCCGTGCCGGAGCTCGCCGATCCCGATCTGGACCGGTTCGTGGGAGCCCTCCAGGAGCACCCGAACATCACGCTCGTTTCCCTCGGCACCCTGGCTCCCGGATCCGGCCAGCAACGATGGGCCTACATCGCGAAACGCGTCGCGTCCGCGGCTCGGGGCGCGCGGCCGGCGATGAAAATCGCCCTTGCCGCCGAAACGGCGTCGCCGGAAACGGCGGCCCTCCTTGGGGCCCTGGCGGGCGATTCCGAGGCGGCTCCCTATTTTGATGCTTTCCTTCTCGACGGTACTGCGACCGCGCTCGCGCCGGTCCTCGCAGCGGACGCGCCGGGCGACGAGATCTGGTGCGCGGTCGGCCACCCCGCGGATTCAGCCGGCGAAGCCGCCGACCGTCTCCTCGCGTCGTTTTCCGAGATCCCGTCCGCGGCCGTTCTCCTGGCCAAGACCGCGGACCCGACGGCCCTGTTCGCGGTCGAGGCGCGCATTCAACGGTACCTGGGCGAGGACGTGTCGCGGGAGCCGCGCCCGGCCCTCGCCCGCCTGCCCGACGGAAAGCAGGTTCCGGTTGCCGCATTCTTTCGCGCGAAGGACCTTTCCCCCATCCGTTTCCTTCGGGCTGGGGCGGCCACGGAGGCTCTCGAGCTCGCCGCGGGGAACGTCGAAACGGCGCGCGTCGAAAACCTTTCCACGGGGGCGCGCCGCAGCTTCGAGATTGCGCCCGACTCGAAGGCTCTTGCGCTGGACACGAGCCGCGGTCCCCTCGCCGTCGAGCTCGTTGCGTCGAAGCCGCGCTCCGGCGAGACGCGCTCTCAGGTGACCGTCGGCGCGCCGCGTTCCCTGACGGCCGAAGAAATCGTCGCGAAAGAGCGCGCCTGGAAAGCCGCGCAGGACGAGCTCGTGAAATCCTACACGGCCGATCTCACGACCTCGCTCCGATTCCGGGTGGCGGAAGTCAACGAAACCTTCGACCTGACCATTCGGGGACCGCTCTTCAAGCGGAGAGGCAACGACTTCGACTGGGCGTGGAGCGAGTTTTACGTCAACGGAATCCGCTGGAAAGGCAAGACGCTGCCCAAGATCCCCATCCTTCAACCCGAGAAGGTCACGACTCTGCCGCTGGAAATCGAGCTGTCCGAAGACTACGCCTACTCGCTTGCCGGCACGACCGCGGTCGATGGCCGAACCGCCTACGAAGTGGATTTCGCGCCGAAGAGCGGCGTCGGCGAAAAGCCGCTGTACAAAGGGCGCGTCTGGATCGACGTACAGACGTTCGCTTTGCTCCGGCGTCGGTCCGTTCAGCAGAACCTGAAGGGCGAGACCCTCTCCAACGTGGAGACCGAATACTACCGGCCGGTCCCGGGGACCTCAGGCGCGGTTCTTCCGCTCGAGATCAAGGGCGAGGAGGTTTTTTCGACGGCGGGGCGAACGACAGCTGTCGAGCGGGCCGTCGTCATGAAACACGTCCGGATCAATCCCGAGAATTTCGATGTCGAGCGGACGAAAACGTACGCCTCCTCCCAACAGATGGTTCGAGACACCGAAAGGGGCTTGAAATACCTCATCCCGGACGCCGCCCATCCCGGCGCGAGGGTCGTGGAAGAGTATGTTTCGAAGAAGAGCCTGTTCGGCGCCGCGGGAGCGTTCTACGACGGATCGCTCTCGTATCCGGTTCCGCTTCTCGGCGTCCAATACTTCAATTTCGACCTGTTCAAGACCGGCAAGCAAATCTCGACCTTCTTCGCCGGCGCCGTGCTGACGACCAACTATACCGACCCGGCCTTCCTCGGGTCGAGGTTCGACCTGGGCGCCGACGTTTTCGCCTTCGCGATCCCGTTTGGCGACGCGTCCTATCGGAACGGGAAAGAGGTCAAGAGCGAAAGGCTCAAACACGTGCCGGCCGTCTTTCAGATCAACGCCGGCCATCCGCTCGGCCCTTACGTGAAGGCCTCTCTGGGGGTCTTCGCGAAGTGGGACGACTATCAGCGAGACCCCGACACCGCCGGCGATTTCGTCACTCCGGCCGACACGTTCACCTTCGGCGAAGAGTTGAAGATCACGGCCAATATCAACGGCTTCGCCGGTACTCTCGACTACTCGAGGTTCCACCGCGACGACTGGCCTTTCTGGGGCATCCCCGGCCAATCGGAATACAACCCCTCCCAGCGCGATTACCAGAAATGGTCGGCGCAGATTTCCAAGGATTATTACTTCTCCGGTTTTCGCAAGATCCACGGGGCGCTCACCTATCTTTCGGGATCCGACCTCGATCGCTTCTCGCGCTACGAGTTCGGGGCCTTCTCGGGCAATCCCCTTCGCGGATACCAGAGCGGGGCGCTCCGGACGAAACAGGCGTGGATCATGAACCTCTCGTACGGACTGAACATCGAAAACATCATTCGCCTCGAGGGTCTGTACGACCAGGCGATCGTCAACGACCCCGTCTCCGGTTTTCGCCACCGGTACTATTCGGGCGTTGGAGTCTCCGGACAACTCAACGGACCCTGGAGCAATTCGCTCATTCGGTTCGACGTGGGAGTGCCGGCCGTCTCGCACGGGATCCGTGGCGTCTCAGGATCGATGCTCCTGCTGAAGCTCTTTTGACCCCGGGGTCCCGCGGGTCACGAGCCCCCGTCGGCCTCCATCAGCTGGGTTTCCAGAACGACCGACGGAGAGAATTTCTCGATGCGAAGGTAAAACTCCGCGGCCTGGTAAAGGGCCTCGGCGGGGGTCAACCCCACGATCTCGCTCCCGACGACGTTGACGCCGTATCGAGCGGCCTCCGATTTGACGCATTCGAACACCCGATGAAGCGGGGTCTTCCGGAAATTCGTCATGTTGATGGAGACCTGAACGATGCCGCGGTCCTTGAGCTCCACTCCCATCGCCTTGCAGAACCGAAAGCCTCCTCCCAGGTGACGAATCGATTTCGCGATGGTGTCGGCGACTGAAAAGTCCGCCGTTCCCAGGTTGATGTTGTAAGCGATCAAGGGCATTCGAGCCCCGATCACGGACGCGCCGGCCGTGGGGTGAGGGCGGTCCGGGCCGAAGTCGGGCTTCCAGTCCGGTTTCTCCATCTTTTCGCGAAGGCCTTCGAACTCCCCTTTCCGGATACTCGAAAGGTTGCGCCGCTCTTCCCGAGTGGCGGCGTCCTCGTAGAGGTAGACCGGAAGACCGAAACGGGCCGCGGCTTCCTCCCCGACGGCCCGGGCGAGGGCGACGCAATCGGCGGCGGTCGCGTTTCGGATCGGAATGAATGGAATCACGTCGACCGCTCCGATGCGCGGATGCTGGCCCTGGTGTGACGTCAGGTCGATCCGGGCGATCGCCGCCTCCAGGAGGGCCAGCGCTCCCCGCCGCACCGCGTCGGAATCGCCGGCCATCGTCAGAACGCTCCGGTTGTGATCCGGATCCGATGTGAGGTCGAGGACCTTGACGCCTGCCACCGCCCGCACGGCTCCGGCGATCGCGGCAACCTTCTGAGGGTCGCGGCCTTCAGAGAAGTTCGGCACGCACTCGATGATCTGCTTCAATTTCCCACCTCGCTTTGTTATCCTCGTTGGAATCGTATGGCCGACATTATCGCGTATCCGGGCAATTCGGCTCTCTCCAAAGAAGTCCGGGACAAGATCCTCTCCACCTTCCGCCACTCCCTGAACCTCTACCGTTCCGGCAAGGCGGTGGACAGCGCCGTCGGTTGCGAATTCATCCTGAAAATGGATCCGCGCTTCGGACCCGCCCGAAGGCTTCTCGAGAAGGCGCACAATCCTTCCTCCGAGATCGACCTGGCCGAGTTCGACGCGTTCGCTTCGGACGAGGCGCCCGCGCCCCCGAGCACCGGCGGCGAGCCGCCGGACAAGCTTCTGATCTCTGCGATCGAGGCGTACGCGGAGCGTCAGTTCGACCGTGCGATCGAAAACGCGAACAAGGTCCTCGCCGCCCTTCCGGGAAACAACGACGCCCGGGAGATTCTCGAGAAAGCGAAGCGCAAGAGAGATCTCCAGCCCCACGTGGAAAACTTCCGGCAGCGCGCCCTGTTCGCGCTCGAGTCGGGCCAGGAGGAAGAAGCGCGCCTCAATTTCGAACGGATGCAAAACCTCGATCCCGAGCACCCCGAAGTGGAGAGGCTCGCCGCACGGTTCGAGGGAACCACCGCGCCTCCCGAGCCCGCGGCGCTTCCGGCGATCGATCCGGACGAACCCGATTTTCGATTCGACGTGAGCGATCGGCAGATTCCTCCGGTCGAACCCTATCGGCCTCCGGCCGGCGCGGCCGCGACGGACGTCGGAGCGTCCCCGCCGCCCGCAGGGATGGAAGGCCTCGACCTCGGCCCGCTCTCCGAGAGCTCCGCCCTTTCCGAGTGGGGACCCGTCCTCGAGACTTCGCCGTCGCCGAACTTCGCTCAGCCGCCTCCGGCGAGCGGGCCCCAGCCGAACTTCGCCGACCTCTGGGGACCGCCCGAAGCGGCCGCGCCCGCCGGCGAGTCGTCTGCGCCCGCCTCCCCGGGCTCCGTCGAAATCGCCCGGCTGCTGCGCGAGGGGGACGACCTTTCCGCCCGGGATCCCCAGGCCGCGATCGAGACATGGTCGCGCATCTTCCTGCTCGATCTGGGCAACGCCGACGCGACGGCCCGGATCGAGAACGCTCGCCTGAAGCTCGCCGAGACGAACCGGCGCGTGGCCGACGCGTTGAAAACAGGGAGATCCCTCTATGACGGCGGACAACTGAAAGAAGCACGGGAAAAGTTCCTGGAAGTTCTGGCGATCGACGAGAACGAGCCCATGGCCCGGTCCTTCCTGCAGCGAATCGAAGGCGACATGTCGCGGCCTCAGGTTTCCTACGACCTCTCGCTGACCTCGCCGCGGGGCGACGTTCTCGACGAAGACGAGGTCTCGCCGAGGGAAAACTCTCCGGCCTCCTTTCCCGCGGCGCGGCAGGATCGTGAAGCCGCCCCGGCGGCGCGGCGGCGGCCCTGGATTCCCGTGGTGGCTGCCGGCGCCCTCCTCCTGGCGATCGGGGCCGGCGTCTACGTGCTCCTGAGGCCGGGCAGGCCGATTCCGCCCGCGGAGGCGGAGAAACCCGTTCCGAGGCGGCGAAGCGAGGTGCCCCCGATGCCCGCGCCCCCGGCGCCGGCTCCCGCTGCCGGCACAGGGCCGATCTCCCTGCCCGCGTCGCCGCCCGCCGGGGCCGATGCGAAGCGAGCCGAGGCCGAGGGGGCCCTGGCCGAGCACCGTTACATCGCCGCCCTCACCGCTTTCAATCTCGCCGCCCCGGCCTATCCGAACGATCCGGGTTTCCGGCAGGAAATGGGACAGGCGGCCGAGAGAGTCGGCGAGATCTCGCCGGCCGTCAAGCTCTACAACGACGGGGACTACGAGACCGCCTTGCCGATCCTGTGGCGCCTCCATCAGGCCGACCGACAGAATCAGGACGTCAGGTCCTACCTCGTCCGCGCGTACTACGACCTCGGCGTCATCAACCTCCAGAACAATCTGTTCGACAAGGCGTCCCGATCCTTCAACGACGCCCTCGGCGTCGACCCCGAAGACGCCCTCGCGAAACGGCAGAAGGCGTTCGCCGATCGCTACGTGAAGAGACCTCCGGACCTTCTCGCCCGGATTTATGTGAAATATCTGCGGCCCCGGCCATGACGGACGAAGACGATCTTGAGCTTCGCCTTTCGCCGGACGAGCCGGACCCGCTCGAACGGGTGCTCATTCAGCGTCCCGGAGATCTCTTTTCGTCGTCCGACCTGGACCGACGCCGGACCTCGGTCGAAACGGCCGAGGCCGCGTCCCTCTTTCCGCGCGACGATGAGCCCGCCCGGGAGCCGGTCGACGCGGGGAATTCTGCTTCTCCCGCCGCGCTCGCCGCGCGGGCCCGTGCGTTTGGAACCGACGCGCTCTTGTGCGGACTCGTGAGCGGAGGAGCCTTTCTCGCAGCGGCCGCGAGCGTGGAACGGTCTCCCGCCGCCGCGTCCTGGATCTGGTGCGCCGTGTTCATGGTCCAGGTGTCGTTTTTCCTCTGCGTCCCGTCCCTCATCCTCTTCGGAAGGACGCCCGGGATGGCTCTCGCCGATCTGACCGTCGAGCGCGAAGACGGAGAGAAGCCCCCGTTTGCCGCCGCAGCCGGCCGATGGCTCTTGTGCGTGTTCACCGCGCTGCTTGCCGGGTTGCCGCTCCTCACGGTCGCGTTCGATCGGCGACGCCGCACGCCCGCCGACCTGGCTACCGGCTGGCCGCTGCGGCCGCTGGAGGAGCCTCTTCGCTGAGCGGGGCCTCGACTCGATATGGCTGGAAGGCCATCCCCGGCTCTTCCCATGAAATCCTGAAGCGCCGGCTTCTCTCCCTTCCCCGAGAGAGCGCCGTGCTCGACCTGGGAGCGGGCGATGGACACCTCGGCAAGGAAGTTCGCGGCCACGTGTCGCACCTGACCGGCGTCGAATCGAACCCCGAAGCGGGCTCCAGCCCGGCGGCCGCCGTCTACGACCGCTGGATCACGGCGCGCCTCTCGCCGGACCTCGACTTCGGACGTCTCTTCGACGTCGTTCTCTTCGCGGACATCCTCGAGCATCTGAGCGCGCCGGAAGAGATTCTCCGCGCCTCCCGCGCCTGGCTCGCGCCGGGCGGAAGAATCCTCGCCTCGATTCCCAACGTCGCCAATGTCACCGTGCGGCTCGCGGTGCTCGCGGGGAGGTTTCCGTACGCGGACCGGGGCGTCCTTGACCTGACGCACCTGAGGTTTTTCACGCGTCGTTCCGCGATTCAACTCGTCCAGGGATGCGGATTCGCGATCGATCGGGTGACCGCGACCGCGATGCCCGTCGAGCTCGGGTGGCCCCTGCTTGGCAGAAACCCGTTGCGCCCGATTTCCCGCGGCCTCGCCATTGCCGCGGCGAGCGTGTGGCCGACGCTGTTCGGCTACCAGTTCGTGATCGAGGCGCGACCTCGATGAACGTTTCCCTCGTCATCCCAGCTTACAACGAAGCCGACCGGCTTCCGCCTTCGATCGCGAAAATCGCCGACTACCTCCGGGCGAAGGGGGAAACTTGGGAAGTGATCGTCGTCGACGACGGCTCCGGCGACGCGACCCCCGCCGCCGCCCGGACG
>JBOGJO010000137.1:0-20970 GCA_050747885.1 Thermoanaerobaculia bacterium
AACCGTCTCGCCCTGCAAGGCGTCGAGCCTCTCGCCGAGGTCCCGTTCGCGGTCCAGGCTCTCGGCCAGGCGAAGCTCCAGGTCGGCGGCGAGAGCTTTCAATTCGCCTTCCCTCGCGGCGGCTCGCGACTCCGTGTCCGACATTTGAAGAATTCTCTCAGCCATTTATCAGCGTCAACCCCGGGAGCAAAACGGAAAAACTGTACATGCGGACCCGCACGGCGTCCTCTTATTCTACGCGACTTAGAGCGAAAGTCGAAACGTCCCCCTCCCGCTGGCTTGTCGTTGCCCGCGGAATTATGCTGAAAGCGTATGAGCCCCGAAAGAAGCCGTGTCCGGTCGAATCCCCGCCGGACCGAGCCCTGAGATTCATTTCGACCTCGAAGGGCGAGTAGCGGAGCCGTTCCCATGGACAGCGTGGCCCTTTCGGTCGTCGTCCCGGTTTTCCAGGGAGAGGCTTTTCTTCGCCCGCTCTCCCTGGCGCTCTTCGAGGCGCGCCGCCGACTCGAATCCGAGGGGGCCCCGGTCCGCCTGGCCGAGATCATTTTCGTCGACGACAGCTCCCTCGACGGCTCCTCCGAGGTCCTTTCCGAGCTGGAGGCGGCGGACCCTTCGGTTCGAGTCATCCGGCTGTCCCGCAACTTCGGCCAGCATCCGGCAACGATCGCCGGAATCCTCCACTCCTCGGGCGACTGGATCGCGACGCTGGACGAGGACCTCCAGCACGACCCGAAGCACCTGATTCCGCTGCTGAAGCGCGCGGTATTGAACGGCCGGGACGTCGTTTACGCAAAGCCCGTGGGACCGGTTCACCGGTCGGTTTTACGGGACATGGGCTCTTCCGGGTTCAAGGCCGTCATGAGCCGACTCGCCGGCAATCGCTTCATTCAGGACTTCAACAGCTTTCGGATGCTTCGAGGAGCCGTTGCCCGGGCGGCCGCCGCGGTCTGCGCCACCGATCCCTACCTCGACATCGCCCTGTGCTGGTTCACCGACCGGGTCGGAAGCCTCCCGATGGAGATGGCGGACGAGAGATCCCGGGGCGGAGGAGGGAGCGGATATACGGTGCGTGGCCTTTTGCGGCACGCAGGCCGGATGCTGGGATCGTCGGAGTTGAAATTCCTCCGCCTGGGAGCGGCGGCAGGCATCCTGGCTTTGACGATCAGCGTCGCGATCTCCGCCGCGGCGGTCGTGATCCGGCTGTTTTACCCTCAACCCACCCACCCGCGGGGTTGGGCGTCCCTGATCCTGGCCATTTCCTTCTTCGGAGGCCTCATTTCGCTCCTCACGGGAATCCTCCTCGAGCAATCGACGGCGATCTTGATTCGAGCGAAGGGAAAGCCGACGTTTTTCGTGGTGGACCGAAGCCGGGACGCGGAAATCCTCGACTGGGCGCGGAGGGAAGGGCCCTGATCCTCCTCCAGACGGCTGACCGCGAAGCTCCGGGAACCGTCGCCATCTTTGGGGCGGGCCTCATCGGCTCCGCCGTTGCGGAGCATCTCAGTTTCGCGGGCCGGATGCGCGCGGAAACGTGGCCGCTGTTCTGGGAAGAAGACGCCCGGCTCGAGCAATTGCGAAGAATCGAAACGCGCATCGGCGCCACGGCGGTCGATCGCGACGCTCCGCTGGCGATCGTCTGGAGCGCGGGTCGAGCGGGGTTCGAAGCCACCCCCGCCGAGGCGGAGGCGGAACTGAAGAGCTTCGCGGAGGTCCTCGCGCTTGGCCGCCGAGTCCGGGATCGATTCCCGCGCGCTCCCGTTCACTTTCTTCTCTTCAGCTCCGCGGGAGGGCTCTTCGAGGGCCAGGTCCAGATCACCGGGGATTCCCGGCCGGCTCCCCGCCGGCCGTATGGCGACGTCAAGCTCGCGGAGGAGGAGATGCTGAAATCGGGCGCCCCCGGCGTTCGGAAGACGATCCTGAGGCTCTCGTCCGTTTACGGCCGCATTCGACGAGGCCACCGGTCGGGATTGATTTCGACGCTTCTCTTCAATGGAATGCAGCGTCGCGTGTCCCGAATCGTCGGCTCGATGAGCACGCTTCGGGATTTCATCTGGGCCGAGGACGTGGCCGGATTCGCCGCCCGAAGAATCCTGAGCGTGCGTCCTCAGGCCGAGATTTCGGAAGAGACCCTCGCTTCTGGCCGCCCCACGTCGATTCTCGAGGCCCGGAAGCTCGTGGAAGACGTTCTTCGACACGCCATCTTCGTCAGCCATTCGACAGACCCTTCCAATCGCGCGGACATCACGTTCTCGCCCGGACTGCGTCCACGCGGGTGGCGTCCCGGCCGCCTCGAGACTCACCTTCGGATCCTTTCTCAGCAAGCGCTTGGGATTCCCGCGGACAGCCTGCCGCAAATCTCGAGCTGAACGGATCGACGAGCGCCCGCTCCCGAGCGAGCGCGCAAAGGCGGTTAAGATCTGAAGATCTCGAAAGGAAGCCCACGATGAACCACCCCGCCCGGACGGCGATCGGGTCGGCGCGCAGGGCGCCCCGCGCGCTGGCGGGAACGTTGACCGCGCTCCCCCTCCTGATTCAGGTTCTGATCGTGAGCCGTTTTGGCGTCAACATGCCGTACCTGGATGAGTTCTTCTACGTTCCGTTCGTTTATCTCGTCCGAACGGGGCAGGACTGGAGGCGCTGGATCTTCCTTCAACACAACGAGCACCGCATGGTCGCGATGAAGCTCATCCTGGCGCCGCTGTCGGCCGCGACGTCGTGGAACGTCGTCGCGGAAATGTACGTGAGCGTCGCCCTCGTGGGGATCGCGCTGTGGGGCCTCTGGGGAATTTATCGGCAGACGAACAATCGCGGAGCGCTGGCGTTTGCCCCGCTCGCGTTTCTGCTGTGCGGCCCGGCCCAGTGGTTCAACATGCTCACCGGCATTCAGATGTCGTTCTACTTCACGCTGCTCGGCATGGTCTGGAGCTTCCGCCTGCTCCAGAAAGCGACGCTCCGCGGCGTCCTGGCCGCGTGCGGATTCGGTTTGCTCGCCTCTTTCTCGACCGCCAACGGCTTCGTCGTGTGGCCCATCGGGATCGCCCAGCTGGCCGTCTCGCGCGCGAGCCGCCGGGCTCTGGCGGTCTGGACCTCGGCCGGCGTGGCGTGCGCCGCCCTCTATTTTCACGGTTATCACGCCCCGCCGCAGATCGCGGCCTTGAAGTCGATTCCGGTCGGACCGGGGGCAAGAGCCCAATTTCTCTTCGCCGCGGTCGGGGCCCCCCTCGGGGTATCGAGCCTCGGCGCGAGCGCGGCGATCGGCTTCGCGCTCCTCCTGCTCGTCTATCTTTTGGCAATTCGAGACCTCCGCCGCGGAGAGATGCGCTCTCCCGCCCGGGCCGGAGCCTACGCGCTCATCGCGGCCGGGGTTCTCTCCGCCGCCCTCCTCGCGTACGGCCGCGCGGCTTTCGGGGCCGCCCAGGCGGTCGAATCCCGATACGTCACGTTCACCGAGCTCGCGGCCGCGGGGGCCTACCTGCTGGTGATGGACCGCGAGATCCCGAGGCTCGCTTGCGCCGCTTTCCTGGTTCTCTTCGGGATCTGCCTGGCGGCCTCCGGCTTCGAAGGAATCGAAAAGGCGGCCGCGTGGCGAACCTATCAGCAAGGTCAGCGAAAGATCCTGCGGACGTTCGAATCGCAGCCCGACACGGCCCTCGGCTCGATCTATTTCCCCGGTGACCTCCGGCAGTATGCCCGCTACCTCCGGGAGAGCCGACTCAGCGTCTTCCACGACGGAAGGGATCGCTGATCTTCCCGCGGTCTGATGTACACTTCGATGCCGTTGAGACCCCGAGACGACGCGACCGATCGAGCGACGCGGACGCTTCCTTCCGGCGTCCTCGCGCTCGCCCTCTGCCTTCTGGCGGGAGCGTGCGGAACCGGTGAGGAGCCCGCAAAAAACGTCGTCTCCCTGCCGGACTCCGCCTTTCGGGTCGAGTGGAAAGGGGTGGAGGTTGCGCGCGCGATGAAGCCGGAGCAACGCGCCCTCGCCACGGTGACGTTCAAGAACCTCAGCCCCGTCACGTGGCCGGATCCCAAGAGTCCCGGCGCCTTGCCCACCGGAGCGGGCGCGGTCCGCCTTTCCTATCGCTGGTGGACAGCCGGATCGCCGCTGCCGTCGGACTATTCGGACCGCGCGGACCTGTCCGCGCCCGTGCGACCGGGGGACACGGCTACGGTGACGATCCCCGTCCGGGCCCCGGCAAAAGCGGGCGAGTACGAGCTCCAGATCGACCTGGTTCAGGAGCTCGTGACGTGGTTCGAGGCGAAGGGAGCTCCTGCCCTGCGAGTTCCCGTCAGCGTCCGCTGATCCGGCGCACTCGCAGAAAGCATGCGGCCATGATGGTGGAGGCTCGAGTTTCCGATCCGCCCCGCGAGATTCTCGTTCCGTGGAAGGAAACTCTCGCGGTGTCCCTCGGGTACCTGTGCCTCCTCGCCGCCGCGTACTTCAACGTCTTCTTCCAGGGAAAATCGCTCGTCTATTCCAACAATTACAACCCGTTCGATTCAAGATTCCTGGCGCAGAACCTCGGGGAGGGCTTCGTCCCGCGCGCCGCGTGGGAACAGAAGCATCTGTTTCAGTACGCAAATTTTCACGATCCGGGAGCGGCCTGGTGGCAATGGGAACCCGCAACCGAATTTCTCCGGCAGGGAATCCGGGACCGGGAGCTTCCCCTCTGGGACCCCTATGTCGGCGGGGGGACCCAGGCCCTGGCGAACCTGACTTCGGCCCTGTTCTACCCGCCCTATCTCCTGGTGGTGCTGGCGGGAAATACGGTGCCTCTCAAGAATTTCTACTTCCTGGCGGCGCTTCTCGGCACCGGCCTTTTCACGTACTTGTTCCTGCGAAAGCACGACCTCTCCCGGCAGGCGTGCTTTCTGGGCGGCCTCGTCTTCATCTTCTGCGGCGCAATCACCCAGAACGTGGCGGATCTCATCGGCCAGGCGGCGGAGTGCCTGCCGCTGGCGCTTTTCCTCACGCGGCGTTTTCTCGACCGTCCGACCCGGGGGCGCGTTCTCTCTCTCGCCGCGGGATTCGCCATGATCGCGCTCGCCAGCTTTCCCCCGGTGCTGATCGGGCTCTTCGCTTTCACCGCGGCGTACGCGGCCGTCTCGATTTTCGCCGCGCCGGCCCCCGAGCCCCACCGGCGGCGGCGGCTGATCGCCGGATTTTCCGTCGCGTGCGTCCTCGGCGTGGGAATGGTCGCTTTCTGCTACGTCCCTTTTCTCGCCCTGATGCGCGCCACACCGCAATTCGCGAAGATTTATCGCCACGCGGCTCTTGGAACGGTCGAACCGGCAAATCTCTATCAGCTCTTCTCGCCGGCGCTCCTGGGCGGAACGAAAATCTTCAACCGGCCTCTCCTGAACACGCGTTATCTGCCGGAGCTCCCGTATGTCGGAGTCGCGGCCATCGCCATCGCTCTGCTCGCGGGAGCTCCGCGAAAGAAGACGGCCGGCCTGCTTTTTGCGGTCACTCTCGGAAGCACGATCGTCCTGGTTCTGAAGCTGCTGGGTGTCGAGCCCGTGCAGTCCCTCGGGCATCTGCCCATCCTGAACCACGTCCATGTTGCCCACTATTTCGGGATCTTTCTCGATTTCGCGATTGCGATCTTCGCGGCTTTCGGGCTCGATCAATTCGTGTCCGGCCGGGCGACGGGCGGCCGGATCGGCAGCGCCGTGGCCGTTCTCGGAGTCGCGCTTCTGGGCCTCTACACGACCGCGCAGGCCTCCGGCGCGGGTCGCTCCCAGATCCCCGAGGTCTGGCGAGCGCAGGCGCGGCTCTCGCTCTTTTTCGCGGTCATGGCCGGCGGCGCGCTTCTGGCCGGGATGGCCCTCCGCAGCCCGCAATCGAGGCGCCTCCTCGGCGCCGCGCTGATTCTCCTCTGCTCGGTCGAGGGGATCTCCTACGCGAGATACCCGAGGCAGAAGGCCTGGGACATCTGGAGGCACCCGGTTCCCTATGTCCGGCAACTCCAGCGGACCGCCGGAATGGACCGCACGATCGGCGTCGCCGCGATGCCGGCCGACGGCGGCTCCGCCTTCGGGATCTTCCAGCTCGAATCGCTGATGTCGTTCGACCCGCCGCGAATCTACGAGGCCTACCGGCGGTATTGCTCGCCGGGCACCGGGCAGTTTCTGAGGGGCGACACCCTCTTTCCCTCGGAGAGTTTTCTCGACCGGGCGAACGTCAAATTCATCATCGCGCAGGACGCCGTCCCGGAATGGATCCATGAGGCCGAGTCCCGGAATTACGAGACGGTCTTCTCCGACGGGTTCGTCCGGATGTTTCAGAGAAAAACGCTCCCCCGGTACTTCTTCACGTCGTCGTACGAGATCGCTTCGTCGTCCCGCGCCCTGGCGCTCCTCGACAAGAAGCTTCCCGAAAAGGAGATCCTTCTCGAGGAGCCGCCGGGGGTCCCGGCCGCTCCGAACGAGCCCGCGGACGCCCCGGTCGAAGTCCGGGAGTTTCGAAGGAATTCCTACGCGCTCCATTTCCTCGCGCCGCGTCCCGGCCTCGTTTACTGCTCCGAGAGCTATTTCCCCGGATGGACCGCCACCGTGAACGGGAAACCGGCGAAGATCCTCGCCGCCGATTACGCGTTTCGCGCGGTGGCCGTTCCCGCCGGGCCGGTGGACGTCCGTTTCGCGTACTGGCCGAGAGGCCTCACCCCGGGACTCCTGATCTCGGGGCTGAGCGTTCTCGCGGCGGCCGGATATGCCGTTTTCCCGCTCCTGATCCGGCGCCGTCGCGGGGAGGTTCTGTGACGGCGAAAGCGAGGGTCAGCATCGTTCTCTTCGGGGTCTGCGCGGCGCTCTACTTTTCGAACGGAAAGACTCTGGCCGTGCGGGACGGCTACGATACCCTGCCCAGCCGCGTCATCCCGTTTTCGATTCTCCGGTTCCACACACTGACTCTCGACCCGTTTCGGGCCGAGTTCGAGAAGTACGGCCGCCCGGGCTTGAGTTATCTGATCCCCATGAACGGCCACCTGCTGTCCTATTTTCCAATCGGGACCGCCCTTCTCGCCGTCCCGTTCTACGCTCCCGACTACGTCCGGCTTCGGCTGCAGGGTTCGGCGACGCCGGAAAGGCTCTTCTGGGAGACGCGGCGGCTCGAGAAGGTCACCTCCGTGCTCATCGCGGCTCTGGCGGTCGTCGCTCTCTTCCATCTCCTTCTGATGAAGGTCAGCCTCCGACGTGCGGCGGCAATCTCTCTCGTGTTCGGTCTGGCCACTTCCGTCTGGTCGGTCGCGAGTCAGATGTTGTGGCAGCACGGGCCCGGGGTCCTGTGCCTGACGCTCGGGCTGTTCTTCCTGGAACGCGCGTCCCCGCCGGTCCTCGCCGCCGCCGCTGCGGGATTCTGTCTGGGATTCGCAACGACGATCCGGCCTCAATCCGCGCTCTTCCTGCTCGCCGGGCTCGCCGTCATCGCCGTCCGAAAAATTCCGGGCGCCAGGAGACTTCCTCCGGTCGCCGCGTTCGCGGCGGGCGCCGCCGCGATCGGGATCGTCCCGCTGCTCTACAACATTCATTACTTCGGAAACCTCCTGGGGGGCTACAGCGAAAATGTCCCGGGCTTCCGGCTGCATTACTTCGCTCAGGGAGCTCCGGGGCTTCTCCTGAGCCCGAACCGCGGCCTGCTCGTCTTCACGCCGATCGCTCTCCTGGGCATCCTCGGGGTCGTCTGGCACCTCAGGAGGCCGGGCCGGGACCCCGTCGTCACGGCATTCTCAATCGCCGCGATTCCATTTTTCGTGGCTCATTCCGCGTTCTACAACTGGACCGGAGGATGGACCTTCGGCCCCCGATTTCTCACCGAGCTCATGCCGATCCTCGCCCTCGCATCGACGCCCCTTCTCCCGACGATCCGCCGCCCCACCGGGATCGCCCTCGGGGCTCTTGTCCTGTGGTCTTTTCTCGTACAGGCGGACGGGGCTTTCTGCTACCCGGCTTCCAACTGGAACGCCCGGATGAAAAACCTCGAGGCGCACGCGTGGGATTTTCACCACGTCCAGATCCTGGAAGAATTCAGGGCGTGGAAAAACCAGAGGCGGCGCTCACCGGCGGTAGTCGCCCCGCGAAAGGACCTTCTCGAGGAACACGTAAAGAACGATGAAAAGGTACCGGCTTCCCATCTCCTTGATCTTGAGCTTTGAAACGCCGCCGGACCTCCCCCGCCAGCAGATGGGGACGATCGCATAGCGGTAGCCGCGAACGATCGCCTTCAGCGGAAGCTCGACGGTGAGGTTGAAGTGCCGCGAAAGCAGCGGGCCGACGCCCGCAATCACCTCGCGGCGGTAGCATTTGAAGGCGTTCGTCGTATCGTTCAGGTCGAGACGAAAAAGCACGCGAACGAAGGCGTTCGCGACGCGGTTCAGGATCAGCTTGTGGAGCGGATATCCGCCGACGCGGGCGCCGCGGATGAACCGGGACCCGAACACGCATTCATAGCCCTCGCCGAGCTTGCGGTAGTAGGTGACGACGTCCCGGGGATCGTCGGACGCATCGGCCATCACGACGCACACGGCGTCCCCGCGAAAATCGTCCAGCCCGGCAGCGACCGCGTTTCCGAACCCTCCCGGCCTTTCGTTGCGAAGCCACCGAACGTCGGAAAACCTCTCGGCGAGGGCCTGCGCGATTCGAGGCGTTTCGTCGGTGCTGTGATCGTCCACGATCAGGATCTCGGCCGGGATCCGCTCGGCGGAAAGGACGTTTCGCAGCTCCGTGACGGTCGTCTCCAGGGAGGCTTCTTCGTTCCGGGCGGGAATCACGAGGGACAGGGTCAGCGGGCCGTCCACCGGTCCACGTTTCTCTCGTAGATGTCCCGCAGCAGCTCCGGCAGCGTGAATCGCTGGCTCCAGCCGGGATAATGCCCCTGAAACTTCCGAAGGTCGCTGATGTACCAGATGTGGTCGCCCGTGCGATTCGAATCCGTGTATGTCCAGTCGAGCTTTCGGCCGGCGATCGATTCGCAGAGCGCGATGGCCTCGATCATCGAACAATTGCTGAACCGGCCGCCCCCCATGTTGTACACCTCGCCCGGCCTCGGCGCCTTGAAGAACTCGTAAAAGGCCGCGACGAGGTCGGCGCTGTGAATGTTGTCGCGCACCTGTTTTCCCCCGTATCCGTAAACGGTGTAGGGCTGCCCGGTGCACACGCACTTCATGAGGAACGCGAGGAATCCGTGGAGCGCCGTTCCGGAGTGATTCGGCCCGGTCAGGCACCCTCCGCGAAAACACACCGTGGGCAATCCGAAATACCGTCCGTATTCCTGAACGAGAACGTCCGCGGCGACTTTCGAGGCTCCGAAGACCGAGTGCGTCGAGGCGTCGATGCTCATCGATTCGTCGATGCCGTTCCAGAACGCGCCGTCCCGAGCCACTTCCCATCGCGTTTCCTGCTCAACGAGCGGAAGGGAATTTGGCCGGTCCCCGTAGACCTTGTTCGTCGAGGTGAAGATGAAGGGCGCGTTCGGGCAGAGCTCCCGGCAGGCCTCCAGCAGGTGGAGAGTTCCGAGCGCGTTGATCGAAAAGTCGGTCAGCGGCTCCCGCGCGGCCCAGTCGTGCGACGGTTGCGCCGCGGTGTGAACGACGAGGCCGATCGAACCGCGGTTTTTCAGGAAGAGCCCTCGAATCGCCTCCCGGTCCCGGATGTCCGCTTCGACGTGCGTGTAACGTCCCGGAAATCTCGCCCGCAGAGACTCCTGATTCCACGCCGTGGAGGCTTCGGCGCCGAAGAACCGCGCCCTCATGTCGTTGTCGATCCCGATCACGTCGAACCCGAGGTCCGCGAAGAACGCGACCGTTTCCGACCCGATCAGACCGCCCGATCCCGACACGATGGCGAGGGTCATTCTCGTCCGACCCTCCGACTCACTCGGAACCCAGAATCGGCCGGAGCTCGTCCTTCCTCGACCCGATCCAGTCGTGGATGTCACGAAGGATGTCCGTCGGAGAGCGCCCGGGGCTCCAGCCCGTCGCGGCGGACACGCGTCCGATGTCCGAAACGTACGTTTTCACGTCCGCGAGACGGGTCTCCGGGACGGATCCGATCTCGATCCGGCGGCCCGAGATCTCCTCGCACAGGGCCGTCGTCTCCCGAAGGGACAGCGAGGTCGACGCGCCTCCTCCCACGTTGAAAGTCGCGCCATCGAGCCGGTCGAACTTGCGGATCTGGATTTCCACGAGATCGCCAAGGTCGTCGATGTGAAGAAGATCCCTTACCTGCTTCCCGGTGCCGCCCCACCCGACGTACGACAGCTTCCCCCCGAAACAGTGGCGCGCCATCCAGAGGCAGAACACCCCCTGGTCCACCTTGCCCATCTGCCACGGCCCGGCAATCACCCCGCACCGGTCGACGATGCTCGGGACGCCATAGAGGTCGCGGTACTCCTCGATCAGAAGCTCGGAGGCGAGCTTCGTGGCCCCGTAAAGGGACCTCGGGCCGGTCAGGGGAAAGTCCTCCGCGACGCCGCGCGCGGAAATTCCGGGAACGTCCTGGCGATCGAGAATCGAGAATCGATCTTCCGTCTCCTCGGTCCGGATCTCGTTGAGGCCTCGGATGGGATAAACGCGGCTCGTCGAGAGGAAGAGCATGCGCCCCTGATCCCTCCGGACGCGCTCGAGGCAATGGAAAGTCCCCAGCAGGTTCGTCTGGACGACGTACGCGGGCGAGCCGCCGGACCCCGCGAGAACGGAGGGCTCCGCGGAACACTCCAGAAGGAGGTCGATCCTCCCCGGGATCGCGGAAAGATCTTCCGGCTCGCGGATGTCGCCGTGGATGAATTCGACCCCGGCTTCCCGAACCCTCGCGAGATTGAGCTCCGAACCTCGACGGCGGAGGTTGTCGAAGGCGAGAACCTGCCAACCGGGATGAGCGCCCTTGAGGCGGATCGCCAGGTTCGAACCCACGAATCCGGCGCCGCCCGTAACCAGCACGGCGCGAGCGTCACTCATCGGAGGCCGAAGAAAATGCTCTCAAGCTCGTTCGCATTCTATGGCAGAGCGGAGGGGCTCTCCGACGCGGCCGCGAAAGAGGTCGGGGAAGGAAACCGTCGGAATCGCGGCTACAATCCCGTCGTGAGGACCTCCTCCTCTCGCCGCGACTCGCACGGCTTCGGCGAAAAGGCCGCGCGTCGCGCGGGCCAAAGGGCGACGCTTTTCCTTTTCGCGGCCCTTCTCGCGGGCTGCAGCCGCAAAGACGCGGGAGTCCCCGGCCGCGTGGCTTTCGACCTTCAAGTCGCGGCGCTCGACTCCGGGGCGCCTTCGAACTCGTTCGACGACAAAGGCGGCTCGATGTCTCTTGGCACCGGATGGGCGCCGGAGGAAGGCAGCGGAGTCGAGGGCGACCCCTGGCGCGCCTGCTCATGGGCCATCGGGAAAACGGCGAAGATCGAGTTCGTCGCGCCTCCCGGCCCCCGTTTCGACTTCTGGGCCGAATGCGCGCCGTTCGAGATTCCCGGAGGCCAGCCACAATCGCTGAGCCTCGAGCTTGGCGGCCGGCAAAGCGTCCCAACGGTGCTCCGACACGGATGGCAGGCGATTCGAGTTCCCGTTCCGGCCATCCCCTCGGAGCCCGGCGGGCGTCTCGTCGATCTCACGCTTCGCTTCGAGACCGCCGCGTCTCCTCTCGAGGCCGGGGTCGGAAAGGATCGGCGGAAGCTCGCCGTCGCGTTCAACCATGCGGCGATCGTCCCGAGCTCGATGCCCGATCCGCCCCTGTCCCTCGCCGCGGCCCGCCTCGATGTCGCACGTCGAACGCTCTCGTTGCCCGTCGGGGGCGCTTACGCGATCCCGATCCCCGCCATGAGCCGCCTGACCTTTCACCTCGGGGATGTTGCCGGGAACTGCCGGGACTGCTCCCTCGCCATCGACCGCCTTCCGCCCGGCTCTCCGGAAGAACGGGTGTGGACGCGGCGGGCGCGGGACGCCGCGGGCAGTCTCTTTTCGATCCTCAACCCCGAGGACCGAATCGCCACCGCGCGGATTCTCGCGATTTCCGAACACGGACCGGAGTTCGATCCTCAGCGCAGCATCCGCATCACTCTGCCCGGGGATTTCGTTCGCGTCGATCCCGCCGACGGAATCCGGACTTCGCCGGCTCGACCCCGTCATCCCAACGTGTTCGTCTACCTCATCGACACGATGCGGGCCGGCGACCTTTCTCTCTATGGCGCACGCCGGCCCACATCGCCGAGAATCGACGCGTTCGCGCAAGACGCCGTGACGTACCGCAGCGCTCGCGCGGCCAGCAGCTGGACGCTTCCCTCCACGGCCTCGCTCCTGACGGGAGTCTTTCCCTTCCGTCATCAGCTGATCACGGGCGAACGGTTCGCGTATGCCCGCGGAGTGCCCGTCCTCGCGGACCTGCTCCGGAAAGCGGGATATGAAACGGTCGGCATTTCCCATTCGTTTCTGGTCAGCCCCATTTACGGCCTCGCCGCCGGCTTCGAGACCTTTCTCTGGCGCGATTCGCTCAACGGAACCAAGCTCTCGTCTCAGACCGCCCGGAGGCGGTTCGTCAGCTGGCTGACAGGGGCCGCCCGCCCCGGCCGTCCGATCTTTGCCTATGTCCACACGGTCGACCCCCACGCGCCCTACACGCCCGGCAAAGCGGATCGCGAGTTTGCCGACGGCGCCCCGGGATCGCTGCCCGAGGTCGAATACAGCCCCGAGAATTTCATGGCGAAGGGCCTCGGGTCGCGGGCCGGGGACGTCGCGCATCTGAGGGCCCTCTACGACGGCGAAATCCACCATGCCGATGCGGAGTTCGGACGATTCGTGGACCTTCTCAAGTTCCTCGGCCTGTACGAGAACAGCCTGATCGTGCTCGCAACCGACCACGGCGAGGAGTTCGGAGATCACGGGGGCTTCGGCCACGGAAGAACGATGTTCGAGGAGATGCTTCGTGTCCCGCTCGTGATCCGGTTCCCCGGCGGCCGGTGGAAAGGATCCGAGGTCTCGCAGGGAGTCAGCCTCGTCGATCTCGCCCCGACGATCCTCGATGTGGCGCAGGTCGATCGCAGCCGCGTCCGATTCGACGGACGAAACCTCGCGCCTCCTTCCGCTGCCGCCCCGGGATTTCCCGGCCGGCCTCTGTTCGCCGAGCTCCACGCCCTCCGCGGCCCCGGCCTGGCGGAAGTGCAGTACGACGCCCTCTGGACCGCGAAACTGAAATGCATCTTCAACGCGCGTGGGACCGATCAGTTCTCGCGACCCGCGGCGACCTGGTCTGTCTACGATCTCGAATCCGACCCCCGGGAGAGGACTCCCCTCTCCCCGGGCTCGCCCGCGTTCTCTCGCGGGGTCTCCCTGCTCCAGCGGTGGATCGACGTCGAAAAGAAAAGCGCCGTGCCGGACCCGGGCGAGCACCGGGCGAGCGACGAAATGATCGACCGCCTCCGCGCGCTCGGCTATCTTCGCTGACCTCCTCCGGGGGCGCTCCCCTCGTTACTCGAGAAGGCGGCGCGCCATCGGCGAGACGGGTCCGGCGACGATCCATCGGCGCGGCCGGTACGTCGCGTCCGAATCGGCGGAGCCGCGCGAGATTTCCGGCGGGAGGCGGGAGTCCAGGAGGTAGCGGTTTTCGGCCGGGTGATACGAAAGGACGACCGATTCCGAGACGTTCACGCGGGAAAGAACTTCGGACTTCGAATTTCGGCAAACGATGTTTGCGCCCTCGACGGCGCAGCGTTGATCGCCATACGGTCCGATGAGGAACGTTCGGTCCCACATCGAAGGATCGCCCTCGAGAAGCGTCGCCCAGGACTGGGCGAGGTAATCGGCTTGCGTGGCGAGAAAATACGGCGGCGGCTCCGGAATCCTCAGGACGAGCCGGGCCGGGGCTTTGAGCCGCGGGACCGCCCGGACGATCGATTCGAGCTCGACGCGATGTCGCTTCCAGTAGGCCAGGTAATAGTCCTGCCGGTCCAGCCCCCCATCGACCCCGAGACCGACGAACGTGAGCGCCAACAGGATCCCCACCCACCGAAGCGGAGAGCGCATTCGCAGCAGCAGGCCCGAGGCCAGCGCTACCGCCATCGAGGCCCAGAATCGCGACAGGATCTGAGAGCGGTAGAAAAACTGCGCATAGTGCAGGATTCCCTGCGTCGAGTTGCACGCCAGGGCCATCGTCAGAAACGCCGCGACGAAAAGAAGATCCCTCGCCGGCTGCGACCCCGCAGGCTCCTCGTTTCGAATCGCGGCCCCGAGACGTCGGCTCCCGGCGAGAAAGGCCAGGGCGCCCGCGACGGGGCCCCAGATTCGAATCCAATTCGGGACGACGACCGGGAGAGGCGGGAACCAGTTCCGGCGCATCCGGCCCCAGGTCCAGGGTGCGAAGTTGTGAAGGTAGGCGGCGACCACGCGGTGGGCGCGGGCGGCGAGAGTCATCGGCTCGATCGCGATCGCCGCATAGCTGTGCGGATCGACCAGAAATCTTGCGAACACCACCAGGTACGGCCCGAAAACGCACGCCATCGCGAGCGAGGCCGTTTTCACCCTCCGGGAAAAGCGTCCTTCGACAAGCCAGAGAAGGGCCGGTGTCAACACGATCGGCGCGAACGCGACATCGGTGTTCCCGAGGCTGATCGCCAGGGCCGCCACGCTCATCGCCAGCCACCGGAGCTTGCCCGTCTTCAGAAAGGCGAGCTGGCAGGCGAGCATGACGAAAGAGAACAGCGCGGACACTTCGTAGGTCAGAGCCACGAGACTGTCCGCGAGATAGTCGCCCGTCGCGCAGATCGTGAGGCATCCGCCGGCGAACGCGAGCCACCGTCGCCGGGGAAAAATCTGCGCGAGGACGATGGCGGTGAACACGCCTCCCGCCAGCCAGGTCACGCCGTAGAAGAACTGGAGAGCCGCCACGGGAGACGGTACGAGGAGCGCCAGCGCATAAGGATCGCTGCCAAAAACAGACGTCGGGGAGACGACCGGGAGAATGAAACGCGAGATTCCGGCCTTCACCTGGTAGACCTCCTCCAGCGTGAAGGTCTCGTCTTGAAACATTCCCCGATTGAACGCGAATATGCCCCAGACGAGAAATGTCAAAAAAGCGAGGATCGCGAGGAGCATCGGCCAATCAGACCGAAGACCGGCCTCGGAGCTCTTCATGCGCCCGCGAGCGGCCCGTCGCCGAAGTGAATTTCACCGACCGGCAGCCGGTCCCCGTCCTGCGTGACCGCGTCGACCCGGATGAGCCGGGTGCCCCCGGGCAGGCCGACGGAAGTCTCGTACCCGCAGCTTTCGGCGAAAGGATCTCCCGGAAAGACCTCCGCCACGTCCGGGCGAGACCGCCGGGCGCCCGTTTGCGCGATCCGCCGTCCGTCCCGGAAAAGCTCGACGTGCTCGACGGGCGACCCGGTCGACAGGGCCCATCCCGCGATGTCAACGCTGCGGATGTCCACGACCACTCCCACCTTCGGAACATCGATGCTCGCGCCGAGCAGCTCCGCGGGCCGCCATTTCGACACGACGCGCGTCACCCGCAGGGCCGTCCCGCGGGCGCCTTCGAGGAGCCGCGCCTCGATTGCCCGAACGGCTTCCGACGACGGCGCGGCGGCGCGCTCGCTTTCCCGCTGGCCGGCCAGCTCATGACACCGTTTGACCATCATCAAACGAATCTCCTCGTCCAGGGCTATTCCGAACTTGCCCAGGAGGCGGTCGAAGAGCAGGAGGACGAATTCCAGCTGCTCCCGATACGAACGCGAGGACCACATCCCGCCCGGGTGCTCGCGGTATCGGGCCATCACCCGGTCGACGTAACCGGCCGTCCCGTTCCGAGTGGCGAGGAGAAACAGCGGAATGTCTCCCGCGGGCAGGCCCAGGAACCACTCGGGAAGAAACGGCAGCGCGGCGCGGCGAATCATCGCCGAGCACGTGCGAACCAGGATGTTGGAAACGAGGCTTTCCTGCGTCGGAAATCGAGGAAGGTCGCGCGGATTCGAGAGTCGAAGCACCCGCTGTTCTTCTTCCGACCAGATCTCGACATTGTGAAAGCAAAGCCCGCACTCGGGGTTTTCGTCGAGAAAGTCCACCTGGATCTGAAGCCTCGCGGGATCGATCCAGGAATCGTCGCCGTCCACGATCGTGATGTAGTCGGCCCGGGAATCGTGCCAGGCCTCGATCAGCATGGTGAGATCGTTTCGATTTCTACCGGGATCGACGACCCGCACGCGGTCGGGATATCGACGGGCGTAACTCAGCACCATCGCGGTCGTTCCATCCGTCGAACAGTCGTCGAGGACCACGACCTCGAAATCGAAGGATGTCCGCTGCGTGACGATGCTCTCCAGCGCCCCGGCAATGAACTTCGAGTGGTTGTACGTCAGGACGATGACGGTCACGCGAGGGCGGCCGCTCGTCATTCGGTCTCCGCGCGTTCTCTCGGCCCGGAAATCCGCGCGAATCGGGCGGCCGCGCACACAGGGGGCGGATTTGCGCGCCGGCACATTCTGGGCATTTGGAGAAAAGGATCTTGGATCGAGGCCGTCAAGTCAAGGTGCCGCAACGATCGAGTATACTCGGATCGTTCATTCGCTGTCGTTTTCAGGGGGATCGGCGGGTTCGTCGACGATATTCGGGAGGAGATCGATTTCAGTGGCACCCCCGGAAGGTCCGAACGATCGTCGCGAGACCGACTCGACTTTCGCCGACCGCGGCTCCCCGTTTGCCGCTTGCACGATCGTCTCGAAGAATTACCTGAGCCTCGCGCGCCTGTGGAGCGCGTCCGTTCAAAAACATCATCCCGGCGCGCGAACGTTCGTTCTGATCGTCGATCGAATCGACGGCGCCTTCGACCCGGCCGGCGAGTCCTTCGAGGTGATCGAGGTCGAGAGTCTCGGGATCCCGGATTTTCCGGACCTCGCGTTCAAATACAACATCCTGGAGCTCAACACCGCCGTCAAGCCGTTTTTCCTGGAATACCTTTTCCAGCGGAAGTCGTTGGAGCGAATCGTCTATTTCGATCCGGACACGGTTCTTTTCGGGCCGATCGACCTGGCCCTAGGAATGCTCGAGGACAACGACATCGTCGTGGTCCCCCACATTCTCTTTCCTCAGAAGAGAGACGGCCGGCGCCCCGACGAGACCGACTTTCTGATCTCGGGCGCCTACAATCTCGGGTTCCTCGCCCTGCGGAAGACCGAGGAGACGTTCTCGTTCCTGCGCTGGTGGAAGGAACGGCTGACGGACCTCTGTTTTTCCGCGCCCGAGCGCGGCCTCTTCACGGACCAGAAGTGGATCGACCTCGTGCCGAGCGTCTTTTCCCGAGTCGGGATCCTCAAGGACCGCGGCTACAACGTGGCGTACTGGAACATCCACGAAAGAATGGACCTCGCCGAGCGCGACGGGGTCTTCGGCTTTCCGGAGTGCCCCCTCACGTTCTTTCATTTCAGCGGGATTGATTTCGACAACCCCCGGCGAATCTCCCGATACCAGAACCGATTCCGGTTTTCCAGCCTTCCGGAGGCCTATCGGAAATTGTTTTCACGCTACGTCGAGGAAAATTGCAGCGCCGGGTTTCACGAGATCCGCCGGTTCCCCTATGCCTTTGGAGAGTTCGACGACGGCGTGGGCATCCCGCCCTACCTTCGAATGCTGTATGCCGGCCAAGGCACGGACCGGCGAAGATGGGAAGACCCGTTTTCAACGGGCGGCGAGGATTCGTTTCGCGATTGGCTCCTCGCTCCAAACGAGTTCGGATCGGAAATTCCGAGACTCCTCCACTCGATCTACGAGTCCCGCGGAGACGTTCGCGACCAGATTCCCAACGGCGAGCGGCAGAACGCCAAGCGTCTGCTCGCCTGGGCGATCGCGAGAACGCCGTCCGAATACAAGCTCGGGAAATTTTTCATCCGCCATTTTCAGGACATTCTCGATGGGATCGAAGCGAAGGAAGCCCGAGCGCGGATCGCGCGGGCGGAGCTCGAGTCGAGGCCCGATCCCTATTTCGGCGAACCTCAGGGATGGGACAAGCGGGCTCTGCAGCAGATCCTCTCGCCGACGCTCTATCGCCAGGTCCGAAAGCAGGCATGGACGGTCCGCGGGAAACTGAGGGGCGCTCCCGCGACCGTCGAAATCGGCGCCGAGAGCGCTCCGGCTTTCGACCCGGCCCTTCCGCGCGGAGTGAATCTGTTCGGGTATTTCGACACCGAGAGCGGCGTGGGGGAGATCGCGCGCAGCATGGCGTCCATGCTCCGGGACGCCGGGATTTCGCACAACCTGATCAACCTCGGGCAACACTGGCTCCGGCGAAACGACCGCCGGTTTCGCCGTTTCGCGACGACGAACCCCTACGCGATGAACCTTTTCATGGTCAACGCGGACCAGGTGCCTCACCTCCTGGGAAGAATCGGCGGGGAGGCCGTTCGGGGAAGGATCAACGTGGGTTACTGGTTCTGGGAGATCTCCACATTTCCCCGTTGTTACGAGGTGTCCTTCGAGCCGTTCGACGAAATCTGGGTCGCGTCCGAGTTCTGCCGCGAGGCGATCTCGGCCTCTTCTCCCATTCCGGTCGTCCGTGTTCCTCCAGGATTCGAGTTCGAGAGCCCGCGGGGTGAGCTCTCCCGCGCTTCGGTTGGAATCAAGCCGAACGAGTTCGTTTTTCTCTACGTGTTCGACGTCGCCTCCTCGGTCTCGCGGAAGAATCCGGCGGGGTTGATTCGGGCCTTCCGATCCGCCTTTCCGAATCCTTCCGCCGTGCGCCTCATTCTCAAGATCATCAACTCCACCCCCCGGCGGCTCTCCGCCCTCGAACGGCTCACGCGCGGAATCCCGGTCGAGATCCTGAGCGAATATCTGGACCGCAGCGAGATGTTCGACCTGCTCGACGCGGCCGACTGCTACGTCTCGCTCCACCGAAGCGAGGGACTGGGGCTGACCCTCCTCGAGTCGATGGCTCTGGGAAAGCCCGTCATCGCGACAGGGTATTCCGGCAACGCCGACTTCCTCCACGCGGACGTCGGCTTTCCCGTCGGATACGAGCTCGTGTCCCTGAAGCGAACGATCGGTCCCTACGAAAAGGGCGCCGTCTGGGCGGAGCCCGATCTCGAGGAGGCCGCGCGATGGATGAGATTCGTCCGCGAGAACCCGGCCGAAGCGGCCCGGGTCGGCGCAGCGGCGCGCGAGAAGATCCGAGGGACCTGGTCGATCGCGGCCTCGATCGCGCGGCTTCGGGAGAGAATCGACATGCTCGTCCCGGACCGTGATGTTGGGGCCGTTCGGCGCTCGTGTCCGTAACAGGGCACTAATCAGCGGGGATTGCGGGCGCCAGTCCGAGCCCGGCCGCGAATTCCTCCGGGGGAACCCCGGTCGTGGACGACCAGAAGTGATAAGCGTTCGCGACCTTGAAGGCAGGTCCGTCAGCGACGAGCCGGCCGTGGTTGATCCAGATGACGCGTTCGCACGACTCCCGGATCGTTCCCAACGAATGCGAAACGATCACCACGGTTTTTCCCGCTTTGCGGAAGCCCTCCATCCGAACCTGGCATTTCGCGCCAAACCGCTCGTCGCCGACCGAGAGGGCCTCATCGACGATCAGCACGTCAGGATCGACGTCGGTCGCAACGGAGAACGCGAGCCTCGCGACCATTCCCGTTGAATAAGTTCGAATCGGGGATTCGATGAATTCTTCCAGCTCGGCGAACGCCACGATCCGATCGATGCGCCGCTTCATCTCCGCACGAGAGAATCCCAGAAGCGTGCCTTGCAGGAAGACGTTCTCGCGACCTGTCAACTCTCCGCTGAAGCCGAGGCCGAGCTCGAGAAGCGGCGAGACGGACCCCTCCACGACGACCCTCCCCGACGAAGGGCGGTGAACTCTCGCGATCATCTTGAGCAGCGTGCTTTTCCCCGCTCCATTCGGGCCGATCACTCCGATGCTCTGCCCGCCGGGGATCGTCAGCGATATCCCCCGAATCGCCTCGAGCTCCTCATAGCGGACCTGGCCCTTGAGAAGACGGATGACGTGAGACTTCAGCGACCATCCCGCCCCCCGAACGATCCGGTAGCGAAGCGAGACGTTCTCGAGCCGAATCATCGCTGGCTAGCTTCGGAACGCATATTCGTCGATCCGCCGGCAGAAAAAGACCCACCCGACGACGAGCGTCAGAAACGCGATCGCCGCGGAGAAGGCGATCACCGAGGGCGAGGGAAGTTTCCCGTCGTAAAGAGGGGTGCGAAACGTCTGGATCAGGTAGTAGTGCGGGTTCAACCACAGGATGAGCCGATACTTCGCGGGGACGATCGAAGGCGCGTAGACGATCGGCGTGACGAAGAACCACGTGTTGACCATGACGAGATACATCTCCCGGATGTCGGAGAATCGCGAGGCGAGGGTGAAGATCAGGAAGCCGACGCCCAGCGTGAACGCGGTGATCAGGACGACGCCCACCGGAAGGAACCACGTCGTCAGCCGAAAGTGGAAATGGGTAAAAGCGAGGATCAGCGAGAGCGGCACAATCGAGAGAACGAGGTTGACGAGCGCTCCCCCCGTCGAAGAGAGGACGAAGACCGACTTCGGAAGGTAGATCTTCTTGGAGAACTCGTTGGAATCCTGCGTCTGCGCGGCCGCGAACGATGTCGCGCTTGCGAAGTACGTCCAGTACATCGATCCGATCATGAAATACGCCGGGTAGTTGCGGATCTCCTGCTTCAGGAGACTCGAAAAAATGAGAGTGAGCGCGACCATGTTGAAGAGCGGCGCGAGCATGGTCCACGCGATCCCGAGGACGGAGCGCTTGTAACGGATCTTGATGTCGCGGATCACGAGCTCGCGAACCAGACTCCTGTAAGTCCAGATGTTCTTGATCTCATCCCATTCGCGAAATGTCCGGGCGTCCGAATCATAGATCGGCATTCGGGGCTTTGACGGAGATCTCTGGCTCGACATTTGTGGCCGCTCAATATAACAGAGGAGACGGCGCCTCGCCGCGGGCACGCGCCCGCGACTCGAGAACGTCGAGCGCCCTTCGGG
>JBOGJO010000138.1:0-6677 GCA_050747885.1 Thermoanaerobaculia bacterium
ACTTCGGCTTGAACGCGGCCTCGGACAAGGTCGAGGACATGCTGAAGGCGGGCATCATCGATCCCGCGAAGGTCACCAAGAACGCGCTGCAGAACGCGGCCTCGATCGCCGGCCTCATGCTGACGACGGAAGCGCTCGTCTCCGAGATCAAGGAGAAAGAGAAGGCTCCGGCGGGCGGCGGCATGCCGGGCGGCATGGGCGGCGGAATGGGCGGAATGTATTAAGGAACCCAGGCGCCTGCGTATGGGTTCCCGAATCGTTCACGGTTCTTTACAGCCCCGGCGAAAGCCGGGGCTTTTTTTTGCCCCGGATTCGGGGGAGCGGCGATGGGAAGGGTGACAAGGTTCGAGTGCTAGGATTTGTAGCTGAACCATGAAGAGCACCAGCCGAGCAGCGTTTCATTAACGCCGAGTTCTCGTGCGGGGCTTGGAAACCGCTTAGGAGGGAAGGATGGCTAAAGCGCCGTACAAACTACCGAGCGTCTTCGTCGGTTGCCCATATAGGGGAAAGTTTCCGTTCAGGGCCTTTCAGGCTGCGCTGGATCGTATTCCGTTCCGTTGGTATTACGCTGACACCCATCTTTCAACGAAACATCTTCTTGGCATCCTGACGACCTATATCAGGGCGGTTGACTATTGCATTTTCGACATCTCCCTGTGGAATCCAAATGTAGCTCTCGAGATCGGGTTGGCTGAAGGCCTTCGTGTTGAGTACTACATCTTGTTGAATGAGAAACTTTCGAAGGGTGTACCGGCGGATATTCAAGGCCTCCAAAGGATCGAGTATTCGAATCCAAAAAGCCTAGGGCCTGAAAGGCCTTATTCCCTCTCTTGTTCGATATCTCGTGAAGGATCATACCCACCCGCGAAATATCTACGCCGCTCTCACCGGCCAAAACAAGGACATGAAGTTCAATTTTGCTCTTGCTGCTCTTTCTCACCTTCGTGACAACAGCCGCCTAACCACCCTGGATGTGAAACGCCTATCGCAAGGGACATACCTTCGGCAGGAAGCGCTTGACCAGGTGCTCAATACGCTAGTCGATCTCGGGCTAATCAGTTCTCCGGCTGCGAAGAAGGGGGCTCAGCTCCGAAAGAACCTGTTTCCGGAAAAGCTGAAGGTTGGAAGGTGAGAGCCCCGGGAATGGAGTTGTTCAACCGGTCGTTGGTTCGACCTGGCGCCTGATGCGCACCCTCAAAGCACTCGATATGAAAACCGAAAATGACAGGGCCGAAGGCAGAAGACTGGCCGAAACGGTGATGGACCGATTCTTGGCAGCGCCCTCGCTAGATGATCTCGTTCCTGAGGTGGCGACGTCCCGGGAGATATTGGCTTCGTCGGGAGTTGCAAACCTGGCAGCCTCTTTTTTTGAAAACCTGTCGTCAGTTCTTCGCACGGTGGGCATCCCTGTCGCCCTCGCGTCTTCAGCCGTGCACGGAAGTCACTTGCAGAGGTTCCACACCGCGGAGCGGATACGATCCCGCAATTTGGTTCAAGGCGAAGGCGAGACGGAGGCCGACCTCGAGGCGAGGCGAGCAGCGGCATCCTGGGACGTTGCGATTCAGCGGATGGACGAGTTCTGCAAATCCGAAGACGGGCGCGGTCACATGGCAGATGATGCCTGCCGCTTTTTGGAATCTGCTCTGGAAGACGCTGAAGTTGACGCGGCAGTGACGGAATTGCTGTTGCAGGGAGAGATACTCGCATGGTCGGCCCTTGAGGGGCTTGCGCGAGATCTCTTTGAATTCCTCGTGAACGCCGACCCCGAGAATGTTCGGAGTCTTCTCGCGGATCCAATGGCCAGGCAAAGAATTCCGCCCAAAATCTCATTGGAAGAACTGGCAATCGCTGGTTTCAATCTCTCGTCGAGTATCGGAACGTTCCTCGCGGCTCACCAAGATTTCAGCGATGTTCGATCAATTCGAGCTTTGATTCCCCCAATCCTTGGTGGTGGAAGCGATCTCTCATCCGTGCTGAACGAACCTGGTCTGTGGAAGCTTTCGCAACGACGACATTTGATCGTCCATCGGCGAGGGATTGTCGACACCAAATACCTAGAGAACACCGGCGACAAAGCGGTAATCGGAGTAAGAATTTACCTCTCACCGGCCGACTTAGAGAGAGATCTTCGCAGTGTCGCTCTTGCGGGGCTCGCAATGCTGATCCAAGCTCACGCCGTGGTCTCCAAGGAAACGACTTCTTCTCCGAAGAAATGACATGCCGTCCGTACTTTCGCATCCGGCTGTGTCCCTCGGGCTTTTGGCAGCCGTCGGTACGAAAACGATTCCCGCAAGGTTGGGAGTGGTCGCCTGTGTCGCGAGCGTGATCCCAGACGTGGATGTGATCGGGTTCAAGGCCGGAGTGCCTTACGGCTCCTTTTTCGGGCACCGGGGCTTCACTCATTCGCTATTTTTCGCGCTTCTGATTGCTGGTGTCGCTGCCGCCTTCGCGGGTCGTCTTGGGGCGTCGCCGTGGGTCCTGCTGGGCATTGTATTCGTCTCCGCTGCTTCTCACGGGATCCTGGATGCCATGACGACCGGTGGCATGGGTGTGGCGTTCCTCAGCCCGTTCTCGAATCACCGGTACTTCTTTCCGTGGCGGGTGATCGAGGTGGCCCCTCTCGGAATTGGTCGATTCTTCTCGGCTCGGGGCCTCACGGTGCTGAGGTCGGAGTTTATTTGGGTGTGGATTCCGTGCGCACTCGTTGGCATGACGGGGTTCCTATTTCGCCGGGCCTCGATATCGTTCCGCCAATGAGTTCAACCGAGATGGAAGAGATCAAATGGCACTTCAGCAACGTGGCTGAAGGGCTGTTCTCCGAACTCGGAGTGGCGTTGAGATCGCTGGATTCAAGAATCGACCAACGAATCGACTCTCTGCGTGAGGCGATGGACCGCGGATTTGCCGAAACTCAGGATTTGATCAGGTCCCTTACCCCCTAGCCGTGTCGTTCGCCCGCTCGAGGGCGCGGTATAATTTTGGCAGAGGTGGCTCACATGTCTGGCGCTGATTCCGTGGTCGTCAGTTCGCCCGATGTTCTGGGAGGGGTACCGGTCTTCCGCGGGACCCGCGTGCCCGTGAAGAACTTGATCGACTATCTCGAAGCGGGTGAGACGCTTGACCAGTTTCTCGACGGATTCCCGACGGTGAGCCGCGAGCAGGCGGTGGCGGCGTTGGAGATCGCGCGGGAAAGCCTGGCCGCCGGTGCCTGACGCCGAAGCGCAACTCAAATCTTTCATCGCGAAATTCGACCCGAAGGATCAGCGCTTGATCCGTGCGGTTCGCAAGGCGATGCGAAAGCTCTTTCCGACTGCGAACGAGCTGGTGTACGACAACTACAACTTCTTTGTCATTGGATATTGCCCCACCGAAAGACCGTCCGACGCGATGATTTCGATCGCCGCTCGCGCGAACAGCCTTGGCCTTTGCTTCATTCGCGGCGCGAGCCTTCCCGATCCGCAAAAAATCCTGCTCGGCTCGGGCAAGCAGACCCGTTTCATCCGCCTCGAGTCCGCCGCCGTGCTGGAGCGCGCGGAGGTCCGAGCGCTGCTCGCCTCCGCGATTCGCCGGTCGAAGATCCGATTCCCGAAGACCGGTCGCGGGAATCTGTTCATACGGTCGGTGTCGTCGAAGCAGCGACCACGCCGAAAACCCTGAATGGGAAATCTCTGAGCCGGAGCGTTTCGAAGCCGAAATGGCGGAAGCTAGGCGGCTGTTCGGCGGGCGGGCCTTCGAGGAAGCCTTTCGGCATCTGGAGCGCGCCCACGTTCTCGGGCAGCAATTCGTCCTCCCCCACGTTCGAACGCACTGGGGGATGTTGAAAATCGGCGTGTTCCGGCACTCGCCTTCCGAGATCTGGGGCCGGGCCGTACGGATTGGCCTGGGAGCTCTCGGCTCCTGTATGGGGCGCGTGCCGGCCGGGAACACGGGGGGTACAAACATCAGCATGTTCCAGAGGCTCCCGATCCAGCCGGAGCTCCTGGAGATTC
Organism: Thermoanaerobaculia bacterium; assembly: GCA_050747885.1. Taxonomy (GTDB): domain Bacteria; phylum Acidobacteriota; class Thermoanaerobaculia; order UBA5066; family DATFVB01; genus CAWEYG01. Next base: position 3,990 of record JBOGJO010000138.1, read on the forward strand.
TCCGCCGCGCTGCGTAAATCGGTTACCGCGCCGATGACGCTTCGGCGTCGGTCGCGTACGCAGAATTGCGTATATTCAAACGGATCCGTTCCGGAATAAAACTGCGGACATGAAATCAGAATTCAGATTCTCGAGACGGGTCTTCGGAAAGAGATTGCCGGGGATCGCCCGAACGCTGATGATGCCGCTGGCCGGGATTTTGTGGATCATCGCTGCTGGCCCGGCGCTGGCAAGCGATGTTCCGGTCGACCTTGGTGCCTTCGTCAACTTCGACCTGACGACGGCTTCGGGCGGTGCCAACTATCCGCAGAATGGTGGGCCGCTGACGGTGGCGGGAATACCCTTCACGCTGACCGTGGGATCCAACGGAAAGACTGCCATCGTGCTGCCTTCCGAGACATCCGGCGACATGCAGACCTTCTCCATTCCCGTGGGCGTCTCCGGAGTGACCTCCGTGTACACACTGATCAACTCGGCATTCGGAGCGTGCAGCACACCGATCGGCGAGTTGGACTTTGTTGGGGCATCGTCGACCACATTCGTCTTCAATCTGACGGAGGGTGTCAACGCCCGTGATCACTTCAACGACGGCTATTGCAACACCGTCACGGACGTGGCCGGGACGGCCAACTTTGGTCCCGACGACCGGCTCGACATGCAGCAAATCGACCTGCCGGCCACCTTCGTAAGCGACACGCTGGTGCGCATCGATTTCAAAAGCTATGGGGCCGGTCATGCGGGCGTGCCGTTTCTCGCGGCCGCGACTACCGTCAGCGGAGCGGTGGAAGCGGTCCAGACCGTGCCGACCTTGAACCCGGGGATGCTCGCGGGGTTCGCGTGTCTGTTGGCGGTTGCGGGGATCGTGGCGTGCAGAAAGGTCTGCTGAACGGTCACTCGCCGTTCGGGCGCCGGCGCGAGAACGCCTCGATCGCGGCCGCGGTCCGCGTCTCGACGCCGAGTTTCTCGTAAATGCGCTCGAGATGCTTTGCCACGGTCGCCGACCGTGAGCCGACGATGGAAGCGATCTCGTCGTTGGTTTTTCCTCGCGCGACCCAGGCGAGAACCTCGCTCTGGCGCGGAGTCAGGCCGAGCGGCGCCAGGCTCTCGGCGTCGAGGTCGTTGCGCCGCTCTTCGAGCAGCAGCAATCGCTCGTCCCCGTTGCGAACGAGCCGGATGGTGAGATGCCGGTTCTCCCTTTCGCGCACGAGCGGCCGCCGGGGAGCGGAGATTCCGGCTTCCAGGGCAGCGGCGGCGGTTTCGCGGCGAACCCAGCCGTCCAGGGTGCCGGGGAGTCTGTCGGCCGGCGGGCGATCGGCGCCGAAGTAGTCCTGGAGCATCGAGCGCGTTCGGCGCGTGGAAAAAAGAATCGAGCCGGCCGGAGACAGGACGATGACACCCTGTCCGCCGGTCTCCATGGCGCCTTCGAGCGAGGCGCGGGCGGCCCGAAGGCGATCGACGGCGAGAGCGTTCGAAGACGCCTGAATCAGGTGCGGCTGGACGAGCTCGAGCAATCGTCGATCGCTGGCGGAGAAGTCGATTCGCCGACGGCTGAGCGCGAAGCCCACCTCGCGGGTGGGAGGATGCCTCAGCGAGATCGGCACGATGATTTGAAACTCGACGTCCACGTGGCGGTAGTACTCGTTGTACAGCGGCAGCCGGTGCAGCTGCGGGCGCGTGACGAAGTCCGAGAAGACCCGAACTTCGGCGAGGCGGGTTCTCCGGTAGTAGGCAAGCATGGGGCTCTCATGGCCATGGAGGGCCATCGCCTCCCCGAGGCGGCCGTCGAGGTTGCGTCCTTCCGGGGCTACGAACGAGCGGAATTTTCCCGGCGCTCGGTACCATTCGTTGTACGAAGACCGGTCGGCCGGCAGCAGACGCCGGAGGGCGTGCGTCGCGTGCGTCGCGAATTCTTCCGAATCGCGGGCCGCATAAATTTCGCGCAGGAAGCCTGAGAGGCTCCGGATCTCCCTGTCCGTCAGCCGAATTCCCATAATCGCGGTCTGAGCATTTTTAGCTCGGTGGCCGGGAAGCTGTCAAGAGCGAGGGCGGGTCGCCTCGAGCCGCGCTGACGGGACCTGCCCGTCCGGCGCGCCGGTGGACGATCCCCGGCTTTCGTGAATAATGGCCCGTATCGATGCAGATCCGGACGATCGATCGCCGAGGAATCCGCTGGTGGGCCGTGGCGGGCGACGCGCTCGCCGCGGTGGCGGCGCTGTGGCTGGCGCGAGAAATCCGGCTTTCGCTCTCGCTGCCGTTCACGGAGTCGCTGCTTCCTCCCCGAAATTTCCGGCCGACGGCCGCCTTTCTGGCCATCGCGGTGGCCGTTCAACTGCTTTCCATGTCGGTCATGGGATTTTCGACCTGGCGCGGGCGAATCGCGCCCAGTCTCGCGAGAAGGCTGGCCGCCGTGCTCTTCATCGAGTTGATGATTTTTTCCACGATCGTCTTTTTCAACGGCAGGCTCCGGCTGCCTCGCAGCGTGCTTCTCGTCTATCTGGTCGTCGATGGGGCCCTGCTCGCGGTCCATCGGACCCTCGTGCGGCGGGCGGCGACCGCCGGCACGCGCGGACGCGCGCTCATCGTGGGAAACGCCGAGGAGGGAAGGATGCTCGCCCATGCGATCGAGCGCTTTCCGCAGTCCGGCATCGACGTCTAGGGGATCGCCGTTCCACCCGGGCGGCCCTCGGC
>JBOGJO010000139.1:0-1047 GCA_050747885.1 Thermoanaerobaculia bacterium
GATCGACAAGCAGAAGGTCGGCCAGACGGCCGCGGAAATCCGCTCTCTGCGGATCCCGGATCCGTATAAGGCGAAAGGGATCAAGTACAGCGACGAGGTCATCCGCCGCAAGGTCGGAAAGGCCGGAGGCAAGTAAAATGTCGAACTCTTCGACGCGCCGGGAAGCCCGGGACAAAGTGCGCCGCCGCGTGCGCGCGCGGGTGGCGGGAACGCCGGAGCGCCCGCGGCTCGCGGTGTTCAAGAGCCTCAAACACTGTTACGCCCAGATCATCGACGATCGGGAGGGTGCGACCATCGTCGCCGCATCGTCGCTGGACACGGACTTCCGCTCCGACCTGAAAACCGGCGGCAACCTTGCCGCGGCGAAAAAGGTCGGCGAGCTCGTCGCCCGCCGCGCGAAAGCGAAGGGCGTCACCCGGGTCGTGTTCGACCGTGGCGGATACCCCTACCACGGGAAGGTCAAAGCGCTGGCGGATTCCGCCCGCGAGAACGGTTTGGAGTTTTAGATGGTCAATCAGCAGCCGGGCAACCGGGATCGGCGCGACCGCCGCGACCGAGACGGCGAATCGTCGGAATTCGTCGACCGCGTCGTCCACATCAACCGCGTCACGAAAGTCGTCAAAGGCGGAAAGAATTTCTCCTTCTCCGCACTGGTGGTCGTGGGCGACGGCAAGGGCCGCGTCGGCTACGGGTCGGGGAAAGCCAAGGAAGTTCCGCAGGCGATTCGCAAAGGCATCGAGCTTGCGAAGAAGAACATGGTTCAGGTCATCCTGACGGGGACGACGATTCCTCACCAGGTTCTGGGGCGGTTCGGCGCGGGGCGGGTTCTCCTGAAGCCGGCGGCGGACGGCACGGGCGTGATCGCCGGCGGGCCGGTCCGGGCCGTCCTCGAGTCGGTCGGGATCGCGAACATTCTCACGAAATCGCTCGGGACGACGAACCCGGGCAACGTTGTCAAGGCGACCTTTGACGCCCTGTCGCAGCTCCGGAAGGCGGAACAGATGGAGCGGCGGCGCGGCATGGGCGCGGAGAAGGCTTGAGCATGGC
>JBOGJO010000140.1:0-4107 GCA_050747885.1 Thermoanaerobaculia bacterium
TCCTGCTCGGTCATGCCGGAGAGCGCGAGCCAGGGCATGACGGTGTTCTTGCCGGGGTCGGCGGCGGGCATCGTCTCGGGCGTGAACGATGCGAACGCCTTGAAACGGCTGATGAACTCCGCCTTTGTCGCCTGCCCGACGAACGTGTGCTCCTCGGGCGTGATGTTCGCCGTGACGACGCGGCCCCACGGACCTTTCATCTCCCAGCCGCCGGCGAAATCCCGGCCTTTCACCTCTTGCCCGTGTTCGCGCGCGGTGTGGCACGTCTTGCACCCCGCGATCGTGACGATGTACTTCCCGTACGCGAGATGATCGACCCGGTCGTCCGGCGTCGCGACGGGGGCCGTGACCGGCCGCGGCACGAGCTTGATCATCAGATTCACGGGGAAATTCAGATGCCGTTTCGGAACTGTGTGCGCGACCGCGGGAAGGGTGCGAAGGTACACGACGACGGAGCGCGCGTCCTCGTCGCTCATCTCGGCAAAGCTCCGGTACGGCATCATGGGGAAAAGCTCTTTCCCGTTGCGATCGACGCCTTCGCGGAACGCGCGGAGGATCTCTCCATCCGTCCACCGCCCGAGCCCGTGCTCCGGGTCGGCGGTGATGTTCTGCGCGCAAACGACCCCGGGGACGCCGAGCTTCTCGTCGAAGGGATAGCCCCCCTCGCCCTCCGTCCCCGGCTTGACCGGCATCGCGAAGGTCGTGAAATGCTCGGAATGACAGCCGAGGCAGTCGCTGACGTGGTGAACGAGATACTCGCCCCGCTCGAGGCGGGCCGGAGTCGCCGCAACCTTTTCGTCCGAAGGCGGTCGCATCTTCGGGAACCGCAAGGCGATGAACGCCACTCCCGCCGCCACGATCAGAACGACAACGAGCACAACGCTCCCCACGATTTTCGCCAGTTTCACCATTCCGCCTCCTCGAAACTTTGCGGATTGTACCGTCGTCCTCCAACTCTGTCATCTTGCCCCGCCGAAGCGATCCTTCGTCGCGCGCCTCCTCGGAATGACAGCTCTCTTTTCAGCGGCGGTAAGATCGAGCGGCATGAATTCGCTCCCGACGCTTCCATCCGCCGCGACCGAGCGCGATCCCGTATGCGGCATGCAGGTCTCTGCGTCGAGCCCGCTCAAGACGGAGTACGCCGGAAAGACCTATTTCTTCTGCGGAAAGAGCTGCCTCGACAAGTTCACGTCCGACCCGGAGAGGTACCTCCTCCCGAATCTGGCGGCCCCATCGCGCCGCGAAAAGTCTCCGCGAGTCGAGCCTTCTGGCGAGCCTTCCCGGCTCGACCGAGCGGAGGGGGTTCGCGGCGCGGGAGCCGAACCGATCCGAGCGGAACGCGAGGGAGGGTTGGCGACGTACGTCTGCCCCATGGACCCCGACGTCCGCGAAAGCCGGCCCGGCGCCTGCCCGAAATGCGGCATGGCGCTGGAGCCGGACCGTCCTTCCGCAGCCGCTTCGAGGAACGAATGGACCTGCCCGATGCATCCCGAGGTCGTGCGCGACGAACCGGGCGCGTGCCCGATCTGCGGCATGGCGCTCGAGCTGCGAGGGGTCCCCGAGACGGAGCAGAGCCCGGAGCTCGCGGCCATGACGCGGCGCCTGTGGGTCAGCGCCGCTCTCACGGTCCCGGTCGTGCTGCTCGGAATGGGGCACCTTCTTCCCGGAGCCTTCGGGCATTTCGCGTCGAGCCGGCCCGGCATTCTCCTGCAGTTTCTGCTCGCAACCCCGGTCGTCGTGTGGGGCGCGTGGCCGTTCTTCGAGCGCGGCTGGAGCTCCCTTGTCTCCCGCAACCTCAACATGTTCACCCTGATCTCTCTGGGCGTCGGCGTCGCGTTCGCTTTCAGCATCGTCGCGGCGCTCGCCCCCGGAATCTTTCCCTCGTCTCTCCGGGACGCAAACGGGGAAGTTGCCGTGTATTTCGAAGCGGCCGCGGCGATCGTCACTCTCGTGCTCGTCGGCCAGGTGCTGGAGCTTCGGGCGCGCGGCCGAACGGGCTCGGCGCTGCGCGCCCTGCTCAGCCTCGCTCCCAGAACCGCGCGCCGAATCTCCGTGGAAGGCCGCGAGGAGCGCGACGAAGATGTCCCGCTCGAAGCGATCCGGCCGGGCGACCGCCTTCGCGTCCGTCCCGGGGAGAAGGTTCCGGTCGACGGCGTCGTGCTCGAGGGCGCGAGCTCGGTGGACGAGTCGATGATCTCCGGCGAGGCGATCCCCATCGAAAAGAACCCGGGAGACGACGTGATCGGGGCGACGGTCAACCGCAGCGGCTCGTTCGTCATGAAGGCGGAGCGGGTCGGCGCGGAAACGCTTCTCGCCCGAATCGTGGACATGGTCGCCGCCGCGCAGCGCAGCCGGGCCCCGATCCAGCGTCTCGCGGACGTCGTGGCCGGGTACTTCGTCCCCGCGGTGGTCGCGATCGCAGCCGCAACCTTCGCCCTCTGGACGATTTTCGGCCCGGAGCCGCGCCTGGCCCACGCGGTCGTCAACGCGGTCGCCGTACTGATCATCGCCTGCCCGTGCGCGCTCGGCCTCGCCACCCCCATGTCGATCATGGTCGCGATGGGAAAGGGAGCGAGCCTCGGGGTGCTCTTCCGCGATGCCGAGTCGCTCGAGATGCTGCGACGGGTCGACACGCTCGTCGTGGACAAGACCGGGACCCTGACGGAAGGCAAGCCGAGCCTCTCCGTGGTCGTCCCGGCGCCCGGCTGGACCGAGGCGCGCGTTCTTGCGCTGGCCGCGGCCCTGGAGCGCGGCAGCGAGCACCCGCTCGCCGGAGCGATCCTTTCGGGCGCGAGGGAGCGGGGCATCTCGCTCCCCGCGTCGTCGGATTTCGAGGCCGTCGCGGGAAAGGGCGTTCGCGCGAGTGTCGCCGGCCAGGCCGCCGCCCTCGGAAATCTCGCTCTCCTGAAGGATCTCGGGGCCGATCCCGGTTCGCTGGCCGAGCGGGCCGAAGAGCTTCGCCGGGAAGGGCACACCGCCGTCTTCGTCGTTTCGGGCGGGAAAATGGCCGGGATCGTCGCGGTCGCCGATCCAATTCGCCCGAGCGCGCCCGGCGCCGTTGAGGCTCTCCACCGGGAGGGAATCCGCCTCGTCATGCTCACGGGAGACAGCCGCGCGACCGCCGAGGCTGTCGCGAAGAAGCTCCGGATCAACGAGGTCGAGGCGGAAGTCCTGCCGAAAGACAAGGAGGAGGCGGTTCGCCGCCTTCAACAGGAGGGGCGGTTCGTCGCGATGGCCGGAGACGGCATCAACGACGCCCCCGCGCTCGCCCGCGCGCAGGTCGGCATCGCGATGGGCACGGGAACCGACGTGGCCATGGAAAGCGCGGGGATCACGCTCGTGCGCGGGGACCTGGGGGGAATTCTCCGCGCGAGGAGGCTGTCTCAGGCGACGATTCGAAACATCAAGCAGAACCTCTTCTTCGCCTTCGTCTACAACTCGGTCGGCGTGCCGGTCGCCGCCGGGGCGCTCTATCCGTTCTTCGGCATCCTGCTCTCGCCCACTCTCTCCGCTGCCGCGATGAGCTTCAGCTCCGTGTCGGTGATCACGAACGCGCTGCGGCTACGAAATGCGAAGCTCGAAGCCGCGGGGCGAACCCTCACCTGACCGCGATCGGGAGAAAGTCCCGTTCGAAGGCTTCCGCCGTCACCGCGGGCGAGAAGAGCCATCCCTGGGCCGCATCGCAGCGGTGGTAGCGAAGGAATTCCAGCTGCTCCGTCGTCTCGACCCCTTCCGCGATCACGGTTGCACCGAGAAGGCGGCCCATCCGAATCACGGACTTTGCGATGACGGCGTCGCGCGATTCCTCCCGGGCGACCTGGATGAAGGAGGGATCGACCTTCAAAAAGTCGAAGGCGAATCGCCGCAGCGGCCGGCCCAGCGCGACGACGATGCCGGTCTCTTCCGCGACCGCGATGAACTCGGCGGGGGGAACCGGCCCGCGCTCGCGGCTGGGCCAGCGCGCGAACGCCTCGACGCCAAAGACACCGCCGTTCGCGATCTGAAAGATCGGCTGATACGCGAGCGACAGGTCCCCCGCGCTGACGGCCTCCCTCAGGCTCGATTCAAAGTCCCGCCGCGCCTCGGCGCGGGAGCTCAGTGCGGGAG
>JBOGJO010000141.1:0-17917 GCA_050747885.1 Thermoanaerobaculia bacterium
CCGCTTCGCCCAGCTCTACAACCACACGCCACGAAAGTGCCTTGACTTCCAGACCCCGGCCGAGGTCTTCTCTCACCTGTTGCACTTCAAATGTGACTCCACCTTCCCGCTTTCGCGGGAATGACATGTATCGCCGCGCCAGGCTAGTTGACGGGCGTGCGCTGTCGCACCAGGTTGAACTTCAGCATCTCCTTGTAGGAAATCTTGCTGTCGAGGTCTTCCCGGGCGATTTTCAAATGTTGGGTCAACCCCTCGAGAACGAGCTCCATGGCCAGCGCCGTTTCCTCGCGGGACGCCGGTTTGAAGTGCTCTTCGGCGACGCGCTTCAGGCCGGGCACGGAGTCGAGATCCTGGAAATGCCGGGCGAAGGGGGACTCGTCGGAGATGTCGATCGAGTTTCCCGACGCAAACCAGTCGACGATCTCGCGATACTCCGGGTTGAGCTTGTCGGATTCCTCCGCGTTCAAACGGGCCGGGCGCCGCGCTCCGCCGGCCGCCTCTTCCTCCTCGGCGGGCGGGGGGCGTCTCTCGGTCCGCCGGCCCGAGTCGACAGGCGGAAATTTCTGCTTGAAGAGCTCCGCGACCGGGACGGACACGAGTTTCTTCGCGATGACCTCGGTGCCCTGCTGTTCCCCCTCGTACACGACCTCGACTTTTCCCGTGATCGCGGGAAGGCACGCGAGCAGATCGCACAGCCGGGGAAGCACACGGGCCTCGCCGTGCCGAATCGCGCGGCGCTCGAGGTTGGACACGAGGATCTCGAGCGCGGAGATGGGCATTCGGGCCGAAACACCCGAGGATTGGTCGACGAACTCCGATTCCCTCGCCGCGAACGCGATCTTCTCGACGAGCTCCTTGAAATAGTCCGGGACTTCGACGCGGATGCCGGCGCCGCGCTCGACCCACGCCTCCTGGTCGGTGATGGCCCTGGCGACCTTCACGTCGTCCGGATAGTGCGTGAGGATCTGCGACGAGATCCGGTCCTTCAGAGGCGTGATGATGTTTCCCCGGTTCGTGTAGTCCTCCGGGTTCGCGGAGAAAACGAGGAGAATGTCGAGAGGAATCCGAATCGGGAACCCGCGGATCTGGAGGTCGCGCTCTTCCAGAATGTTCAAAAGGCCGACCTGAATTCGCGGCTGAAGATCCGGGAGCTCGTTGATTGCGAAGATCCCCCGGTTCGTTCTGGGGACGATGCCGAAGTGGATGATCTCCTCGTCGGAATACGTGAGCCTCTGCGTGGCCGCCTTGATCGGATCGATGTCGCCGATCAAGTCCGCGATGGTGACATCGGGAGTGGCGAGCTTCTCGCGGTAGCGCTCCGCCCGCGGGATCCAGGCGATCGGCGTTTCATCGCCCTTTTCCGAAACGAGCCGGACGCCGTATTTCGTGATCGGCGCGTACGGGCTTTCGTTCAGCTCGCTGCCTTCGATCGCCGGCAGCTCCTCGTCCAACAGCCCCACGAGCGAGCGGAGAAGCCGGGTCTTCGCCTGGCCCCGGAGGCCCAGAAGGATGATGTCGTGCCGGGCGAGGATGGCGTTGTGAAGCATCGGCAGCACGGTGTGGTCGTAACCGTAGATCCCGGGGAAGGCGTTTTCCCCGCTGCGCAGCCGCTCGATCAGGTTTTCCCGCAGCTCGTCTTTGACGGGACGCGGGCGATAACCGCCGGCTTTGAGCTCCCCGAATGTCGCCGGACGCGTCCTCATCCGCTTCCATTATAGACCGCGCCGTCGGATCGCCCGGCGGGGCCGGCGACGCGGTAGAGAGCCGTTCCGCGATTCTTTGCGACGAGGCGAAGGTCGCCGCTCTCGACGAGGTCGCCGATGAGGCCGGCGTGATCCTTCGCCGACGACGAAATCACGACGACGGTGATTCCGTAACGGCGCAGCCCGATTTTCCAGAGGGCAGGGTCGTCGCCCCAGTAGCGAACGGGGATGTATTTGATTCGGTAGGCAAGCGAAGCGGGGCAATGGAACCGGTCGTACTCGCCGATGAGAACGGCCCGGTCCTCCCGGCGCACCAGGGCCCAGAGCCGGTACGAGGGAATCGCGGCGTCGAGGACCTGCTCGCGGCTCATTTGTCCGAAGGCGGCTCGGATCTCGCGGGGCTTCGGATCGAATCCGACGGGCAAAGCGAGCACGCAGGCGCCCAGCGCCGCTCCGGCGGCGAGCCCCGCCTTGCCGGCGAATCGGCCGGTCCCGCTGGAAATCCCCACGGCCATGAAGACCGCATACAGGGGATAGATCGGGAAGAGATAGCGGACCGAGGGGGACGGCCCGAAGTACCAGGGGAGAAGGGCCGCCGCCGCGGAGAATGCGAAGAGCAGGGCGGGCACGGGTTTCCATCCCGCAACGCCGACGGCGAGCACGAGGGCGAGGAGGCCGAAGTATCCGTCCCGGAACCCTTGAAATCGGCTCGAGTGGAACGTGAGGTCGTAGGGAAGGCGGAAGAATTCTCCCAGCGACTTTTTTTCCTCGCCGTCGGCCTCGTCCCCGGGGGCGCGAGACGGCGCGCCGGCCGGACCGGAGGCGAGCCGCCCTCCCGGCAGGCTCTCGACCGCGTTCCCGGAATGCGAGATCACGGGCGCGAGAGGCGAACCGGAATGTCGCGCGCTCCAGACCATCCAGGGAACCACCGGGAGCAGCGACAGGGCGATCGCGGCCGCGATCCTTCCGGGCCGCCAGTGTCCTCGTCTCGCGAAGAGCACCGCAAGGGCGGGCGCGGCGCACAGGGCGAAAGGCTTTGCGGCGACTCCGGCTCCAAAGAGGAAGGCCCCGAGCCACGCCCGGCGGGAATGGCCGCGGCTGGCGGCGAACTCGGCCGCGGCAGCGACGACGAACGTGGCGGCCGGCCAGTCGGCGTAGGAAGAGTGGAGCTGAAAGAGGACGACGGGAAAACCGGTCAGCGCGAGCAGCACGAGCGGTCCGCTCGCGCCCGATCCCACGCGCCGCGCGAGCAGGACGCTGGCGCCGATTCCGGCGAGACCGAAGGCGAAGTTGAGGAACTGCACGACGCGTTCACCCTGCGGAAGGAAAAAACCCAGGGACAGGAATGTTTCGTGGATTCGCCAGAGAAGAGACTGCGGGAAGAGGTCCGGCACGACGTCCACACGAAGCCGCTGCGCGACGTCGCGCGCTTCGGGAAGGTGGTACGCCAGCGCGTCCCAGGACACGTCGGGCGCGAGCACCCGGAGCCAGACGACCGCGAGGGCGGCGACCGAGAGCGCGAGCCAGACAGCGCGAAGGGAGGCCGGAGCCGGCGGCCCGTTCCCATCGGGCGATTTTCGACGGAAGCTCGCGAGCGCGGCGATTCTCCGCCACCGGGCCGCGAGGATCGCCGCCGCGAGAGCTCCCAGGACGGAAGGACGGAGGGCGCCGGTTTCGGCGAGGACGAGAACGAGAAGGCTGGCGCAGGCCGCGCCAACGGCGAGCGTCACCGGCCAGTCCCGGGCTCCCGGATTCTCCCCGGCAACGACGCGGGTCGCCGCGTCGCCGAGGAGTACGACGCATCCCAGCAGCGCTGCCGCCTCCGAGAACGCGGCCAGGTTGCCCGTCGCGGCGATCTGAACGAACGCGACGAAGGCCAGGGCGAGGGCGGTAATCCGCGGGAATCGCGCCAGAGCCCACGCGAGGGCGCCCAGGAGCAGCGCGCCCGCGAAAACGCCCGCCGCGAGCCGGGAAGGACCGAGCGAGAACGCGAGCTTCCGGGCGTATCGACCGGCCAGAGGCGCGACCAGAACCAGAACCGTTCCCGCGCCGGCGAGGACGGCCCAGGACAACCCGCGCGATTTTGCAGTCACGGTTTCGTCGAAGCTCCGGCCACCAAAGGGCGGGTAGTATAGCGAAGTTTGCGAAGCGATCCGCCGAAAACCGTTTCCGTGATCGTGCCCGCGCGCGACGCCGCGGCCTATCTTCCGAATTGCCTCGAGGCCCTTCGAAACTCGAAATTCGCTCCCCTCGAAATCCTCGTCGTGGACGACGGCGGTTCGCGGGACGGAACGGCGGAGGTTGCGCGCCGTTTCGGCGTCCGGGTCCTCGAGCTGCCCGAGCGTCTCGGTCCGGGAGGAGCCCGCAATGAGGGCGTGGCCGCCTCCCGCGGCGAGATCCTGGTTTTCGTGGATTCCGACGTGTGCGTTCTTCCCGACGCGATCGGCGCCCTCGTCGCGGCCCTGGAGGACGACCCCGGCGTGGACGCCGCGTTCGGCTCGTACGACCGGCATCCGGCAAGGAGGAACCTCGCGAGTCAGTACAAGAACCTGCTTCATCACTTCGTTCACCAAAGGGCGTCCGAGGACGCGGAAACGTTCTGGGCGGGACTGGGCGCCGTGCGGCGACGCGCGTTCGAGGCCGTGGGCGGCTTCGACGCGGCGCTCTACCGGCGTCCGAGCATCGAGGACATCGAGTTCGGCAGTCGTCTTCATGCGTCCGGTCGGCGGATCCGGCTCGTCAAGGACGCCCAGGGAAGCCACCTGAAGCGATGGACGGCGCGCGGAGTCTGGCGAAGCGACGTTTTGGACCGCGGCATGCCCTGGACGGAATTGATCCTTGCGACCGGCCGAATGCCGAGGGATCTCAACCTCGGGACCCGCCACCGGGTCGGGGTCGCGGCGACGATTCTCGGCTTCCTGTGTCTCGCGGCCGGACCGTTTTTCCCTCCGCTCTTCCTCGCGGCGGGCGCGGCGCTGGCCACGGCGCTTCTGGCGGGGGGTGACGTCCTTCGCTTCTTCGCGAAAGAGCGCGGAATGACGTTTGCGGTCCGAGTCGCGCCGTTCCATCTGGCGTACTACCTGGCTTGCGGCGTCTCGTTTGCCCTCGGAATGCTTCGCCAGGAAGAGGTGGCCGAGACGATCTCGGGGAGATTCGACAGCAAGGGCGTTCTGCAAAACGCGACGGTGCTCGGCATCGGCGAGGTCGCGGCGCGCGGTTTTTCATTTCTCGCGTACGTCCATCTCGGGAGGGTGCTCGGTCCCTCTCTGTTTGGCCGGCTCGAGCTGGCCACGGCGGTGGTCCTGTACCTGACCTCGGTCTCCACGTTCGGCCTGAACATCGTGGGCACCCGCCGGGTCGCCGTGGATCCTCTCCATGCGCCGGCAATCGCCCGGTCGATCGTCTCGATCCGCCTTGCCCTCGCGTTCCTCGGGGCGGCCGCCCTCACGGCCGCGACCTTTTTCGTGCCGCGGTTCGCCGAAATGCGGGGCCTCCTGCTCCTCACCCTGCTGACGACGTTCATCGAGGCGGTGTCCCTGGCCTGGGTGTTCCAGGGGACGGAGAGGATGAAGTGGCTGGCCGCGGTCGGCATCCTGGGGCAGGCGGTCTACGCGGCCGGCGTGTTCCTGTTCGTGCGCGAACGGACGCAACTTCTTCGGGTCCCGGTCTTCGTCGCGATCGGCGGCGGTGTCGCGGCCGGAATCCTCGGCTTCATCGCGATTCGGGGCTTTCGCGGCCTCCCGGCCGCCGGACGGCCTGCCGTCGATTTCCGCTCCATCTGGGCCGAAGCTCTTCCCATCGGCGCGGCCGCTCTCGCGAGCCTGGTGGCCTACAACGCCGACGTCGTGATGCTGGGATTTTTCCTGAACGACCGCCACGTGGGTCTTTACCGGGCCGCCGGGCGAATCGCCGGCGCGCTCACGATGCTGGGCGCGTCCTATGCGACCGCATCCTTCCCGGCGATGGCGCGATCCGCGGTCGATCCGGCCATGCTGCGCGCGGCCCTGATGAAGACCGTTCGAACGACGGCGTTCGCCTGGACGGCGGGATCGGTCGCGGTGGTTGCCGCCGCTCCGTTCCTGCTGCGGGCGACGTTCGGCTCGGCCTACGCCGAAAGCGTGTTCACCCTAAGGGTCCTCGTCGTGGCGTCGGCCGTGGTGGGGGTTCGTGCCCAGTACCGCAACGCTCTTTTCGCCCTCAAGCTGGCCCGGCGCACCCTGCCGGCGACGATCTGGGCCGCGATCGTCAACGTGGTCTTGAACGTTCTCTGGATCCGCCCGTACGGGCTGCGGGGCGTCGCGGCCGCCGCGATTGTGTCCGAGCTCGTGATGTTCGTCTTCATCGAGCGCGAAGTCGTCCGAGCGCTTCGGGGCGTTGCGGCATGAACGGGGCCCCGAGGATCCTCACCGCCCCCTACTACGATCGCCTGGAAGATCTCGAGCGGCGCCACTGGTGGTGCCGGTCGGTTCGGCGGGCGGCTCTCTCCTGGGCGTCCGGCGTGTCGCGAAAGGCGGCGGTCCTCGACGCCGGCTGCGGAACCGGCGGGTTTCTCGCGGCGATGGGGAAGCGGGGGTTTCTGGGCCGCTCGGTCGGTATCGACGTCGCGGCCGAGGCCCTCGTCCGCGCCCGGCGGGGAAAAGGGCTCGTCCGGCTGGCGCAGGGCTCCGTGTCGGCGCTTCCGATCGCGGCGGAAACGCAGGACCTCGTCGTTTTGCACGACGTCCTGCAGCATCTCCCCGAGGGCGACGACCGAAGAGCTCTCGAGGAGGCGTACCGAGTGCTCAAACCCGGGGGTGTTCTTCTGGTTCGCGCGAATGTCGGAGCTCCGATCGCGGGCGCCGAGGCGTTGCATCGCCGGTATGGTCCGTCGAGCCTTGCCTCGATCGTTCGAGCCGCCGGGTTCCGAATCGAGCGCCACCGCCTTCTGCACCCGGCGCTCGCGCTCCTCGGCCGGCTTCGAGCCCGCGAGGCCGGCCATTCGAAGGGCGGAGAATCGGGTCTCGCGACCCGGGTCCCCGCGGGGCCGGTCAACTCTCTTCTCGACGTCGTCGAGCGCGCCGCGGACGCCGTCGTTTGCCGGCTTCCGTTCCGGATGCCGGTCGGCGACGTTCAGATTCTGCGGGGGCGCAAAACCGCCTCGTCCGCAAGGAGGTCAGCGTGAGCGTCCGGACCGTCGGCCTGATCGGCCTGGGGGGAGTGGCCCGCCGAATCCATCTGCCGGCGATCGCGGGCCTGGCGGGTCTTCGCCTCGTGGGCGCGGCGGAAGTCGACCCGGAGAATGAACGCCTGGCAGCGGCCCGAAACCGCGTGCCGCGCGTGTACCGGCGCGTCGAGGAGCTTCTGGCGGCGGAGAGGCCGGAGATCGTGATCGTCGGCACGCCTCCGTCTCTTCACTTCGAGCACGTGCGCGCCTCGCTCGAGGCGGGCGCCCACGTGCTGTGCGAGAAACCGTTCGTCACGACGATCGACGAGGCCGACGCTCTGATCGACCTCGCCGAGAAGTCGGGAAGGCTCCTCGCCGTCAACAATCAGTATCGTTTCATGACGATCTACCGCGAAACCGAGCGCCGGCTCAGAAGCGGAGAATTCGGAGAGCCGTACCAGATCCAGGTCTGGCAGCAGATGTATCACCCGCCGTCGTTCGAGAAGAACTGGCGCGCGGGACTCCTCCGCTCGACGCTCTACGAGTTCGGTACGCACGCGCTCGACCTCGTCTGCTTTCTCTTCGGTTCGATTCCCGAGGCGGTATCGGCGAACATCCCCAGGGTTCCCCAGGGCGTGGAGTCCGACGTTCTCGTGGTCCTGACGCTTCGCTTTGCCGGCGGGAAAGTCGCGACTCTCAACCTCCATCGCCTTTCGCACGCTCCGGAGCGCTACCTCGAGATGCGGTTGGACGCAACCGAGGCTTCGATTCGCCTCTCGCTCGGCGGTGTCGCGCGGTTTTCCCTGGACTGGGTCCGCAGCCTCGGCCGGCCGCAGATGAAGGCAAGCTATGTCCGCGGAGGAGAAGCCCGCGTCGAAAGGCGCGGCCGGTCGCGCGTGCTGTCGCGATCGCCCCGTCCCGAATTCGCGTCGGCGACGGCGTCTCACCTCGCCGATTTTCTCCGGCGTCTGGACGAAGGCCGGACCGGCGCCGAGGCCGCCCGACATGCCCGGGAAATCCTGCGCGTGGTCTTTGCCGCCTACCTCTCGGCGGAATCCGGCAAGACGGTGGAGATTCCTCCGGCTTCCTGACGGCCGAGGTCGAAAACCGTCGCCTCGCGCCCTTCGAAAAGCGGGCGATAGCCCGCGCGGCGAAGCTCGCCGCAGAGCCGTTCGCCGACATTGGGCGGCATCCACTCGCGGTGCATGACGAGGCGGTCGACTCCGCTGGAAGCGAGAAACCTCCGGGACGCGGGGCTCGGCAGTCGCAGGGCGGCCGCAAGGAGATTGTCGACCGGCGGAAGCGGGACCCCGCCGAAAAACGCGACGACCCTCCGCCGGTGACCCGCGCTGGCAAACGTGGAGCGCGTGAGAAACGGGGTGCGGTACCCGTCGGGCTCCGCGACCGGCAGCTCGACGACCCCCCCAAGGTCTTTTTCCGAGGCGAGGAAGGGATAAGCGTCGGACATCTGAAGGGGAGGCGGCACAGCCGAGGAGTGTTCGAGGACGTGGCCGGCTCGGGGACGATATTCCAGCAGGACGAACGCCAGGATGGACGCTGCGATCGTCCGCCGGACGGCGCGGCCGCGGTTTCGAAGCAGTCGGGTGAGGCCGAGCCCCGCGAGAACCCCCGTGATCAAGAGCGTGAAGAAATAGATCCTCATGGGCCAGCGCACGGCGCGGACGAGCCGAAAGATGCGGCCCGGAAGGGGGATCCAGGAGGGAAGGGAAATCGGGTGGCCCGCCCGGACATGAAGAACGGGTCCGAGGGCGAACGCCGCGGCCGCCAGCGCGATGCCGGCGAGCGCCGTTTGGCGGGATCGCTCGCCTTTCGAGGCGCCGAACCCGAAGATGCCGACGACGAGAAGAACGGCTGCGGCGACTCCGGGGAATCCGGACGAGAGGTCGCGGCCGCGCGCAAGGGCGGTTCCGGACCAGAGGCCTGTCCAATCCGGCAGCCGCGTGAACGAGGAGATCTGCATCGAGAAGCGCCCGGCGATCTTGAGCGAGTGGGTGAAACCGAATTCTCCTTCGAACTCCATGTAATGGGCGGCAACCGGGACGAGGAGCGCCGCCGCGATCGATCCGGTGAGCGCAAACCCCGCGAGGCGCGCGGCGTCGAGCCGGCGCACAACGAGTCGATCGAGGACGAGAAAGATCGGGATCATGAGCACCAGGAAGACCCCGAAATAGCAGGAACAGAGAGCCGTCAGAACCGCGGCGGCGCCGAACGCGGCGGCGTCGGTGGGACGAGCCGTTTCCAGATACCGATCGAGGAAGAGGAAGACGAAGGGCAGGCCGGCGGCGGCCATCGTCTGGAGGTGGAGGAGGTGGTTCACGTGGAAGGGCGCAAAAGCGAAGACGATGCCCGAGAGCAGGGCGCCCGCCGTTCCGGCGCCGAAGCGGCGAGCGAGCAGGGCCGCGCCGACGCACGACACGACGAGAGAAGACAGGAGGAGGACGTTGTAAGAGAAATCGATCCCCGTGCCGGCCCGCCTCAGCGGGAAGTAGAGCAGCTGCCATCCGAGCAGGTTCTCGCCTCCCGCGAGGGTGTTCGAGAGCGGGAACCCCGCGGTCCAATCGAAAACCGAGACTCCGGGCGACCGGAGCGCTCCGTAGACCCACTCCAGGATGCCGGCGTTGAGGATGCCGTCGCTGGCCAGGCGCGAGGTCTGGAGCAGGACCGTTCCGAATCATTTTCGCAGAGGAAGAAGGAATTCCCAGGCGACGACGGCCGTGGAAAGGAGAAACGCAGCCGCCGCGACCGCTCCTGCCGAGGTCCTCTCACCGCGTTGTCTCATGGGGAAACGATCCTAACTCGGCGGCCCGCGGCTCGCCTCCGAGACCGTCGCTTCGGTTACTATCTCGCCCTTGGATTCCCGTCTTTCCGCCGTCATTCTTGCTCGCGACGAGGAGGGGACGATCGGTCCGCTCGTCGAGTCCGTGCGGGCCCTCGTCCACGAAGTGCTCGTGATGGACGGCCATTCCCGGGATCGGACGGCGGAAATCTCCCGATCGGCGGGAGCCCGCGTGGAGCTCGATCCGGGCCGGGGCAAGGGATCGGCCGTTCGGGCGAGTCTCGCGCTCGTGACCGGCGAGGTCGTCGTCTTTCTGGACGCCGACGGCTCGCACGATCCCGCCGACATTCCCAGGCTCGTCGCGCCGATCCGCGAAGGCCGCGCGGACCTCGTCGTTGGCAGCCGGTTCGCCGGGGGAAGCGACGAGCTGGCCGTCAACGTGGGCCAGCTGATCCGAACGATCGGCAACATCTCGATGAACATCGCCATCAACAAGCGCTTCGGCGTGGAGCTCACCGACACGCTCAACGGGTTCCGCGCGATCCGGCGCGACGTGGTTCTCGCTCTTCCGCTGCGCGAGAACCGGCACACGATGGAGCAGGAAATGGTGATCCAGACGATCCGGCTCGGTTACCGGGTCGTCAACGTTCCCGCCCACGAGTACGTCCGCCGCTTTGGCCGGAGCCACATCAACATCTGGCGCGAATGGCCGATTTTCGTGTGGTGTCTGTTTCGCAACCTGATCCAGCCGCGGCGGCGCCGGCCCTCCTCCGATGCGGGTTAGGACCTTTCTCCCGGCGCTGGCGGTCGCGCTGTTCGCGGTCGCGCTTTTTCTTCCGACGGGCTGGTACGCGTCCCTTCCGAAGCCGAAGGAGAATCTGCCCCCGGCCCCGGTCAGCGGGGCAACACTCGTTCGGCTCGCGTTTGCCGTCGAGGGACTTCTTCTCCTCGCGGTGTCTCGGGAACGGAAGATCTTCTCCATTCCGGAGGGCGAGCGGCTCGATCCCGAGCCCCGAATCGGCCGCGCCGTGGCGCATCCCCGTCTCTGGCTCGCCGGCATCACGATCCTGGCGGCGGCGCTGCGATTCTGGAGAGTCTCTTCGGATCTCTGGCTGGACGAGATCACAACGGTTCTCGACTATCGCAGGGTCTCGGCATTCCACGTTCTGACCGCCTACACGAGCTCGAACAACCATCTTCTCAACACGCTCGCGGTGAAGGCGATGATCGCGCTTTTCGGGCCGGCGGAGTGGGCGATCCGCCTGCCGGCGGTGCTGCTGGGAATCGCCGGAGTCCCCGCGCTCTATTTTCTGGCGAGCCGCGTGCTTCGGTCCCGCGAGGCGCTGATGGCGGCGCTCCTCCTTTCGGTTTCGTACCACCACATTTTCTTTTCGCAGAACGCGAGGGGATACACGGGTCTCTTCTTCTGGTCTTCGCTCGGCACGGGATTCTTTCTTCGAGCGCTCTCGAGCGACCGGCCGCGAGACTGGGCGGCCTACCTCGCGGCGATGCTCCTCGCGGTTGCGACGGTGCTCTACGGCCTCTTCCTCGTCGCGGGCCAGGTCGCCTCGGCGCTCGCCGTGGCCTGGAGCCTTCGGCGGCAGGGAAAGCGAGTCGGTCCGACGGCCGCAAAACTCGCGTGCATCTGGGGGACCCTCGGTCTCCTGTGCTTTCACGTCTACGCGAGCATCATTCCTCAGGTGTACGTCTATCTGGGAAGCGTGTACACGCGGCCGTCGGTCGGGTACGCGCCGTTCGCTCGCGACCATGCCCTCGAGCTCGCGCGCGGGATCGCGGCGGGCTTCGGCGGCCGTCTGGTCCCGGTCGCGCTGGTCGCTGCGGCGTTCGTTCTCCCCGGGCTCTGGCTCTATTTCCGGAGCCATCCCGTGTCGCTGTCGGTCCTGGTCCTTCCCCTCGTCGTGACCGCGGCCTTCCTCCTTCTCGCGGGACTCCGTTTCTCGCCCCGGTTCTTTTTGTGGGCCGTCCCGGCCGGCTGCCTGCTCGCGGTCGCGATTCCCGCGGAGATCGCGGCGAGGTTTTTCGGCATCCGGCCGGTTTCCGGGGTGCTTCCGGCGGCGGCGTGCGCTCTTCTGTGCGGGCTTTCGATCGCTTCTCTGCCCGCCTACTATTCGACGCCGAAACAGCCGACGCGGGAAAGCCTCGCCTGGGTCCAAGCGCGACGCTCGAACGGCGACGCCCTCGGCGCCGTCTACCTCGCGAAATGGGGGCTTCGCTTTTATGGTCCGCCAAACGGGCTTCGGGAGGGTAAAGAGTTTTTCGACGTGGACAATGTCGGCGACCTGGACGCTCTCGAGAGCCGCGCCGGCGGGCGGACGGTCTGGCTCCTGGTCACGTTTCGGCGCGCCCTGCGCCTCGATTTTCCGGATCTCGAAAGGCGCATCGAGCGGGATTTTCGGGAGGTCCGCAGCTTTCCCGCGACGGTGGGCGACGGAGGCGTGACCGTTCTTCTCCGAGCTCGGGCGGCCTGACGTGCGCGTTCCCCGGCCGTCTTTTGCCGCCGCGATTTCGATCGGCATCGCCCTTCGCGTCGCGCTGTTTCTCGCGGCTTCGCCCGGGCGCCGGCTTTACGTTCCCGACTCTTTCGATTATCTGGTTCTCGCCCGGAACCTCGCCGCGGGCGGCCCTTTTTCCCGCGATGCGCGGCCGCCGTTTCGTCCGGAGATCCTGCGCACGCCGGTCTACCCCTCCTTTCTCGCCGGGCTCGCCCGAATGGGGCTCCCGCTTCCCTCGGCGGGAACGCTCGCGGGAGTTTTTCTTTCCGTTCTGGCGGTGATTCTGGTCCGCGCCATCGCTCTCGAGCGCGGCGTTTCGCGCCGCGGCGCGGACGTGGCGGCCCTTCTCGTCGCTCTCGACCTCGGATCGGCGGCGTACGCGAATTTCCTGCTGAGCGAAGCGCTTTTCGTCGCGCTCCTGCTCCTGGCGTTCCAATCGTTGGGCGGGAGCGCGCGGGAATCGACCGTCGCGCGGTCCCTTCGGGGGGGAGCGCTGCTCGGTCTCGCGATCCTCTGCCGGCCGATCGCGCTCGGGTTGCCGCTGGTGTTGTCGGCCGGCCGCCGGCTTCGGATGGCGGTTCTGGTCGTCGGATCGAGCGCGGCGGTCGTCGTACCGTGGATGATCCACAACGCCGCGGCGGCCGGGTCGTTCACCGTCAGCTCGGTCGCGTCGGTCAACCTCTACTACCACCGCGCGGAGAAGGTGCTCGACGCCCGTCAGGGCCGGGAAGAAGAGCCGCCCGCGAACCCGCCGGGCGAAAACGATCCGTCGGCCACGGCGCGCATGCGAAAAGAGGGATTCTCGGTCCTCTGGCACCATCCGGGGACTCTCGCCCGGCTGACACTCAAGGCGTGGGCCCGGACGTTTGGTCCGGACGAGCGCCCCTTGTTCCAGCTCGTCGGAATTCCGGTGGGCCCGGAGCCGCACTGGCTGTCCCGGGGCGCATCGCGCGAGCCCGCCAACGCAGCGCGGTGCGAGAACCTTTTCGAAGGCGTTTTTCTCATCTTCCTCGCGGCGGCCTTTCTCCGGGGGATCGCCGCGGCGCGCAACCCCGGCCTGCGCCCGGTCGTGCTGTCGGCGTTGTCGGTCGTCGGTTACTTCCTTCTCGTTTCGGGACCGGAGTATTACGGCCGATTCCGAGTCCCGATCATTCCGTTCCTCGCGCTCGTGGCCGGAGCCGGTTTTCGGAAGCGGCCAGAGGGATGCGCGCGTTGAGCGCGCCGGGATCGATTTCCGTCGTGGTGGCCTTCGGAGGCGGTCTGCGGCCGGCGGCCGGCTGCGTCGATTCCTTCCGGTCGCAGCTCGATCCCGGGCGAGGCGACGAGGTCCTGATCGAAGAGGGGAGCGCCGAAACGCTCGTTCCGGAGCTTTGGGCCCGCGGAATCGAAAGGGCGTCCGGCGAAATCGTGGCTCTGACCGTCGGATCGATGGAGGCCGCGCCCGGTTGGGCGGATGGGATTCGGAGCGAGATGGCGCAACGGCTCGCGGGAGTCGGGGGAGCGATCGAACCGGGCGCGGAGCTCGACCTGGTCGGCCGCGCCGTGCACCTGTGCCGCTACTCTTCGTACCTGCGTCCGTTCGAGGAAGGAGACGCCGACGGGCTCCCGGGCGACAACGCCGCGTACCGGAGGTCCGATCTGGAGTCGTGTCGCGAGATCTGGAAGCTCGGCTTCTGGGAAACCGAGGTCGATCCGGTCCTCCGCCGCAACGGCGGACGCTTGAAGATGACTTCGCGAATCGCGTTGAAACACGTTTCGGGCGCGGGAGTCGCCGCGTTCTGCAGGAACCGGATTCGCCATGGGATGCGGAGCGGCTCCCACCGGGCCGGTCGTCTTTCCCGCGGCGGCCGAATGCTTCGCGCGGCCGCTTCTCCGCTGGTTCCCTTCGTCCTGCTTCGACGGATCGGGCGCCGGGCCTCGTCGCGAGGGCGCGGGCGAGATTTCCGCCGAGCCTGGCCGATCGTGTTCCTTTTTCTCTGTGTGTGGTCGGCGGGCGAGGCCGCCGGATACGTCCGTGGGCCGTCCTGACCTCTCCGTCGTCGTCCCGGTGAGCACGGGCTGCTCGCGGGCGGCCGACGCGGTCGCCGCCCTCCTCGCCTCGACGTCGGAGGTTGCGGGGGAGATCCTCCTCGCCGACTCGTCGACCGATGGGTCGGCTCTCGAGGCGCCCGCGTCTCCGCGGATCCGCCGATTGCCGCTCGCGGCGGGGTGCAACGCCGCGGCGCTGCGAGCCGCCGGGATCCTCGAAGCGGCCGGCGCCGTCGTCGCTCTCGTGGAGCCATGGGCGATCGCACAGCCCGGATGGGGACGTTCCCTCCTCGAGGGCCACGCTCGCGCCGGCGGGGACGCGGTC
Organism: Thermoanaerobaculia bacterium; assembly: GCA_050747885.1. Lineage (GTDB taxonomy): Bacteria > Acidobacteriota > Thermoanaerobaculia > UBA5066 > DATFVB01 > CAWEYG01. Next base: position 14,510 of record JBOGJO010000141.1, read on the forward strand.
GTGGGGGGCCCCGTGCTCTACGGCGGAACGGGAGGGAGCGCTTCGCTCGCCGAGTTCTACTTCGAGTACGGCGCTTTCCTGCCGCCGCTGACGCCCGAAGTGACGGAGCTCCCCGTCAACAACGTTTCCTATTCGAGCGCGCTGCTCGAGCGCTTTCGAAGCGACTGGTCCCGAGGGTTCTGGAAGCACTTCCTTCACCGGCGGATGCGCGCGTCCGGGACGAAGTTTTTCGCCTCGCCCGGCGCGCTCGTGCGCCACGTTCGCGAGGTTCCCTTTCTCCAGTTTTGCCGGGAGCGACTGGATCACGGGCGGGCGTACGCCGGGCTTCGGGAGTCGAGCCGATGGCGCGTTCTTCTCGCTCCGGTCCTTCCATTCCTGCTGACGGGACGGATCGCCCGGGCGGTGTGGTCCCGTCCGGGCGCCCGCCGGCCGTTGGTCGAGGCTCTTCCTCTGCTCCTGGCCGCCGAGGGCGCCTGGGCGGTCGGCGAGGCGCTGGGATGCGCCGCGGGCGGAGGCGACAGCGCTTCCCGCGTGTTCTGACCCGTGTGTTAGCGTCCGCGGATGGAAACCGCCCCGCCTGCCGTTCCGGCTCTTTCCGTCGTCATTGCTGCCGTCAACGAGCTCGATCTGCTTCGACATTGCGTTCGGGCGCTGCTTTCGCAGCCGCGGTCGCGGGAAATCGAGATTATCGTGGTCGACCGGGTCGCCGAACCCGGCGCGTCCGCCGCGCTGGCGCGAGAGTTTCCCGGGACCGTCGTCGTCCCCGGGCCCGGCCTGACGATCCCGCAGATGCGCGCGAGGGGGTTTCGGGCAGCCCGAGCCCCGATCATCGCGGTGCTCGAAGACCACACGAACGTCGTGCCGACGTGGCTGGAAGCGATGCTTCGCGGCCACGAATCGCCGGCCGCCGTGGTCGGAGGCTCCGTCACGAACGGATGCTTCTCGGCGGTCGACTGGGCCGCGTTTTTCACGGAATACAACGAGCACATGACGCCGATGCCCCAAGGCCCGGTGCCAAGCCTTCCCGGGAACAATTCCTCCTACAAGCGGTCGGCCGTCGAGGCGCTCGGCGACCTCTTCTACCGCGGCCTCTGGGAGACGTTTCTCCACGCGGCTCTCGCGGAAAAAGGCTTCGAGTTCCGCTGTGAGCGCGGAGCCGAGGTGATTCACGCGAAACCGTTCTCGTTTGCCCATTTCACTCACCAGCGCTGGCACCTCGCGCGCTCCTACGCCGGGATGCGCGCCCGCAGCTTCTCGCTGGCGCGGCGCCTGCTGTTTGTCGCCGGTTCTCCGCTGCTGCTCCCGCTCCTGACGGTCCGCGTGCTTCGGCGCGTGGCGTCCCGGCGCGGCCATGGCTACGGGCGCGGCCTTGCGCGCTCCCTGCCGCTGCTTCTTTTCTTTCTCGGCGTCTGGACCGCCGCGGAATTCGTCGGCTATCTGGTCGGCGAGGGAGACTCCACGCTCAAAATCGTCTAGTGTCCGGGGCTCTTGGCCGATAATGGCGCAACGGATGCGATTTGGCTTGGAAGGCGGCTCCTGGGCGAACCCTCGCGGCTACGGCCGCTACCTGCGCTCTCTGCATCGCGCGCTCGTTTCGCGCGGCCGCCACGAGTGGGTGCTGGTCCTCGACTCCGAGACCGCCGAGAGCTCTCCGGCGCCCCGGGACGCTCCCGTGGTCGTGGTCGAGAGCCGGTTTTCGGCGGCAAGCGGGGCCGCGGCGAACCGAAGCCGCTCGATGGGTGACATGTTCCGAATGAGCCGGGCGCTCGCCCGCGCGCGCTTCGATGCCCTGCTGTTCCCTTCCCCCCACACGTACGTTCCGGTGCGCCGGGCGCGGGAGATCATCGTTCTTCACGACGTGACCGCCGAAAGGTTTCCAAGTCTCGTCTTCGAAAGCCGGGCGGCGGCCCGGCGGTGGAGGTGGAAGACTCGAACGGCCGTGCGGCGCGCCCGCCGGATCCTCACGGTTTCCGAGCACTCCCGGCGCGGGATCGCCGAAATCTACCGGGTCGATCCGGCCCGAATCACGGTGGCTCCCGAGGCGGCCGACCCCGTCTTCTTCGAGCCTCCCGGTCCTTCGGGCCGCCCGCGGCCGTATTTCCTGTTCGTCGGGGGCCTTTCGCCGCACAAGAATCTGCCTCTGCTCCTCGATGCGTTTTCCGGCGTGTCGGGCGCCGACCTGGTCCTGGCCGGGCCTTTCGGAACCGACCTTTTCCATCGGGGAGATCTCGCCGGCGAGCTTCGGTCCGGAAACCTCGAAGAGCGGGTGGTATTCGCGGGGGACCTCGCGGACGAAAAGCTTCGCGATCTTTATGCGGGAGCTCTCGCCCTCGTTCTTCCGTCGCTGGACGAGGGCTTCGGGTTGCCCGCGGTCGAAGCCGCCGCCGCGGGGACGGCGGTCATCGTGTCCCGCTCCACCGCGCCCGCGGAATTCCTCGGCGACGCGGCTCTGACTTTCGATCCCCGCGACGCCCGCGAGCTGACCCGGCTGCTGGAGCTCGTTCGCGACAACGCGGCCGTCCGTCTCGACCTGGCCCGAAGGGCGCGCGAAACAGTCCGCCTCCTGAGCTGGGAGGAGGCGGCAAAGCGTGTCGAGCGGGCCGCCGAAGAGGCCGCTTCGTGAGCGCGGGCGCCCCGGCCCTGTCGTTCGCAATGGTGACGACGTTCTATCCCCCGGAGAGTTTCGGGGGAGACGGCCGCTACGTGGAACGCCTCTCCCGAGCGCTCGTCGATCGAGGTCACCGCGTGACGGTCCTTTGCTGCCACGATGCCTTCCGGATCTGCGGGGGATCGAGCTTTGCTGCGGATCGCGAGGAGCGCGGCGGCCCGCGCGTGGTCCGCCTGCGAAGCGCGCTCGGCCCGCTCTCGCCGATCGTGACGCAGGCGACCGGGCTTCCCGGCCTCAAGCGCGCTCGGATCCAGGAGGAGCTGGGGCGGGGATTCGACGTCGTGCACTTTCACAACGTGTCCCTCGTCGGGGGTCCGGGCGTTCTGGGGATGGGGAGGGCTCGCGTGCGCCTCTATACGCTTCACGAGCACTGGCTCATTTGTCCGATGCACGTGTTCTGGAAAAACAGATCACGGCTTTGCGATCGAAAGACGTGTTTCTCGTGCCAGATCCTCTCGGGACGGCCTCCCCAGTTGTGGCGCGCCGGCGATTCTCTTCGGAAGGGGCTGGCGAACATCGATCTCCTCCTGGCGCCCAGCCGCTTCACTCTCGAGAAGCATCGCGCCGAGGGGATCGACCGCCCGGCAGAGGTGCTTCCGCACTTTGTTCCGGAAGCCCCCGCTCGGAACGAGCCGCCGGAGCGCCCGGTTTTCCTCTACGCGGGCCGGCTCGAAAATTCCAAGGGCGTGGATGCTCTTCTCTCGGCGGCCGAGAGCGGCGTGGATGCGGATTTTCGGTTC